>JAZSGY010000056.1:0-9814 GCA_045532985.1 Eubacteriales bacterium | reverse complement strand
CTTTATCAAACAAGGGGCTGTCTCAAATTTTGCAATTTGAGACAGCCCCCTTTTGTTTGTTGTCGTTGCCGCGCGTTCAGAGGAATTTTTGAATATCCTTTGAAAGCTGCTCCTCCTGCTTGATCAGCCGCTTTGCGATGTCCTTCGAGACCTCGTCTGCCGCCTCGTACTGATTGAGGTAGCGGCAGAGCGACTTGACGCCCATGTGACAACCGTCGGTCATCAGATCGGCGATGGTCTTGTCCGATTCCTTCATCGCGAGCTTGACGTTTGTTTTCACGTGCGACATTCCCTTTGCAATCGGGTTCGGCTCCTTGCCGTCGTCGTGATAGTCGTGCAAAAGCTCGCCGATCTCGCAGCTCAGCTTTTCGTGCTCCTTTTTGCAGTCGGTGAGGAGTCTTTCAAACTCGTCGTTTTTCACGTAGGGCAGAACCTCGTCGATCGAGTCGACCCCCATCTTTACCCCCGCGTCGCATTCGCGCAAAAGCTTTATCGTATCCTGTTCGATCATATGCATCCTCCTTTTTTAAGGAGTATGTGCAGTTTTGGGAAAAATATGAGTCCCAAGCCTTTTGCTTTGCGCGCGGCGAAAAAGTCAATATTTTTGCAAAAAGACTTGCCGTCGGCTTTTTTTCGTGCTACAATGAAATTACCTTCAAATACTTAAATAAAAAGGAGATCCTTTTATGTACAGCTATGCAAAGGTAACGACACTTTACGTTTCTGCCGAGCGGAGCGCATTTGCGCAGCTCGGGGTACACTATGAAAATACACGCGCGACGGAGGGGCCGCTCGGCTCGATCGAGGAGGCACTGCGCGTGGTTGCGGCGATGCGCCGCGCGGGCTTTTTACAGCCCGTGACCGTCAAGCTGATGGATCCCGAATATACGCTGACAAAGCCGATCACCATCCGTCCCGACAAGAACGCCTATCACGATCCCGCGACCGTGCGCGACGTGACCTTTGAGCCGTTTGGCACCGAGCGGGTGCTGATCAGCGGCGGTCGCCGCCTTTCGGGCTTCGCGCCCGACGTCTTCAATGGCAAGGACTGCTGGTCGGTCACGCTCCCAGAGGTGAAGGAGGGCAAGTGGAATTTTACCGATCTTTACGTGAACGGTATGCCCGCGCCGCGCACGCGCTACCCTGCTACGGGGTATCTGTATCCCGAGGCGGTCGAGCCCGAGCCGAAGTGGCACACGCACAACCCCTTCCATTGGTTCATTGCCGAAGCGGGGGACATTCCCGAGCATGCGCACAATATTGACGATGCGACGATCACCTTCTGCCACTACTGGGTTGACGAGCATATCAGGATCGGCGCGTACGATCCCAAAACGCGCCGATGCGACTTTGCCGTGCCGACGCGGATGCGGATCACCGAAAAGCGCGATGACAGCGCGACGATGGCGTACTACATCGAAAACCTTGCCGAGGCGTTCGAGAATCCCGGGGAATGGTATCTTGACCGCACCGACGGCAAGCTCTACTACCTGCCGAAGGAGGGTGAAACGCCCGAGAATACCGTGATCTACGCGCCCGTGCTTGACCGACTGGTAAGTATTGAGGGCGACTACGAAAACGGCGACCGCATTGAGGGGATCCGCTTTCGCAACCTCGCTTTTGCCTACACGCGGGGCGATTTTCAGCCCTACGTCACGAAGAAAAACGAGGCGGGCGAGACGGTCAGAACGCCCGTGGGCGCTGACGGACAGTGTTGCAGTCAGCTCTACGGTGCGCTCAATTTCACGGGGGCACACGGCTGTGGGGTGGATAGCTGTGACTTCAACTGCTGTGGCTCCTACGGCATCAAGATCTACGAGGGGTGCGACCAGATCCGCATTGCACGCACGACGGTGAGAAACGGCGCGGGCGGCGGCATTTCGATCTGCGGCGGCGGCGCGGACTCCCCCGCCACCGCGTACACGCATAACGTCTACGTGACCGACTGCACGCTTGAAAATCTTGGGCTTCGCTACTTCTCCTGCAGTGGCATTCTCCTGACGCACGGCTACAACTGTGAATTCTCGCACAACGAGATCCACGGGCTTTACTACTCGGGCATCTGTATGGGCTGGCATTGGGGCTACGGCAAAACAGTCACGCGTGACAACCTCGTTTACAAGAACCACATCTGGGATCTTGGGCGCGGTATCCTTTCGGATATGGGCGGCGTTTACACGCTCGGCGCACAGCCCGGCACGGTGGTTGAGGGCAACGTCATTCACGACGTCAAGAGCCGCAACTACGGCGGCTGGGCGCTCTATACCGACGAGGGCTCGTCCTATATGACCTTCCGCAACAACATCTGCTACAACGTGTCGGAGAACTGCTACCATCAGCACTACGGCTCGATGAATCAGATCCGCAACAATATTTTCGCCTACGCGGAGCACGAGGCGGTGCGCCTGACGCGCCCCGAGCAGCACGCGGGGCTTCTGCTCGAAAACAATATCATCCTCTGCAAGGAGGGGCGGCCTGCCTACGGTCACGCAACGCCGATGGATTTTGCATCGGATCGCAACGTGATCTTTGACGAAAGCGGCAAAGCACCCGTGATCGCGGAGCTGTTCGGCGGTACGCGCCTCGGTCTGTCCGCGGCACGCGCGGAGCTTGGCTTCGATCTGCACTCGGTCGTGAAGGATCCGCGCTTCAAGGATGCGAAGAATTACGACTTTACGTTGCGAAAGGACAGCCCCGCGCTCGCGCTCGGCTTCAAGCCGATCGACGTATCGGACGTCGGCCCGAGGCACTTGAAGAAGTAAAAGAAACGAGGGGAGATGCTTTTGAAAAAGCACCTCCCCTTTCCCCCTCCCCAAAACTTTGAAAGGGGAAGAAAAGCCGTCGTCGGCGGGTGCGCAAAAAAGGAAAAAGGTCTGAACAAAAGTTCAGACCTTTTCTTTTATTTGAGACATTCGTAGGTAACTGTTATATCCTCAAAAAATATCGTATTTTGAATGTTATTGGTTGTAAAGCTCAACGTGATATCCTCACCAATCAAGGACGCTGTGCTTCTGGTGAAGGTCATTGTCCTCGTGGTTCCGCCCTTGGTTGTGCTCAGATCGCTCTCATATTTTCCAAGACGGTCTTCGTCGTAAATGCCCGCTTGGTATTTGGGCGCACCCGCATAACCGATATCAAGCCAAACATCATAATCCTTTTGATAAGAAACGGTATAGGTAACCGTTATCGTCATATAGTAATCTTGCGTACTAAGCTTTTGCAGGTCAAAACCCATGGGAGAAATATCCCAATATACACCGGGGTCGTCGTTTGCCCAAAGCTTAATTGACGCATCGGTGCAGGTTCTTACATCCGTTAACTTCAACCATTTTGCATACAACGTCATATCAGTAGATACGGATAACGGAAAGGATGCTGCCGCAGTTAAATTTTCATCAAGATACCAGCCGTCAAATTGATAACCGCTTCTTTTCGGTGTCGGTGCAACGTCAAGCTGCTCCGAAACCTTTTGCGGTGACAGCTTATTGCCGCCATTCGTTTGATAGGTTACTGTATTGTAAATAATTGGAATGCCACCGATCGACAGGTCGTCATTCCCAATTTTTGAATTGCCGCAAGCAGCAAAAGACAAAAGTAATAAAAGAAAACTTACAAGCAATAAAATACAAGATGCGACTTTTTTCATGTTCTTCCTCTTTTTTTATAAATAATAATCATTTGGTTCTATTATAATTAATTGCATTGTTTTTGTCAAGAACAATCGCGGGTAAGGCTAACTTGTACTCTGCATTCCAGCACGCAAGACAATGTTTCGGCATGCCCCTACACACAAACAATTGTTGGTATTTACTTTATTATAATCGATTATACTACATTTGTCAAGAACAATTGTGGGTGTGGTGTATGAAAAAAGTATTAGCAGACCGCTTGCGGTCTTTGAGAAACGAGCGCAAGCTCCGACAGATCGAGGTCGCGGTCTTTTGCGATATCACCGAGCACGCGTATCAGAATTACGAGCGTATGACGCGTGAGCCGCGGCTGGAGATCCTTGTGCGGATCGCGGATTTTTACGGCGTTTCGCTTGATTATCTGACGGGACGCACCGATGCAAGGGAAATGAATAAGGAGTGAAATCCGTCGTTGACGGGTGAACGGCAAAAGGGACGGTCTCAAATAGAAATTTTGAGACCGTCCCTTTTGTGCGCCTTGCAAATATCCAACAAATCTATTGACTTTTTTTATTTTGTAGGGTATAATATCTGTGGGTGATGAATGTGAGTGTTATAACGGCTTTGCTTTCAAAAGAAGAAAGACGAAACAAAAATATGATTACCGAATACAGCCGCGAGCTGGAAGCTCTGCCAAAAGGCAGTATTAAGCCAAAGAAAGTGAAGGATAAAATCTATTATTATTTGTCCTTCAGGGACGGTGATAAAGTCATCACCAAATATATCGGGAAGGACGAGGAAGCCTTGATCCCGCTTCGGGAACAGCTTGCAAGAAGAAAACAGGTTGAAGAGATCCTCAAAAAGCTCAAGGACGAAAAAGCGCAAATCAAAAGAATGGGAGCAATATTATGATCATATACCACGGCAGTAATACAGTAGTAGAAAAGCCACGGCTGATCGAACAAAACAGATTCCTTGACTTCGGCTACGGCTTTTATACGACAACCAATCAGGCGCAAGCCGTGAGCTTCGCCAAAAAAGTCGTGGTGCGCAGGGGCGGCACACCAACAGTCAACGTATATGAAATAGACGATCCTATTGTTAACAACACTCTGAAAATCAAGCGTTTCAATGCTCCCGATGAAGATTGGCTCGATTTTGTTTCTGCACACCGAAACGGAACCTATAACAAAGAGCAATATGACCTGATCATCGGAGCCGTCGCAAATGACGACGTTTACAGAACGCTTCAGGTATACGCGACGGGACTTTTGACCAAGGAGCAGGCTCTTGATGCCTTGAAGATCAAACAGCTGTTCGACCAATACGTATTTGCTACAAACGAGTCGATCTCTCTTTTGCGATTCATAAGAGCCGAGGAGGTGTGAGCGATGGACGAGAAATTCAATTCGATCTTAAGCGTCGCGCTGATACCAAAGACGGTTGACTTGATCGTGCAAAACGAAAAGATTGACGATATTTCCGCAATCAACGAATTTTATCAATCGAAAACCTACGCGCTGCTTGCTGAAGAAGAAACAAAAATGTGGCATTTCAGCCCGCTCACCGTTTACTCCATGTGGAAGCACGAAAAGGAAACGGGAGAGATCGTATTTCCGGAGGACTAAGGAATGAGCAAAGAATTACCCTTTCTGGTGCTTTGTGTAGAAGAATACAAAAACCAAAAGAAAATGACGGGCAAGGAAGTGATGGCCTTGTTCAGTCAGTATTCAGTATGCGAATATATCCGTGATTTCTATGAGGTGCTGCATACCACGGGAACACGCTACATTATCAACGATATTGATCTGTATATCAAATCCCGTCAAACGCTATAAAGACAAACGATATCCGCCTGCGGCGGATGAAGGAAAAAGGAACAGACCGTGGTCTGTTCCGTTTTCATTTTTGGGTTTTGTCGTCGGTGAGTCCCAAGAGATAGTCGGTCGAGGTATGATAGAATTTCGCGAGGGCGATCAGTACGTCGATCGACATCTGCCGCTTGCCGTTTTCATATTGCGAATAGGTGTTTTGGCGAATGTGCAAATACTCCGCGACCTCCTTTTGCGTCAGGTCGGAGTCCTCGCGCAGATCTCTGATCCTCATTTCCCTCTCCTCGTCTTTTTCTTACAGTATATAATATCTCGCTTTGAGATATTGACAATTATCTCAAATTGTGATATTATAAGGCATACTTGAAAACTAAGAAAAGAGGAAAACTCTGATGAAACGATTCCGATTCCTTCCTATTTTGATCGCCCTTTTGGCACTGCTCTGTTTTTGCTTTTTTGCTTGTGAAGAAGAGGAGACTCCGCCTCCAACCTATACCGCAACCTTTCAAGCGGGCGGAGTTGTAGTAGATTCCGTCAGTTTTACAAAAGGCGATACGATCATCCCGCCTACAGTTCCGAAAAAGGATGGTTACACAGCCGAGTGGGAAAGCTATACGCTTGATAGCAAAGATATTACGATCAATGCCGTATATACTCCAATCACGTACACTGCAACATTTAAAGCAGACAATTTTTTTGTAGATAAGATTTCCTTTACGATAGAGGACACCATTGTCGCGCCCGCCATTCCGCAAAAAGCAGGTTTTATTTCATCGTGGGAAGAATATGAAGTTGTCGCCGACAACATTACGGTCAATGCTATTTATACCCCTATCACCTACACCGCTACCTTTATGGCTGACGGCGCTATCGTTGATGTGGTCAATTTTACGAAGGACGGAAGCGTTACCACGCCCGCGGTTCCTGCAAAAGATGGTTATACAGCAGAGTGGGAAGATTATACGCTTGGTGCTGAAAATATCACGGTGAACGCTGTTTATACACCAATTACATATACCGCAACCTTTAAAGCGGATGGTTTCTTTGTAGATAAAATTTCATTCACAGTAGAAGATATTATTACACCACCCGCCATTCCCAAAAAAACAGGTTATACTGCAGCGTGGGAAAGTTATGCCGTAATTGCTAAAAACATTACGGTCAATGCAATTTATACTCCTATTACCTATACAGCAACCTTTGTAGCCGAAGACGTAATAGTTAATAGTGTAAACTTCACAGTGGAAACCGAACGAATTACACCGCCCACGCTTCCCGACAAAGCTGGCTATAACGGCATATGGGAACAATACACGCTTGGCCCACGCGATATTACCATCAACGCCATCTACACTTTGCAACCTGATTTTGAAATCCAATATCAAAATACAAAGGGGGCAGCAAACACAAATCCAACATCTTACAATGTGGAAACCGAAACCATCATTCTCGAAAGTCTATTCGTCGCAGGTTATAACTTTGATGGTTGGTTTGATGAGGGCGGCAACAAAATAGAGCGTATTGAAAAGGGCAGCACGGGCAGCCTTGTGTTGAACGCCGTTTTTACGCCGATTACCTTTACCGCCACCTTCAAAGCGGACGGCGTGACGGTTGACACCGTTGAATTTACGGTAGAAACCGAGAGCATTACGCCTCCCGTTTTTCCAGCAAAACCGGGTTACAACGGGGCATGGGAATCTTATTCACTGGGCCCTGAAGACATCACGATCAACGCCGTTTATGTTGTAGAAGGAAATTACTTAATCACCTATCAGAATACAAAGGGAGCAAGCAACAACAATCCCACAACCTACAACGTAGAAACCGAAACCATTGTCCTCAAAGAACTATCCGTTCTCGGTTATGAATTTGACGGTTGGTTTGATGCAGAGGGTAACAAGGTAGAAAAAATTGAAAAAGGCAGTACAGGCAACATTGTTCTCAATGCCATCTTTACCCCTATTCCTTATACCGTCACCTTCAAAGCTGATGGCATAACGATAGCCACCGCCTCCTTTACCGTGGAAAACAAGAGTATTACAGTTCCCAGTGTACCTGCAAAAACCGGTTATAACGGTGCGTGGGAAGGATATTTACTTGGGACTGAAAGTATCACTGTCAATGCAATTTATACCCCGATTATATACACCGCCACCTTCAAAGCAGATGGTTTTCTTGTTGAAAGCATCCCCTTCACGGTAGAGAATACTATTACACCCCCTGCAATCCCTGCAAAAGTCGGCTATGAAGCAAAATGGGAAAACCATTCTGTCCTTGCTGAAAACATCACCGTCAATGCTGTTTATACTCCCATCACCTATACCGCTACCTTCAAGGCAGACGGTGTGACGGTTGATACCATAACCTTCACGGTCGAATCAACGAGCATCACAACTCCGAGCATACCCACAAAGATAGGATATGCTGCAACTTGGGAGAACCATACCGTCATTGCCGATAATATAACCATCAACGCAGTTTATACTCTTATCACTTATACCGCTACCTTCAAGGCAGACGGTGTGACGGTTGATACCGTAACCTTCACGGTCGAATCAACGAGCATCACAACTCCGAGCACACCCAAAAAGACAGGATATACTGCAACTTGGGAGAATCATTCCGTCGTTGCCGAGAATATCACCGTCAATGCCGTCTATACGCCAATCACCTATACCGCTACGTTTGTATCTTTTGGCGAAACTGTTTGCACAACTAACTTTACTGTAGAAACCGAAAGTATCGAACTACCCGCAGTTCCCGAACAAATAGGGTATACCGGTGGTGAATGGGAAGCCTTCTCTCTTGGTGCAACAGATATCACGATCAATGCCGTTTATACATTAATTTCCAAAGGTCTCGTCTTCACTTTGAAAAATGGAACATATTCCGTTACTGATTATACGGGCACAGATGCAAATGTCATTGTTCCTGCTATTTATAATGGAAAAGACGTGACAAGTGTTGGCGCACGTGCCTTTGAAAACTGCACATCACTTGTCAAAATCGAAATTCCGGAAGGCGTAACAAAAATAGATGATAGTGCGTTTCAACTTTGCCGTTCGCTTCTCAGCATTACAATTCCAAGAAGTGTAACGAGCATCGGCGCCAAAGCATTTCAAAGTTGCAACAAGCTGATTGAAATATACAACTTGTCAAAGGTCTCAATCACAAGTGAATCTGGGCACGGTTTCGCTGCTTTCTTCCCGCTTGACATCTATACCTCTCCCGACTCGCCGAGTAAAATTCTCGTAGACGCAACGGGATGCATCTTCTATGAAAACGGAAGCACCTGTTATTTGTTGGGGTATATAGGTGATGAAACAAAATTAGCATTACCAGACAATTACAATGGGAAGAAGTATGAAATTTTCCAATGGGCTTTTTCCAATTGTAATTCCCTTGAAAGCATTATGATTCCCGAAGGTATAGCAAGCATAGAAAACTATACTTTTTACATGTGTTCTTCTCTTGTTAGCGCGACCATCCCGGATAGTGTAAAAAGCATTGGGGAATCAGCTTTCATAGGTTGCTCCAAGCTTTCGGCAAACTTATATGATAACAGTTATTATATTGGAAACGCAAACAATCCATACTTCTTGCTTTTGAGAGCAAAAGACAAGAATATCACCGGTTGTATCATTCATGAGGATACGAAAGCAATTCACGAAAACGCATTTTCTTCTTGCGAAAACCTTGTTACGGTTTCAATTGCAGAAACCGCTTCACTGGAAACGATTGGTTTTGGAGCGTTTCAAAATTGTAAAAACCTTCAATATATTTTCATTCCAAAAAGCGTGGCCCGGATTCTTCCTGCTTTTCAAAACTGCATCTCACTCACGGATATTTATTGCGGGATCGAATCCAAGCCGGAGGGGTGGAGCAATGGCTGGCTTGCAAATTGCAATGCGACAGTAATTTGGGGAAGTCAATCAGTTGTTCCAAATACCATAGTGGAAACAAAAACATACGGAGAATCGACCATCTATATACTCCATCCTGCTGAAGGGTATACGCTCCATACTAAGGAACTTGACGAGGAAGTCTATGACGAGCAAGGTCGATTCGTACAAACAATTCGCGGCTACACCGCTGGTTGGTCTACCTTTGCGCCAAATTACGATTTTCTCCTCACATTGTGAATGACGAAAACGGTATTGAGTATATCGCCTTTGGCAGTAGAGAGTTTTATGCTAAAAAATAGAGCAAGATTGACTTGTACCGAAATCATCTTTAAAGACGGAACAAAGATAAAAACAAAAAGAAAACCGCAGTCTTTTGACTGCGGTTTTTCGTTATTCGTCGAGGTAGTGGCAGGCGGCGAGGGCGGCGGCGGCGCCGTCGGAGATCGCG
>JAZSGY010000014.1:0-35466 GCA_045532985.1 Eubacteriales bacterium | reverse complement strand
GACTACGGAAAGACGAAGGAGCAGGATAACTACCTCTTCTCGGCAACCCGTACGCTCTCCGAGGGCGAGTGTTCTTACCAGAGGGGCTTCCGTATCGGCTCGTGGGTAGAATACAACGCAGTCTTCCCGCCCGAATTTGCGGGTAATGCAACCGACGGCTGGTCGAACGTTCACTTCACCTGGCAGTACGGTGCCGCCGATGCGTATGACGTTGTCAACCAAGATCTCCGCTTTAACGCCAAGGCGTGGAACACGAAAAACGTGAGCGGTATTGCAAATCAGACCTATTACAAGGACGGAAGCGTGATCGGCGTGAACGTCAACGGTGCAAACCGTGCGACCGTCACCCTCGGCACCGACAAGTACCAAAACGGCACGCTCTCCGAGTACGGACCCATCGACGTCAGCAAGGGCGTTCAGATGATGTACGCTATGCCGGGTACGGTCTACGCCGTCCGTGCGTACGACTTCGCACTGGACGAAATGCAGATCGCGCAGAACCACTTCGTTGACGCAGTCGCATACGTTGGCTACGAGATCGACGTCACGCGCTTCGCCGCTCTCCCCGAGGAGGCAAAGGCGATCGCCTACGGTGCGCTCGCAGACGTGAAGATGAACGAGACGACGCCGGACGCAGTCGCGGCGGCAGTCGCAGGTGCGTACGCCGCAGTTGAGGCAGTCACCTCCGACGGCGTACAGGTCAACCAGAACGCAGAGGAGCAGAACGCACTGCGTACGCTCTACTCGGTCGACCTTGCAAAGATTGCAGAGCTGGAGGCACTCGGCTACACGGTTGAGTACGGTGCACTGCTTGGCGTTGCAAGCTACAACGGCAACGACTATCTGACGCCCGCTGACCTCGTGCTTGGCGGCGAGAGAGTTACGAACGTTAAGGTCTATGCGACCGAAAACGGCAACGACGCGACCTACACCTACGTTGCTTATGACAACAAGGTAGAGAACAAGGCGGCGTTCGCCCTGACGGTCAACTACGGCGATAAGGATGCGGCAAAG
This sequence comes from Eubacteriales bacterium, assembly GCA_045532985.1. Lineage (GTDB taxonomy): Bacteria > Bacillota > Clostridia > Oscillospirales > CAG-272 > UBA1740. The sequence goes on along the minus strand of JAZSGY010000014.1, from coordinate 34,452 downwards.
AGTGCGGCAGAATATGCGGCAAGCTTCGTTTACCGCGGCTATCTGACTCTGACCAAGGGCGAAGAATCCATCACGTTCTACGTTGATCCGGGCGAGCGTTGGTATGACGGCGTTGCGATCAATAACGAGGTACTCGTCGAGCTGCTTCCCGCCGCGAAGGCAGAGAAGATCCAAAACGCACAGTAAAAAGCAAACAACCGAGAGCTACGGCTCTCGGTTTTTTGTTTTCACACTCGCGCAGCGAGTATATCGAATTCGCGCAGTGCGCGAATATATCGAGTGTGAGCGAAGCGAACACATATCGAACCGTGGTAACGCCACGGTATATCGACGTCGATATCCTCGCTAACGCTCGGTCGTTCGATATCCTCACTGCGTTCGGTCGATATACGACCTTCGGTCGTTCGATATCCCTCGCTTTTTACGGGGGCTTTCCGCTTTTTTGCAAAAAAAGCTTGGCAAAAAAACTGAATGCGGGAATGGGGAAATAAAACAGGAATGGATGAAGGGAGCGATGACATTCAGTGAATGTCATTTTCTTGATACCCTACGGGGTAGGGCGTTTTTACGCGCACCCTATTCAATAGGGTGTCGGGGCTTTCCGCTTTTTTGCAAAAAAAGCTTGGCAAAAAACTGAATGCGGGGATGGGGAAATAAAATAGGGATGGATGGAGGGGGCGAGGACATTCAGTGAATGTCATTACTTCCTCGCCCATAAAAGTTTTTGTGAGCAAATAAAAACATCGTAGCACGATGTTTTTATGCCGCGATACCCCGCAAAGCAAGGAGTGTGTCAAGCCGCCGCTTGGGCGGTGCCGGCAGACGACTATGCGACCGGGGAGGAGCGACTTTTTTCAAAAAGTCGCAATTGATTCCCACCGCTTTTTGGTATCAGGAACGAAACTTTTTCGTTCTCGCATGACTTGACTTTTTGAATATCTTGGAGTATAATAGAGGCATTGAACAACAAGGAGTGTCTTATGAATACCGCAGAGAATAAATTTAACACCCCCGCCTACCGCCGCTCTCGCTCGGCGTACCGCTGGGAGGCTACCTTTGAATATTTCGTAAGTCTTTTGGTCGCGGACGCTTTTCTTGCATCCCTGCTCAAGGAGATCGGACTTTCCGATGCGCTGATCGGCATCATTTCGTCCTTCATTACGCTCGCATTCCTTTTTCAGCTCTTCTCGATCTTCATCGTTCAGCGGATCGTAAACGTCAAGCGCTTTGCCATCATTCTGCACACCCTCAGCAACCTTTTGTTTATGTCGCTGTATCTTGTGCCGTTTTTGCCCTTCGCCTTCCCCTATAAGCGTGCGCTCGTCATCGTCTGCGTGCTTGCCGCGTATTTTGGCAACTATCTCGTCACCTCGATGATCTTTAAGTGGGCAAATTCCTACGTAGACCCCCGTCATCGCGGTAGCTACTCGGCAGGCAAGGAAATGCTCTCGCTTCTTGCGGGCATCATTATGACCCTCATCATCGGCTTCGTTATGGATAAGTTCACCGAAACGGGGCATCTTTACGGCAGCTTTATCTTTGCCGCCTGCTCGATTTTCGTCTTTTGTGTGTGCGACTTCCTTTGCCTTATGATGATCGATAAGAAAAACGCCATCCGGCCGAAGGAAAAGGCGCCCACCGTTCCCTTTCGCGAGGTGCTGAAAAACACCCTCGGCAACCGCCGCTTCGTCTATATCGTCATTCTGACCGCCATCTGGGATATGGCGCGATACAGCACGGTCGGCTTCCTCGGCATCTACCGCGTCAGCGAGCTTGCCCTCACCGTCGGTGTCGTGCAGGTGATCAATATGGCGGGTAACGCCTTCCGCTTTGCGCTGTCAAAGCCCTTTGGCAGACTCTCCGACCGCATCAGCTACGCAAAGGGCGCAAGCCTCGGTATGCTCCTTGCGGCGATCGGCTTTGCAATGCTCGTATTCACCACGCCGTCGACGCGTTGGCTGATCATCGGCTATACGGTATTTTATTACGTCAGTGAGGCGGGCACAAACCAAAACCTGATGAACGTGACCTACAGCTACGTTGACGAACGCTATTTCGTGCAGGCAACCGCAATCAAAAACAGCATCGGCGGCATCTTCGGCTTCGGTGCATCCTTGCTTGCCAGCCGCCTTCTTTCCTTCATTCAGGGGAACGGAAACAGCATTTTCGGCATCCACGTTTACGGACAGCAGGTGCTGGCGCTGATCTCGCTCGTTATTACTGTCGTTGCGATCCTTTTCGTCCGCCTCGTGATCGGCAAGCAAAAAATTCTGATACAGTAAAGGACGTTTATGTATAAAGCCATTCTTTTTGACCTCGACGGAACGCTGTTGCCGATGGATAACGATGAATTCACAAGGGGCTACCTCGGTATGCTGAGCGTCGCGGTCGCGCCGCTTGGCTATGCCGCCGATACGATGATCCCCGCTATGTGGCGTGGCGTTGCCGCAATGGTGAAAAACGACGGATCGCGCCGCAACTGCGAGGTATTCTGGGAAACCTTTTCGGATCTGCTCGGCAAGGACGTCACCGCCGATATCCCCCACTTCGACGCCTTCTACGACGGCGACTTCAACCGTGCGATCGGATTTACGCAACCGACCGAGCAGGCACGCCGTGCCGTCGCGCTCGCGCGCGCAAAAGCCGCACGCGTCGTTCTGGCAACCAACCCCTTCTTCCCGCCAAACGCCGTCGCCGCCCGCATCCGCTGGGCAGGGCTTGCTCCCACCGACTTTGATCTCGTCACGCATTATGAGAATTCGGGCTCCTGCAAGCCGAACCCCTACTACTATCTTGAGATCGCCGAAGTCCTCGGCGTCGCCCCCGCCGACTGTCTGATGATCGGCAACAATGTTGACGAGGATATCCTCGCCGCAAAAAAGGCAGGTATGGACACCTACCTTTTAACCGACTGCCTGATCGGCGACCCCACCGCCTCGCCCGATACGAAGCAGGGGAACTTCGCGGAGCTTCTGCGCTTCCTTGAAAGTCTATGAAAACTTTTTAAAAGAATTTTCAAAAACCCCTTGCTTTTTTAGAAAACCTATGTTATAATATCACCGTTGTAAAGATGGCCCGTTGGTCAAGCGGCTAAGACATCGCCCTCTCACGGCGAAAACATGGGTTCGATTCCCGTACGGGTCACCACAGAACGAAGCACTCCGCAAGGATTCCTTTTTTCGTTCTGTGGTGACCCGTACGCTCATTGAACGCAGCAATGCCCAAGTCTGTAAACTTCCCCTTTTCAGTTGGTGAGGGCATTGCTGGGTTCGCATTCGCCACTCGGAGATCTGAAAGCTCGCTTTCAAGGCGTAGAGTGGGCCAATCCTCGCCTTTGGCGAGATTCCCGTGTACATTTTTCCTTTTTTCCGACGCGCTCCGCGCGAGACCCACGGCGTCTTCCGAACACGTAAGCTTCCGCACAAAATGCGGCGCCGTATGGGTTCAGAATCGCTGGGGCACGCAGCGCCAGCCGGATTCCCGAGAGAAGCAAAAAGGACACTCATAGGAGTGTCCTTTTTGTCTTATTTCAGTGCCCCTGCGGGACCGGTTTCATTCGGGAGCTGTTCGATGTCACCGTCCTCGGTAATGCCGAGGAGATCGCATACGGCATCGGAAACGATCCTTGCCTGCATTTCCTGAATCGGTTTTATAAAGTGGAAGTTGTCGGAAAAAACGTCATCGCCCGTGCCAAGTGCCTCAATGGGAGACCACAGATCAACGACGGGATAGCCGTATTCCTCGGCAACCTTGTGGGCGACGGCGTTGCGCGCTTTGTTTCCCTCGTTGCATACGTCAACGCGCGTGGGAGGTGAATAAACGAGACCGATCTTGACCTCACCCAGCTTGTCACCGATAAAGCGGACGGCAGAGCGGAAGGACTTCTCCCAAATCGGCATGGCGTTGCCACAGTGGCCGCTGTTGAACAGTACGAGATCGTAACGGTTTTGCTCAAGGATCATATCGAGCATACGGAAATAGCGCTCACGCGTGACGCAGTAGCTGGTGATCCAGAAGGAAACGTTCACGCGGTTTGCAAGGAGCTGGCGCACGTAATACTGATAGCCGTTGCAGATCGAGTCACCGATCATCAAAACGCGCGGCGAGGTCTGGTCCTTTGCGTTGTAGGTGTAGTCGTGTGACCATTCGATGTTTTCCTTGTTGACGGGTGCCTCAATGATATAGTCGCGGTAGTCGATGTTTTTCATGCTTGTTTTTCCTTTTTTGTAAAGTTTTATTTACTCTCCGTAGAGAATTTGGATCAGCTCAATTCCGACGTCCGCACCCTTGTTGCGGCTGTATTCCTTACTGTTTGCATCGTACCAATGCTCGTGCACGCCAAGACTTCCCGTGATGGGGTTGCCCTTGCCGTCCTTGTAGACGGTGCCAGAGGGGGAGCTTGGGGCTGTCGCCGCCTCGATCAGGTAGTTATCCATCGGTGCCTCGGCAACGAGCTTCATGCTCGGCTCGCTGAGAAGGAAGTCAAGGCAGACCGAGTCGATGGCGATCGGGTCCTGACTCATAAAGATACTGCACGGGAACTTGTTCCCCATCGTCTCCCAGCGCATTGCCTGCGTAAGCGTTGCGTTCTGTCCTGCGGTCGTCACGACGGCGTCGACAAAATAAAGCAGCGTTTTTTGTCCCACGTCCTGATTGGCGATGATATCCACCATCGGCGTATAGGAGCCGTAGGGACGCGGGTAGATCGTCTTGCCGCTGTAAATTGCCTCTGTCGCGCAGATCAGCTCGTGCAGTCCTGCGGTCGCGGGGGCGCGATTGGGATTCACGTCGGTAACGATCGAGCCGAAATGATTCTTCGTCGTGACCGTGAAGCCCGCGAGCGTATGCATCTTCATATTGGCGTAGTTGATGATATAGGTTGCCTCGGATACGCAGGTCGGAAGATAGGCGTTATCTCCCACGACCTCACTTGACCAGACGACGAGCGCGTCGTCATCCTTCAGATTCGGTGCGGAGCCAAGGTAGACGTACTGTACGCCCGCCAGCTCGTCCTTCCCGATATACTCCTTGAAATAGGTAGGGATCACGCGCGTCACGTCGTAAAGGACGATATCCTCGGGACGGACACCGCCGTGCAGCACCATGCTCGAAAGCAGGGCGCGGAGCATACAGGGGGTCGGAAAAATGGCGTTGGTCGCCAGCGTATCGCTTGAGATCGCGTTCATATTCAGCTTGATGGCGATCTTCTCCCCCGCGGTGTAGCCCGCGTTCTTTTCATAGCGGCGAAGGTTCAGATCCTTAAAAAGCGCGTCCCACGCGTCAGCCTCGGTTGACGTGCCTGCGATCGCGCAAAGCGAGTCGGAGACCATCTGTGCCGCAAGCTCGGTGTTGAAGTTGGATTCATCCCACCAGTACTGTGTGTTGGTCCAATCAAACAGAGCAGGATCTTGCGCCCAGCTTACGCGCCCGGGGTTGATACCGAAGCCCTCACCGTAAACCGTATGACCGACCGCGGACGGGTCGAAGACGGGCGGGGTCGAGCTTGAAGACGAGGAGGATGACGATGATGATTGCCCACTCGGTGCGTCGCTGCACGCGGCGAAGGAAAACAACATCAGAACCGATAAAAGCAGTGCAAATATTCGTTTTTTCATACGGATACCTCGCGTCGGTTAGATTTCAGATATAGTATAGCATACAAAGGAGTGCAATGTCAACCGTAAACGAAGCTCCTGCAGACGAAATGCGCCACTCTTGACAAGTGTCGCCGTCGCGTGTATAATGATACTATGGAAGGGAGTGAAAAAACGATGAATGAAACACCGATCGTGGAATGTGTAAACCTATGCAAGGCATACGGCTTTCCTGTTTTGCAAAATATGAATCTGTGCCTGCCGCGCGGAAAAATCATCGGGCTGTTGGGCCCAAACGGTAGCGGAAAGACGACGTTGATCAAAATATTGGCGGGTCTTTTGAAGCCGACCTCAGGTACTGTACGGATCAACGGATATGAGCCGGGGATCGAAACCAAGGCGATCGTATCCTATCTGCCCGAGCGCAATAGCATCGGCGAATGGATGACAGCTGATGGGGCGATCGAATATTACACCGACTTCTTCAAGGATTTCGATCCTGTGCGCGCACGTCAGATGCTGAACGAGCTCGGTGTGCCGTTTGATCGGCCGATCAAAACGCTCTCAAAGGGAACGAAGGAAAAGCTGCAGCTTGTCATGGTGATGAGCCGCCGCGCTCAGCTTTACCTCTTGGATGAGCCGATCGGCGGTGTAGACCCCGCCAGTCGCGACTATATCCTCAATACCATCATCCGCAACTATGACGAGGAGGCGTCGGTCATTATCTCAACGCATCTGATCTCGGACGTTGAGCGCGTGCTTGATACCTTCCTCTTCCTCAAAAACGGCGTAGTCACGCGCTTCGGTGCGGCAGATACGGTCAGGGAGCACGCGGGAAAAACGCTCGACGAGCTGTTTCGGGAGGATTTCAGATGCTGAAGCGACTTTTGAAATACGAATACAAAAACCTTTCGCGTATGCTCTGGCCGATCCTTTTGGGAATGCTCGGACTTTCTGTGCTCGGCTTCGGCATCGTCGAGATCATCATTCTCACGCTTGATGACCTGTTTATAACGCTGTTCATGCTCGGGACGTTCTGCGGCTTTTTGGTGATCGCGATCCTGCTGGCCCCCGTCGTTGCCATTTTTATCATCGTTATGCGTTTTTATAAAAATATGTTCACCGACGAGGGGTATCTTTCCTTCGTGCTTCCCGTATCCATACACACACAGTTGACGGCAAAACTGATCTCGGGCAGTCTTTGGACGCTGATCTACACGGTTGCCTCGATGCTTGCTTTCGGCATCTTCTTCGGGATCCCGATCCTGATCCACGGCGGAGACTTCCTCGCTGAGCTCTGGAGCGTCCTGTTGGCGTTGCTCGGTGCGCGCCCGTTCACGGCATTCCTCTATCTTTTTGAGATCCTTCTGGCGGTGGTGGTAGGCGCGATCTCGCAGACCCTGCTCTATTACGCATCCGTCACCGTCGGCTCGACCCTGATGCCGAAGCATAAGATCCTCGGCTCGATCCTGTTCTATTTCGTGATCAACGCGATCACGAACATCCTCTCAGGCACCGTCGGTACCGTTCTCTCCTATACGATGAGTATGTCAATGCTCAGCGGCAGTCTTTTGCTTTTGCATTTGTCAATGTTCGGCTCGATCCTGCTTTCTGTGGCGCTCGGCGTGGCTGCCTATATCGTTACAGCGCAAATGCTGAAAAACAAATTGAATCTTGAATAAGCATCAAAAAAGCGATCGCAAACCTGCGATCGCTTTTTTTTCGCTTATAACAACCAATCAAGACCCGAGACGACACCGTAGGAAATCAGCGTGATGATCAGACCCGCGACCAGCACGCCGAGGAAAATAGAGGGGATCGCACGCCGCATCCGCATATTGAGAAGTGCGGCACCGAGTGCACCCGTCCACGCGCCCGTACCGGGCAGGGGGATCGCAACGAAGATCATCAGCCCGAAGAACTCAAACTTCGAGATCTTTGCCGCGGCACGCTCGCCTTTATTGACGACCCAATTCGAAACCTTGTTGAAAAATTTCACGCGGCAATTCTGCATCCATCCAAGGATCTTACGGATAAAGAGCAGAATGAACGGCACGGGTAGCATATTGCCGATCATGCACGCGAGAAAGGTGTAAAAGAAGGGAAGCCCGAGCCCCGCGCCCACGGGAATTGCTCCGCGCAGCTCGATCACGGGCACCATTGAGATCAAAAAGACGTAAAGATATTTTCGCATTCCGTACTTCCTTTTGTAAACCTTTCTTTACATCTTTTCCTCGGCTTCTTCATCGCAAAGCTGCTCGTAGACGGCGAACACGGCGTCGATCACGTCCTCCTCGACCACGAGGTTCAGGGATTCCTCCGCCTCGTCGATCTCGAAAACGAGCCCCTCGTCCTCACCAACGCCTTCCATCGGTAAAACCGGCTTCAGGATCGCGTAGACCTTCTCCTCGATCGGGATTAGGGCGACCTGCTCAAATTCGATCGGATTGCCCTCCTCGTCGTAGATCGTAACGTTGTCTCCGTTCTCCTCGTCAAACAGCATATCGAGAACGTTCATTTCAAGCTCTTCGTTTTCCATGGTAGTCTCCTTATTCATTCAAAGCAATAACGCTTTTATAGTAACAGATTTTGGCGGATTTGTCAAGAGTCGGCGGATCCTTTGCCGTCCTCGGTCGGTCGCAGATAGATCTTCTTGCCGTAGTATTGGCTGATCGAGCCGTTTTTCCAATGGGTCGGGTCGCTCGTGATATCCGACGAGAAGAGAAGCGACGAGGTTGCCGTCAGCGGCTCAACGACGACCTCGGTCAGCGTATCGTCACGGTACAGCTCGGCACGGGCATCCATCTGCTCACAGAACTGCCGCGCCGATCCGTCGAACAGATCCTCGATCGCCGTCTTGACGCTCGACGGTCTTTTCTGAATGGGTGCGATGAACAGAAAGCAAAGGCAAAGCGGAAGCGCAATCCGAAGCCCCCACTTTACGGCGTTACGCCGTAAAAACGGAAGGAAGCGCTCAAAACGCTCAAAGCGCACGCGGTCGTTTACGATCAAATAACCCCAGATGCGTATATACAGATAGAAGGACAAAAGGATCATCGTGATAAAGATCACGTTGCGAAGCCGCCCCGCGCCGAACCATCCCATCGAAAAATAGGGGACGGCAAAGGTGCCGAAGATCGCAAGGAAGGACCAAAGGATCGGCACAAACGGGAATTTTTTCGGAAAACGCTCCTTGTTCCTGATACAGATCGCGATCACGAGCGGCGTGCTGAAGAAAAGCACGAGGATGCCGGGGATCGAGACCCAGTAGAAGAACATCCGAAGCGTCTGGTAAACGATCGGGAAGATCAGGATCGCGCCCACCGAAAGGTAGCGCAGGGGTGCGAATTTGTTCAAAAATCCGATCTTTTCAACGATCGAGAACGCCTTCGGAATTGCGGCGATCTCGGTATAATCCTGCTGACGCACCGCAGTGCCGGGCGCAACGTACATCAGCGCAAAGCCCGCAAGCGCTACGAAAAGCGGGATCAGAGGATACCACTTTTTCCGACGCAACGCATAGACCGACGCAAGAAAAAGGAAGCCGATGTTAAGGGCTGACGTCACGTGGTTCGCACCCGAGGTCAGGAAGGAGAGAAGCGCACTCAGGATGATGAAGATCACCTTGCGCTTTTTCGTTTTTGCACTCCCCGCCTCAAGCAGAAGACAGAGATTGAGGAAGTTCGTCAACGCCCACGGCGTATAGTTCATCGCGCCGTTGAACCAATAGACTCCCTCGTGCGTTGACGGCATAAAGGTCACGAGAAACGTCAGGATGAAAAGCGACGCCGTCGCCGTAAACAGAAACGACCGCAAAACGAAATGCCGATTCAGGATCGCGACCGAAGCAAGGATCGTCAGGTACATGACCGCCATCACGATCAGCGCCGAAAGCACGTAGTAGGATTCCCCGAAGATGCCGGGCTGAAGCGCCAGAATGAATGCCGAGGTGTAAAGCCCCTGCCAATGCTCGTAGAAATACTTGTTCGTCCAATGCGCGGCGTCAATGACGTCAAAAATGCTTCCGCCGTTTTGCACTGCGGCGTGCGTATGGATCGAATAGTTGAAGTCGTCAGCAGACGGGCGGTTATAAAAGGACAGAACGATCAGCGGAATGAGAATGGCAATGCAGACGAGAAGCACGCACAGCTCCGCCTTTTTGTTTTCTTTTTTGAGAAGGGTCATGGATTCGTTGTTCATCGTAAGATCTCCTTTTGTCAATTCTGATGACGGCGGTGCCGTCCGAAAGGTCTCTCAATCTTCGTTTTTCGTTTTTTTCTTATCGTTTGCCGTTCGTGCGGCGGATATGCGAGCGTTTTCCTGCTTGTCCGCACGGCTGAGCAAAAAGACCGCCGAGAGGATCAGAAGAATTCCCAAGACCGAAAAAAGACTTGGCTTCTCCCCCAAAAACGCAATGCTGAAAAGCGTTGCCGCCATCGGCTCAACGATGGAAAGTGAGGACGCCGTCCCTGCGGGCAGCTCCTTGAGTCCGCGTGCGTAAAAGAGGTAGGGAAAAATAAAGGTAACGGTACCGAGTAAAAGGATCAGCGGAAGTGTCAGTGCAGGTCTTTTTGCGGCTGCGTCGAGAATACCGAGCGGTCGGCAGAAAAGGAGCGCGATCAGCGCCATAAAGAGCGCGCCGTAGAGCGTGATCGACGCGGGCGGCAAGCCCTTACGCGTAGCATACTTGGTCAGAATGTTATACGAGGCGTAGGAGACCCCCGACAAAAGCCCGACGAGAAACCCGACGGGATCAAGGTAGAGTCCGCCGATCACGCCCGAGACCAGCACACAGCCAAACAGCATCACGCCAACCGACAAAAGCTTTAATTTTGTAAACCTTTCTTTCCAAAAAAGCACCGAAAAAAGCATCACCATCACGGGTGCGGTATACATCAGCACCACGGCGGTTGAGACCGAGGTCAGCCGCATCGCGGCAAAATAGCACCCCGACGTCCCGAACAGCGCAAGCCCGATGCAAAGGTACAAAAGCATCGCGCGCCCCCGCACGCAAAACAGACGGCGGTCGCGCAAAAGCGCGAACAGCGCAAGGCAAACGAAAGCAACGGCACCGCGCAGCGCCGTCATCTGCCACGCCGTAAAGCCGTACGGCGACAAAAGCTCGGAGAAAATGCCCGAGGTGCCCCAAAGCACCCCCGCCAGAATGATACAGATAAACGCGCGTGTTTTCATAATGTCTGATCAGCAAACTCCGTTTTTATTCGTCGAGCAGCTCTGCGAATTCCTTCACATAACGGTCGGCGGCGGCTCGCATTTCGTCGGCGTACTCAGCGGATGACGGATCGTATATCGCGTACGACCGCATCCCCGCCAGCTTCGCGGTCTTGACCGCGTTGATATTGTCGTCAACGAAAATGATCTCGCCGACGTCTTTACCGATCCTCTCGGCCGCCATTTTATAAATTTCGGGGTTCGATTTCGTCGTGCCGAAATCGTCACACGACCAGACGTGATCGAACGCGTCCCAAAGGCCCAACCGCTTAAGGCACGCATCGAGCATAGCGTGCGGGCTTGCAGTCAGCACGTTCAGGCTGTCCCCGCGCGCCTTCAGCGCCCGTAGGGTCTCGCTTACAGTCACCTTTGCGGGGATATTGCAAGCGTATTCGTTCAAGGCGTATGCGTTCATTTTCCCGATCAGCACCTCGGTGGGAGCATTGATCCCAAGCGAACGGTAATATTCCGCCGTGCCGTGATATCCGAGCGGCGTGATCACCTTGACGATATCGCGGTCATACCTGATCCCGTATTCATCAAGAATGCGGAGCATCACGGACACGAAGGTCGGCATAGAATCAACCAACGTCCCGTCAAAATCAAATAGATACGCTCTTCCTTTTTTCTTTTTCATAGAAGTCCCTTTTTATCCGCTGATAAACTTTAAATATTTTTTTCTGACGCGGAATCGAAAACGAGCATATCCTCGCCATTTTCGTCTTTGTCAAGGTAAATTTTGATGTATATCATAATAGCTCCTTTCGTTATGCTTACCGTACTGCTACTTCACGCTTGTCCTCAACCGTTTTTTCTTCGCGGTGGTGATTCAACAGCAAATCGCTTTGATAAATCGACAAGAAGGTTTTCTTTCATCGCAAGCTCTCGCTTTTGAATGCTTTGACGGCGCCGCCGTCATGAATTGATGCTAACGCATCATGATTTCTCGCTGCGCTCCATGAATTGGTAAGTCCAAAAGGTATATTTTATTCTGTTTCCCACAAAGGAATATCCTTTAATTTGCTCCAAACAAATTTACCAACATTCTTTCCACCAAGTTTGTTTAGATGTATGTGATCTAACTGATATTCTCTCGCCTTCACACGGCCGTAGCCAAAACCGGCTTCGCAAAACACATTGATCACAGGAACACCGTTTAGCTTTGCCACACGCTCTATTATCTCGGCAAATTCAAATTGGGTTATTTTTCTACTTTCAATTACTGTCTCGGGTTCCTTGTCATTCCCACTGATCATAATAATAACAACGATCTGGGCCTTGGTATTTTCTTGCAAGTACCTTAAACACTGATTGAAGCAACCGCAGAAGGATTGATCGTCCGTGTCATAGATATTTCCTACCATGGCTCCCTCGTTCGGCAAAACCTCAAGTGTGATAAGATCCGCGTTTTCCTTTCCGTCATTCATATTCATCACAGCGCGCTTGGTGTTGCCTTTGCCATAACCGTCAGGTGTCAGGCATCCCCCGGGAATGCCGAGATTTACAACGGTCATACCCGAAAGCTCTTCCACAACGGGAACGTATTCTCCTTGCTTAATGCTTGTCATCGAGGTACCGTAAGCATACCATAGTTTACCATTCCAGTGATTATTCATTTTGTTCTCCTTTTTTCGTTATGTTATACCGTACTGCTTAAAACAGACTTTTGAGTTTCGCTCAAAAATCACATTTGTTCTGATACGTGTTCCTTTGCGGTGGTGATAGAAGCAATAAGCAATTTGCGTATTTTACTGCATTTTGCATACATATCTTTGTATTCTTCCTCGGTTATCATGTGGGTATCTTTGAATAGACCGAGCCAATAATCAGTTTCATAGCATTCTTTCAAGGCGATTTGAAACTTATTGATAAAGTCCGCTTTACTTGCCGCATAATTGGCTTCGTGAATATTTGCACCGATGCTTGTGCCGCTTCTCAATATTTGATTTAACAATACGTTACTTTTTCTATTCTCCTTGATATCAGTACAAAGATTTACGATATCAACCGCGAATTGCCTTGATAAATCTACTAAAAAATTTTCTTTCATCGTAAGTCCTCGTTTTTGAATGATTTGACGGCGTTGCCGTCATGAATTGATGCTCGCAAGCTCGCATCATGATTTCTCGCTACGCTCCATGAATTGAATTGCGCGTCCTACCTTATGCGCCCGCAGGCGCAATTCATGGCGAAGCCAATTCATGAGTGCAACGCACTCAATTCACGCGCTCGCGCAATTCATTGTTGAATCTGTCGTTTGAGACAAACGACAGATTCAACGTGCCCCGTCCGCGGAAAGAGATCCACGGGATAAACCTCGCCAAGCTTATAGTGGCAGACCCGACGCAGATACTCGCAGTCGCGCGCGAGCGTGTCGGGATTGCAGGAGATGTAAAGGATGCGCGAAGGATCAAGCTCCGACACGAAATCGAGCGTGCTTTTGTCACAGCCGCCGCGCGGCGGGTCAAGAACGACCACGTCGGGCGTAAGATCCGCGGGGAGCGATGCGGCAATGTTCGCCGCGTCCGCAGAGATAAACGTCGCGTTTTCAAAGCCGTTTGCCGCGGCGTTCTCACGCGCGCAGGCGACCGCATCGGGGACGATCTCCACGCCGTAAAGACGGCAATTCTTGTCGGCGATCGAAAGTCCGATGCTGCCGATGCCGCAGTAAAGGTCAAGCACCGTGTCGGTATCCTTGATCTCTGCAAGCTCGCGCGCCTTGCCGTAAAGCAGCTCCGCTGCATCGTGATTGACCTGATAGAAGGCGGGCGGCGTGATCTTCAGCCGTACGCCGCAAAGCGTATCGGTGATGTAATCGCGCCCCGAAAGCAGACGGTAGTCGTCACCGCAGATGACGTTGGTCTGCTCCTCATTCACGTTCAGCATGACCCCGACGAGCGCGGGATACGCCGCGTACAAGCGCGCGGTGATCTCCTCCGCAAAGGGGAGCGACTGACCGTTTATAATCAGCGTCAGAAGGATCTCCGACCCATCGGCATTCTGCCGCAGATAGACATGGCGCAAAAGTCCCGTATGCGACTCTTCATCGTACGCTGTGAGACCGTACGCCTCAAACAGAGCAAGCACGCTCTTGACGATATCCCCGAACACGCGGGGCTGGAGTCTGCAACGCGCCGCCGCGACAACGCGGTGACTGCGCGGTGCGTAAAAGCCCGCAGTCAGCCTTCCGTTTTTATCGGTGGCAACGGGATACTGCGCCTTGTTTCGGTAGTGCGTCAGGCTCCCCGTCGAGAGGACGGGACGGACGGTCACGTTCCGCATCCCCGCCTTGCGAAAGGCGTGGCGAACGTAGTTCTCCTTCAGCTGTAGCTCGTGCGCGTAGCGGATATTGCCGTATGCACAGCCGCCGCAGCCCTGTGACGGACAAACGTCCTCGATCCTGTGGCGTGAGGGAACGAGCAGGGTGTCGATCCGCGCTACCGCATAGGTCTTGTTGACCTTGATAATATGCGCGTCAAGGATGTCGCCGTCGACCGCCCCCGCGACGAATACTACGAGCCCGTCGACCTTTCCGACACCGTAGCCGAGGTTATTGAGATCGGTGATCTCGATTCTGCAGATCATATTCTTACGAAGCATATTGGTTCCTCCGTTTTTTCAAAAAGTAAAGTGTCAGCTCGTACACCGCGGGTGAGAGCAGAAAGAGTGCCGAAAGACCGACGAACAGATTGCCGACGTACAAAAAGGGCGTCGTGTCGCCGCAAAGCGGAACGTCCGCAACCAGATAGCCGCGGGTGTTGTCGGGCAGGGTCTTCACCGTCTGTCCGCGCACGTCGATCACCGAGGAGATCCCCGTGACGCCGCAGCGCACGACGTAACGCCCCGTCTCAACCGCACGTAGCTGTGCCTGCGCGTGATGCTGGCGGAGTGCCGCAGACTCAAGAAACCAGGAGTCGTTGGTGGCAAGCAGTAAAACCTCAGCCCCCTCCTTGACCGTCGCGCGCGCAAGCTCGCCGTAGATCGAATCAAAGCAAATAAGCCCGCCAAAGGAGCCGCAATCCTCGTGAAAGACGGTCGGCACGTCGTCCCCCGCCGTCACGGGGTCGCGCGTCATCAGCTCCGCCATCGGCGGTACGAGCGTCTTTATCAGCCGTGCGAAGGGCACGAATTCCCCGAAGGGCACGAGGTGCCGCTTGTCGTAGGTCACGTCTTTCACCGTTCGATCGGGGTAGATCACGAAAAGCGAGTTGTATTCTGCATCCTTCCCATCCTCATCCACGCCCTCGCGAAACGCGCCGATGATCTGAATGGCGTTCGTTTCCTCGGCAATATCGTAAAGATCGTCAAGATAATAGGAGTGCTCGGACAGCACCGACGGGATCGCCGTCTCGGGCCAGAGCATTACGGTCGCACCCTCCTTTGCCGCGTCAAGCGCCAAGCGGCGGAAGATCTGAATGCTGTTACTGCCAAGCGTCCATTTGTCGCGGGAGGAGACGTTCCCCTGCAGGATCGCAACGCGCACCGTCTCACTTGGTTTTTCGCGCGTCAGGGTCAGAATACCGCCGACCCCACACCAAAGGATGAAGAAGAGAAGCACCGCTGACACCGCGCGAAGGGAGCGGCGGCGGTCACGGCTCTGCCAAAAGCGAAGAATAAAAAGGGCAAAAAGCGCATTGAAAAGCACGAGCAAAAAGGAGACGAAATGCGCGCCAAGGAGCGACGCGGGTGCTACGAGCAGCGCACGGTCGGCAAGCGTGAGCGCGTAAACGCCCCACGGCGTGCCCGCCCAGGTGAGCGTTTGCAGATGCTCGACGACGGTAAAGCCCGCCGCGAACAGAAAGGGCAAAAGAAGCGGAAAGCGTCGCACAGCGGTCAGCCGCGATAGCGCACCCATTGCCAAAATCAGCAAAGCGTAAACCAAAGTGTACAAAAAGGAAAGACCCAGCCAAGCGAAAGCAACGACGAACACCGCAACGGGCGTCGTGAAATCCCCCGCAAACTCCATCGGGTACATCGCGACGAAAAAATGAAAGACGCCGATCAGAAATCCGAGGTAAAAGAGCATCCCCTGACGGTAATAAAAGGCAAGTGAGCGACGCTCCTGTGCAAGCAGCTGTGAAAACAGCAGTAAAAGGTAGGGGATCAGGGCGAAAAAGGAAAGGAAGGAAAGCCACCCGACGCAAAGCGGAAGCGACGCCAAAAGCCCTGCCGCAAAAACGAAGAGCGCGCAAAGGAATCTGTTTTTCATAGCGCTCCTTTCACGTCAAACGGCGTGACGAAATAAATATCGGCGGGCGGGATGCCAAAGCTCTTGCCGTCAAGGTAGTCAAGCAGCGTCCCGTCTTTTGCAAAATCAAAGGTCAGTCGGTAGGAGCAGAGCGCCTGATAGCGATAGCCCTTTTGTCTGTCGGCGCGGTTGACGCCGTACTTGCCGTCCCCAAGCAAGGGATGCCCGACGTGCGCCATATGCGCGCGGATCTGGTGCGTGCGCCCCGTCAGCAGCTCGACCTCAAGGAGCGCGTCGCCGTCCTTGACCGCAACCGTGCGGTAGCGCGTTCGGATCTCCTTCGCGCCGCGCGGCGGATTTTTATCGAATACGCGTACCGTCTTGTCCTTCTCGTTTTTCAAAAGATAGGCGGAAAGTGTCGCCGCCGCGGGAGAGGGCACGCCGTGCACCGCGCAAAGGTAATACTTGTGCAGCTCGCGGTTTTTGATCTTCTCGTTCATCACGCGCAGTGCTTCCGCATTCTTCGCGGCGATCACGATGCCCGCCGTGTTTCGGTCAATGCGATTGCAAAGCGCGGGCGCGAAGGATTGCTCGGTATCGGGATCGTACTCACCCTTTTGGAAAAGATACGCCTGCAAATGCAAAAGCAGGGTGTTGCCGTCGCCGTTTTCATCCTCATGCACCGAAACGCCCGCACGCTTGTTGAGCAAAAGAATATTTTCGTCCTCGTACAAAACCGAAACGCGCGGCGTGATCCTTCCAAGGGCGCTGTCGGTCTTTTTCGTAAAGAATTCCTCGGCGAGAAAGAGCTGAAGCACGTCGCCCTCGCAAAGCACCTGTGCGCCCTCGGCACGCTTGCGGTTGACCTTGATCTTCTTCAGACGGATCGATTTGTATAAAAGGGCAGGGGGGAGCGAGGGCAACGCCTTTTGCAAAAACTTGTCAAGGCGCTGTCCGCTATCGTTCTTCCGTACCGTCAGCTCACGCATAGGGATCCCCCATATCATATAATTTTTATATAAGTGTATTTCTATCCAATTTTAGTATACAACAATCAGACGTCAAAATCAAGGAAAAGTGCGAAAAAGAAGCGCTTTTTTTGATAAAAAAGCCGACCCCTCTTTACATTTTCAAAAAGATATGATAAAATATTAAAATAGAAAAAAGATGGGGGAGAGGGTATGTCAGGCAAACGGGTTGGTTTTTATACCCTCGGCTGTAAGGTCTCGCAGTATGAGACCGAGGCGATCGCAGAGGAATTTGAACGCCGCGGCTTTATGCGTGCCCCCTTTGAGTCGCCCTGCGACGTCTACGTGATCAACACCTGCACCGTCACGGCGGAAAGCGACCGCAAATCGCGTCAGATGATCCGCCGTGCGCACAAGCTCAACCCCGATGCGATCGTGATGGTAACGGGCTGTTATGCCCAGAGCGCGCCCGACGCGCTGACGGCGATCGACGGCGTTTCTTACGTCGGCGGCAACGATGCAAAGCTGAAGCTTGCCGCACGCGCAGAGGAGCTCCTTTCGGGTGCCCCTCCGACGTGTGAGGTCGTGCCGCTTTACGGCGTCCCCTTTGAGCCGATGTGTATCACACACGCGCCGCGCACCCGCGCCTACGTGAAGATCGAGGACGGATGCGAGTGCCGCTGTACCTACTGTGCCATCCCCGCCGCGCGCGGACCCGTCCGTTCAAAAGCCCCCGACGACGTCCTTCGTGAGGTAAGATCACTCGTTTTGGGCGGCGTGCGTGAGATCGTGCTGACGGGTATTGAGACCGCCTCCTACGGCGTTGAGCTTGATCACTTTGATCTGCTTGATCTGCTCGAGCTGCTTGAGTGTGAATCGGGTGCTGAGCGCATCCGCCTCGGCTCGATGACACCCGAATGGTTTCGTCCCGAACGGATCGAACGCCTGTCGCGTCTTCGCTCGGTCACGCCGCACTTTCATCTGTCGATGCAGAGCGGGGCGGACGCCGTTTTGCGCGGAATGCGCCGCCGCTACAACCGCACGCAGGCAACTCGTGCAGTCGAGCATCTGCGCCGCGCCTTCCCGCGTTTACAGCTGACGGCGGACTTTATCGTCGGATTCCCGGGGGAAAGCGACGCCGACTTTGCCGACACCCTCGCCTTTGCAAAAACGGCAGGCTTCCTCTCAATGCACGTCTTCGCCTACTCCGCGCGCCGCGGTACGCCCGCCGCACGGATGAAGGAGCAGATCCCCGAGCCCGTCAAGCGCGCCCGCAGTGAGGAGCTGATCGCCCTCGGCGCGACGCTTCACCGTGAAAATCTCGCGGCGGTGCTTGCCCGCGGTGAGATCCTCTCTGTGCTGATAGAGACCGAAAGCGACGGCATCTGTCACGGTCACTCCGACAGCTTTCTTGAGGTCCTGGTCAAAAGCACGGAAAAGCTGCACGGAAAAATCGTCAGGGTACGCCCCACGGCGATCGCAGGTGAATGCCTGCTTGGTGAAATTGTAAACTAAAATTAACATTATAAATGGAGAAAAGCAATGGAAAACAGTCAGAAAACAATGGAAAAGATCGTAGCCCTTTGTAAAAATCGCGGCTTCATCTACCCCGGCAGTGAGATCTACGGCGGTCTTTCAAACTCGTGGGATTACGGTCCCCTCGGCGTTGCCTTCAAGAACAACGTCAAGCGCGCTTGGTGGAAAAAATTCGTGCAGGAGAACCGCTACAACGTCGGTCTTGACAGCGCGATCATTATGAATCCCCAGACCTGGGTCGCATCGGGACACCTCGGCGGCTTCTCCGACCCGCTGATGGACTGTAAGGTCTCCCGCTCGCGCCACCGTGCGGACAAGCTGATCGAGGATTACGCCTTCCAGAACAGCCTCGACGTCAATCCCGCAGGTATGTCGGATGAGGAAATGTACGATTTCATTAAGGCAAACGGCATCGTCTGCCCCGATTGCGGAAGCGGCGACTTCACCAACATCCGTAAGTTCAACCTGATGTTCAAGACCTTCATCGGTGTCACCGAGGAGAGCAGCAATACGGTCTATCTGCGCCCCGAGACCGCGCAGGGCATCTTCGTCAACTTCAAGAACGTCGCGCGTACCACGCGCCGTAAAATGCCCTTCGGCGTCGGTCAGATCGGTAAATCCTTCCGTAACGAGATCACGCCCGGCAACTTCGTGTTCCGCACCCGTGAGTTTGAGCAGATGGAGCTTGAATTCTTCTGCAAGCCCGGCACCGACCTCGAATGGTTCACCTATTGGCGCAACTTCTGCGCAGAATTCCTTTACAGCCTTGGCATGAAGGAGGAAAACGTCCGCCTGCGCGACCACTCGCCCGAGGAGCTTTGCTTCTATTCGAAGGCGACCACCGATATCGAATTCCTTTTCCCGTTCGGTTGGGGCGAGCTCTGGGGCATCGCCGACCGTACCGACTACGACCTGACCCAGCACCAGAACGTCAGCGGTGAGTCGATGGAGTATTTCGATCCCGAAACGAATGAAAAGTACGTGCCCTACGTCGTTGAGCCGTCGCTTGGTGCCGACCGCGTAGCCCTCGCCTTCCTTTGCGAGGCGTACGACGAGGAGATCGTCGATGCAGAGAAGAACGACGTGCGCGTCGTGCTGCACCTGCACCCCGCCCTCGCCCCCGTCAAGGCGGCGATCCTCCCCCTGTCGAAGAAGCTCTCCGAGAAGGCAGACGCCCTCTACGCCGAGCTTGCCGCCGACTTTGAGGTCGATTTCGACGAGTCGGGCTCGATCGGTAAGCGCTACCGTCGTCAGGACGAGATCGGTACGCCCTTCTGCATCACCTACGACTTTGAGTCGGAGACCGACGGATGCGTCACCGTCCGCGACCGCGACACGATGGAGCAGGTCCGTATGCCGATGACCGAGGTCAAGGCTTATCTTGCAGAGAAGCTCCGCTTCTGATCAAACAAAACCCGCTTGCAAGCGCAAGCGGTTTTTTTATCAGGCAAGGAAAATATCGCGGATGCGGGAGAGCGTTCCGTCGCTTACCCCCGCCGCGTGCAAATAGCCGACGGCGGCGGCGTTGACGCTATCTCCGTAGGCGGAAAGTCCCGTCAGAAACGCGCGGAACTGCTCACTTTCGCGACTGCGGTCTCCCCAGATCGAGAAGGAGGACATCTCGTAATCCAGCCCGAGATCCGCTTCTCTCATTCCAAGCATTGCGCCGAGAACGTAGAGGAAGGTCCCCGTACGGTCGATCCCGCCCCAGCAGTGCAGGACGGCAGGATAGATCGCGGGATCTGCAAGCAGCTCGAACAGCGCGCGATAGCGCGCCATCTGCTCCTCGGTGAAGATATGCTCGTATGCAGAGAGCGGAATATTGTGATAGGCGACCGTATCGGGTAATACGGGCATCACCGCCTCACCCGCACCGCGGAGGTCAAGGTCGGTCTTGATGCCGAGGGAGAGAAGCGTTTCAAGCCCCCGCTCGGTCAGCGTAACGTGTGAATTGAATTCAGACGTGCGGTAGAGAAGCCCCTGGCGAACGCGTCGCCCGTCAAGCGTCACGAAGCCACCGAAATCGCGCACGTTTGAAATGCCGTCCACCGCAAGCATACGCGGTGCCGTGGCGTCGGTGTGAAAGTGTGCGGTCGACGAAGCGGAGTTCCCCTTTTTCACGCACCAAAAGTAATCGGTATCCAGCAAAAGATTCGTGACCGATGCCACGCCGCCCTTACCCGAAATACAAAGGGCGTCCGAAAGATCGGCACGGGTGCCGATCTGCACCTCGGCATCCACCGACGGCGCGTAGCGCAGCGTCACCGTGCGCGGCGTGGAAAGATCCGCGCTCCTTGCGTGCAGATTCAAAAAATCGACCGCCCCAACGCCGCTTTTGATTGGATTTGCGATATAGGCAAGGTGATAGGGATGCAAAAGCGTGACGCGCTCCCCGTTCCTCGGCTCTAAAATTGTAAACATATCTTTACATTACGGAATTCCCGCGCTCCTTAAAGGCTTTTTCTTGCCTCTTATTATAATACAGCCTTGAAAAAATAGCAAGCGTTTTTACGCTTGCTCCTTTTTATTTTTTAGCGGCAGATCTGCCTTGCCGCCGCGGTGAAAAAGCGTGACCGACCCTCCGCGGAAAACGAAGCCGTGCAGGTCACGACACCCTTTTGGCTTCTCGGCAAATGCGGAAAGCGGAAGCAAAAGTCCGTCCCTTCTGCGAAAGGTCTCGCCAAAGCAGAGAAGCCGCCGCGCTCCGCCGCCCCGTATCAGCACGCGGCGAAGCACCGAGAGGATATGCTCATCCTTATACACCACGTCAGCGGTGATCTCGAGCGTGCTATGCTTGGTCCCTCGGCGCGGCGCCCCCCCACCGTCGGTGGCGCGTGCCCGCGGAAGAAGCACCCGCTTGGTATAACGCTCCCACTCCCTTGCAAGACGGCGGTAGAGCGTTGCGATCCGTATTGCCCCCTTGTCGCCCGTCGGCTGTGGGAGCCGACAGGAAAACACGGCAAGCACGCTGCCGTCTTCCTCAAATTCCCGCCGTAGCTCCAGCCACTCCTCTGTCATCCTCAGCCCTCCTTTTTTCAAAAATATATGCAAGCGGCGTGCGTTTTAGAAAGACTTTCGCATAAAGCGCCGCGGTGCGGGTATGCTTTTAGAAAAGGAGGGATCTTATGCAATCGCAACCAAAAACCGCGCTGATCACGGGCATCACGGGGCAGGACGGCTCCTATCTTGCAGAGCTTTTGCTCGGTAAGGGCTATACCGTCCACGGCACCGTCCGTCGGCACAGCACCCTGTCGACTCAGCGCATCGATCATATTTATCACGACCCTGCCTATAAGGACCGCTTTTTTCTGCACTACGGAGATATGACCGACGGCGCGGCACTTTCCGCAATTCTTGAGAAAAGTGCCCCCGACGAGGTCTACAACCTCGCGGCACAGTCGCACGTCGCCGTTTCCTTCGAGGTGCCCGAATATACAGCTGAGGCGACCGCCGTCGGCACGCTCCGCCTGCTTGAAGCAATGCGCCAAAGAAAAAGCCACGCAAAATTCTATCAGGCATCGACCTCAGAGCTGTTTGGCGGACTCCCCGAAAGCGTTCCGCAGAACGAAAGCACCCGCTTTTATCCCAAAAGCCCCTACGCCTGCGCGAAGCTCTACGCCTACTACGTCACGGTCAATTACCGAGAGGCTTACGGAATGTTTGCGGCAAACGGCATCCTTTTCAATCACGAATCCCCGCGCCGCGGCGAGACCTTCGTCACGCGCAAGATCACGATGGCAGTCGCACGTATCGCCAAAGGGAGCGACGAGTGCCTCGTCCTCGGGAACCTCGACGCGATGCGCGATTGGGGATACGCAGGCGACTACGTCGAGGGGATGTGGCGCATTCTGCAACAGGAGAATGCGGGCGATTACGTCCTCGCCACGGGTGAAATGCACAGCGTGCGCGAATTTGCGACGCTCGCCTTCGCCGCGGCGGGGATCCCCATCGCCTTCCGCGGTACGGGCGTCGACGAGGTCGGCTATGACGAAAGAAGCGGACGGATCCTTTTGCGCGTATCGCCGCGCTACTTCCGTAAAAGCGAGGTCGAGCAGCTCTGCGGCGACCCCGCGTACGCCGAGCGCACGCTCGGCTGGCGTCGCCGCGTGGATTTCCCCTCACTCGTCCGAATGATGGTCGATTCCGATTTAAAACGCACACAGGGGGTAAAGGATGAAGCTCGATAAAACAGCCCCCTTTTATATTGCGGGGCACGGTGGAATGGTCGGCTCGGCTCTTTTGCGCCGACTGGGGAGCGCGGGCTTTACGAATATCCTCACGCGCGATTTTCCGTCGCTCGATCTGCGTGACGGTGCCGCAACCGACGCATTCTTCAAAAGCGAACGTCCCCGCTACGTGATTCTTGCCGCGGCACGTGTCGGCGGCATTCTCGCCAACCAAAAAGCGCCTGCCGATTTTCTTTACGACAACTGTATGATCGCGATGAACGTTCTGCACGCCGCCAAGGAGCACGGAACGGAAAAGCTCCTCTTTCTCGGCTCGTCCTGCATCTATCCGCGTGATGCCGCCCAGCCAATCAAGGAATCCGCGCTTCTCACAGGCCCGCTTGAGCAGACCAACGAGGGCTACGCGCTCGCCAAGATCGCGGGACTGCGCTACGCCTCCTATCTGCGCCGCCAATACGGATGCGACTTCATCAGCTGTATGCCAACCAACCTTTACGGCATCGGCGACAACTATCACCCCACCGATTCCCACGTGATCCCCGCACTCTTGCGCCGCTTCCATACCGCGAAGCAAGAGGGAAGGGCGAGCGTCAGCGTCCTCGGCACGGGCAGACCCCTGCGCGAGTTTCTCTTTTCCGAGGATCTTGCCGACGCCGCGCTTTTTCTGATGGAGCGTTACAGCGACGAGCAGACCGTCAACGTCGGCAGTGGCGAGGAGGTCTCGATCGCCGAGCTTGCACGCCTCGTTGCAAGGACCGTCGGCTACGGGGGAAGGATCGTCTTTGACGAGAGCGCGCCCGACGGCACGCCGCGCAAGCGGCTTGATACGAGCGAGCTTGATTCGCTCGGCTGGACGGCAAAAACGAGCCTCAAAGAGGGACTCCCGATCGCATACAACGATTTTTTGCGCGCCGATACCCGAAAATAAAGAGAAGCTGTCGTATTGACAGCTTCTCTTTATTTTCACAGTCCGATGATCTCCCCCACGTCCCGCAGGATATGCTTGGGACGGTACGGAAAACTATCCAACGTCTCACGCGTGCTGACACCCGAGAGAACCAGAACCGTATCGATCTCGCTCTCGATCCCCGCGATAATATCGGTGTCCATACGGTCGCCGATGATCACCGTCTCGGAGCGGTGACAGTTCAGTACCTTTTTTGCATGGCGCATCATCAAGGGATTCGGCTTGCCGACGAAATACGCCTGCTTGCCCGTCGTCAGCTCGATCGGCGCCAGCATAGCGCGGCAGGCGGGAATGATCCCCTGCTCGGACGGATCGGTCAGGTCGGGATTTGCTCCGATCAGCTTGGCACCGCGCTCTATGAGGCGCACCGCCTTTTCGATCATATTGTAATCAATGCGCGTGCTCATGCCGAACACGACGTAGTCGGGATTCACGTCGTTCATCGTGAAGCCCGCATCGTACAGGGCGTTGACAAGCCCCGGCTCGCCGATCACGTATGCCGAGCCGCCGGGACACTGACTTTTCAAAAATGCCGCCGTTGCAAGCGCGCTGGTGTAAAAATGGCTCTCGTCCACCTCAAGCCCGAGCCGCGCCAGCTTCTGCGACAGCTCACGCGGAGAGCGTGAGGAGCCGTTGGTCAAAAACAGATAATTCTTTCCGCTGTCATTCAGCCAGCTTACGAATTCGCGCACGTGCGGGATCAGCTGATTGCCGCGGTAGATCACGCCGTCCATATCGCAGATGAACGCCTTTTTTTCGGTTAATTCCGCAATCGGAGTTTTCATCGTTTTCATTCTCCCAGTGTTTTTTGTAACATAATTATACCGACGAAACTATACTTTGTCAAGTTTTCTCTTGCAAAGTATCGACAAATATGCTACAATGAATGCGCAGAAAAAATAAAGTGTGGTTTACATATGAAAATACTTGTCAGCGCCTGCCTTCTCGGCGAGCCCTGCCGCTACGACGGTGAAAGCCGCCCCTGTGCGCGGGTGATCGACCTGCAAAAGGAGCATATCCTGATCCCCGTCTGCCCCGAATGCGCGGGCGGTCTTCCCGTGCCGCGCCCCGCGTGTGAACGGCAAAGGGACGGCAGTGTACGCACCGCCGACGGCAAAGATCGCACCGCGGAATATACACTCGGCGCGGAGCTTTCTCTGATGCGGGCAAAGCACCACGGCTGTACGCTCGCCATCCTCAAAAGCCGCAGTCCCGCGTGCGGGGTCGGGAGGATCTACGACGGAGACTTCACGCGCACGCTGACCGACGGCGACGGTGTACTGACCGAGCTTTTGAAAAAGCACGGCGTCACGGTCTATACCGAGGAGAGCTTTCCGCTATGAGCGTTTGCACCCTTTGCCCGCGCCGCTGTACGGTCAACCGCGTAACGCAACGCGGCTACTGCCGCGCGCCGGGCGACCTTCTCGTCGCGCGTGCCGCCCTGCATCGGTGGGAGGAGCCTTGCATTTCACATATCGGCGGCTCGGGCACGGTCTTTTTTTCGGGCTGTAACCTTTCCTGCGTCTTTTGTCAGAATCAAGCCATCAGCCGCGGCGACGCGGGCGCGCCGATCAGCGACCGCCGCCTTCTTGAGATCTTTTTTGAGCTGGCAGAGCAGGGCGCGGAGAATATCAACCTCGTCACCCCCTCACACTATACCGACCGACTGATCCCGATCCTGCAAAGTGCAAAAGCAGAGGGGCTGACGCTCCCCATCGTCTGGAACAGCAGTGCGTACGAAACCAAAGAGAGCATCCGTGCATTATCGGGACTCGTTGATATCTATCTTCCCGACTTCAAATACGCGGATGCAAAAACGGCGGCGCGTTATGCAAACGCTCCCGATTACCCTGAGGTAGCGCTTGCCGCGATCGACGAAATGGTACGGCAACAGCCTGCCCCCACGTTCGATCAAAGCGGAAAAATGACGCGCGGCGTCATCGTCCGCCACCTCGTTTTGCCATCTCACGTCGGCGCGGCGAAGCGCGCGCTTGGGATGCTGTTCGACCGCTACGGCAACGGAATCTATTACAGCATTATGCGGCAGTATACGCCGATGGGCGCACTTGACAGCTACCCCGAGCTGTCCCGCCCGATCACCGATCGGGAATACGATAGGGTCTGCACCTACGCCGCCGCGCTCGGCATTGAAAACGGATTTTTACAGGAGGGCGACTCTGTGGGCGAGAGCTTTATTCCCGCCTTCGACCTACGGGGCGTCTTAAGAAAATAAAAGGAGAAGACTATGAAAACGATACTCTTTCAAGGAGATTCCATCACCGATTGGGGACGCGATAAGAGTGTCACAGCACCGAACGAGGGGCTTGGCAACGGATACGTCGCTATGATCGCCGAAACGCTGAAGGAAAAAAACGCGGACGTCTCTATCTACAACCGCGGTGTCAGCGGCAACCGCATCGGCGATATGTACGCGCGCTGGATCGAGGATACCCTCAATATCGACCACGATATTCTGAGCATTCTCAACGGTGTCAACGACGTCGGCTTTATGATGCGTCTGTCTCGCGGTGCGTCGCGCAGTACCTTTGGCTTTATGTACGACCGCTGTATCTACGAGGCACTTGAAAGACGCCCCGATACCGCACTCGTCCTCTGCGAGCCCTTCCTTTTGCGGCGCGACGTCGTGTGGAAAAAGTACGGCGACGATATCTATCATCATTACGACGAGTGGGCAGAGGAGATCGCCGCTCGCGGTGAGATCGTAAAAGAGATCGCAAAGAAATACAACGCCGTTTTCGTCCCAATGTGGGACGCGCTGAAGGCGGCGGAAAAAACCGTCCCGATCGAGGAGCTGACGGTCGACTGCGTGCATCCCGCCCCCGGCGGCTGTCGCGTGATCGCCGACGCATGGCTCTCCGCAGTCACGGAAAGAATCAAGCTCTGAGGGAGAACGATGACACAGCACGAATGGTTTAAAAGCGCAGGCTACGGTATGATGATCCATTGGGGTCTTTACTCCCTGCTCGGCGGTGAGTATAAGGGCCGCCGCGCCGCAGAGCTTTACAACAAATAAAGCGCCGTCTGACGGCAATCCCAAAGGAATAAAAAAGCGAATGTCGCAAAACTGCGACAGTCGCTTTCTATTTGGTTACGAGAAAGTGGTCGTTATGCCTTGATTTTCACCCGCGGATGTGTTATACTTTTTACATAATGTCGAAGGGAGTCGAAAATGTATAAGGATTACAACGTATTTCTATGCTACAGGGGTGAGGGTGCTATGCTCGCCGCAAGCATATATTCCGACCTTAGCGTTCATACCAAAAACAAGCTGAAGATATTTTACGCACCGAAGTGCATAAGACGCGGCGATAACTTTATGTCGGTATGCAAGGACGTAGCGTCCCGCGTGTCGCTTATGATCATGATTTTGACCCCCGAATTTTTTGAGCAATGCGGTAAGGAGGACGATGTTGTCCTACAGGAGCTTCGCTCCGCTCTCTCAAATCCGATGTGCTCCTTTTTGCCTATTATCACGCCCGGCTTTAGCTACAATACCGCAGCTATGCAGGAATACTTTACAGAGCAGGAGATCGACCGTGTAAAGCATATCAACGCCATACAGTACACCGACGTATACTCCTTTAATTCCATAGACTTGCTTTTGCCCATACTGAAGGATAAGGTAGGCGTAACCGATTACGACGAAATCATCGAGAACGAGCTTAAGACCAAGAGAGATCGTACGAAGAAGCGTGTGCATATTCAGAACGACGGTAAAGAGGGCTTCTTCAGTCAGGGAAACAAGGTTGAATCACGCCGTCTTGAAACACAGCAAAAGTTGCTTTACGACTTTGATATGCCCATATACGAAAAATATCTTGAGGGCAAATCCGAGCTTAAGGTGCTGGATATCGGATGCGGAAACGGACGGGCGCTGATGACACGCCTCGGCGGACGGGAGGAGGTTGAAAAAATAATCGGCGTGGAGTACGATCAGAGCTTCGTAGACAAGGCACGTGCAGATTATGAGAGCGACAAGACACACTTCTACCGGATGGATGTCGAGGATCCCGACTTCGTTGACCATATGAGAGATGTTATGGAGGAGGAGGAAATTGAGGGCTTTGATTGGATAAACATCTTGGCGGTCATGTCCCACCTGAAGTCCCCGTATCATCTCCTGAAAAACATCCGCAAGCTGTGTAATCGCGGTGCGATCATTTTCATCAGAAATATTGATGACGGAATCAGCTTCGTTTATCCTGACGAGGATATGAAATTTGAGCGTGCCTTCAATATGATCGCAAAATGTGACACTACGGGATATCGCTATTCGGGGCGGGAGCTGTTTACCCTGTTGCATCGCTCGGGATACCGCGATATCGTCTATGAGAGGATGAGCATAAACTCGGCGTCCATGGATTACTCCGAAAAGGAGGCTTTCTTCGACACTATTTTCCTTTTCCTCAAAAACAGCGTAAACGTGACGGCGGCAAACGATCCGTCAAATATGGAAATTCAGACAGAAAAGGAATGGCTTGATCAAAACTTTGACACCCTTGAGGAGAAATTCCTGGCAACTGACACCTTCGTTAATTTCGGATTTTTGATAGTAGTGGCAAAAGTATAAAGGAGAACAAGTTATGAAAATCGATATGACGCTCGTCAGCTACAGAAGGCTGACACCCGATTACATACCCGAGATGCTTGCTATTCAAGAGGAGACCTTCGCCGCGGCAGTAGGCAGCACCGACTTCCTTCGACGGAACACAACCGAGACCTTCTCGGTATGCTTTCCCGAACCAAGCCTCGTGCTTGGTGCTTATTACGAGGGTGAAATGATTGCCTTCGGCATCCTCCACGCGGCAGGAATAACGGCGGAAAATCTTGCGAAGGATCTTGAAGAGGTTGAGGATATTACCGAGAACGCCAATATAAAGCTGACTATCGTAAGACCGAATTACCGAGGCAACGGACTTCAGCGTGAGCTGATCTCAAGGCTTGAGATGCACGCAAAAGAGTGCGGCTTCAGATGGCTGTCCTCTACCGTATCTCCCGAGAATCCGTGGAGCAGCAACAATCTCGCCGCCTGCGGCTTTACCGTTGCAAAGGTGCTGAAAAAATACGGCGGTCTTGAAAGATATCTCTTCGTTAAGAAAATAGGATAAAGAAAAAATGCAAAATAACGCCGCGGGCTTTATGCGTATTCTCCGTTCAGGATAACACGCGAAAGCCCGCGGCTGTTTTTACCACCAGCCCTTGATTGCAAAAAGGATCAAAAGGGCGGTATGCAAGAGGATGCCGAGACAGTTGACGAACCAGAAGGATGCGTGCTTCGTCTTATGACGGAAAAGCTGCATGCCCGCAAAGCCGCCGACAGCCCCGCCCGCAAAGCCGAACAGAAAAAGCGTCTTTTCGGCGATGCGCCATTTGCCGCGGCGCGCGCGCCGCTTGTCAATGCCGTAGAGAATAAAGGTGATGAGACTCAAAAGTAAGATCCAAAGTAAAAACAGACGAACCATATCAAAGCTCCTTCAAAATGTCACGGTAGATTTCGGTCAGCAGTCTGAGATTTGCCTCAGGCGCCAGATGCTCCTCGTAGTAGGCGCGCGAGCTGTCCACAAGATCGGGTAGCGAGCGGATACACGCCGCAAGCGCGTCCCCATCCCCTGCGGGGAAATGAAGCCCCGTCTCGCCCTCACGCACGATCGCGCCCGCATTTCCAAGATCGCTGACGATCACGGGCGTGCCGACCGAGAGCGATTCGGCGATCGTCATCGGAAAGCCCTCGTACCACAGCGTCGGCAAGACCGTCGCACGCACGCGTCCCATCAGCTCGCGCACCTCTCGGGGCGTTTTTTGTCCCAGCATCACGACGCGCTCGGACAGTCCCTCTGCCGCGATCCGCTCACACATCCGCGCCTGCTCGGGACCCGTTCCTGCGATCAGAATGCGACCGTCAGAAAGCTTTTGCGCCGCGTCAAGCAGAACGTCAACCCCCTTCAAGGGATCAAGACGTCCCGCGAACAGCACGGCACGCTCACGCTCCGCAAAGGGGATCGGCGGTGCCGCCGTAGCGGATGCAAAGTTTGGCTTGATATAGATCCGCTCGGGATCGACCACGGTGCGCTTGCGATTGGCACGCAAAAGCATCTCGCGATTGAACTCGGTCAGACAGATGAAATGCACGTGGCGGAAGGTACCGAGAAAACGGTGAAGGCGAAGCACCGACGCAAGCAAAAGCGACTGAAAGCGACTGCCGCGATAGCAGCGATGGCGCACCGACGGGGAAAAGCCGTGTGCAATGCATTCCTCACAGATCGCGCCGTCGCGGTAAAGCGTTGCGGCGGGGCAGACCATTCGGAAATTGTGGACCGTCTGCACCGCGGGCACGCCCATTCTTTTCGCCGCACGAAAGACCGTGGGGCTGATCAGCATCTGCGTGTTATGCACGTGCACGATATCGATCCGCTCCCGCTTGATGATGCGCTTGATCTCCCGATAGGTCTTGCGTGAGTAGAGCGCAGTAAAGGGCAAGCGCAGCTTTCCGAAAAAACCCGCGCCCGCATCGTCATTGTGGCGCGTGTAGGGGATCACCGTGTGCCCCGCCGCCTCAAGCAGACGCTTCTCATTTTCAAAAACCGAATCCTCACCACCGCGGATGCGGTAGTAATTGTGAACGAGTAGGATCCGTAAGCTCTCCATAGACACCTCTAAAAATTTCGGCAACGTCACGCGTTGCCGAACCTTTATTTCCGATACAGTTTGTTTTCCTTCTTTACAAGACGCAGATACTTCGGATTCGTGTGCAGATAACGGCGGAACAGCCGCTTCGGATCCTGCATCAGCCGATACAGCCACTCCAGCGACAGCTTCTGCATCAGACGGGGGGCACGCTTGATCTTGTCCGCGTGGAAATCAAAGCCCGCACCGACGCCGATCATCAGCCCCTTGACCCTTCCTTTATGCGCCGCCATCCATTTCTCCTGCTTCGGCGCGCCAAGCCCGATCCAAACGAAATCGGCATCGGCGGCGTTGATCGCTTCAACAGCCGCTGCATCCTCCTCCTCGGTGAGGGGGCGGAAGGGCGGTGACACCATCCCAACGATCGAAATGCCGGGATAGCGCGAAAGCAGCTTCTCACGCAAAACGCTGAGCGTGTCCTCACTCGCACCGTAAAAGTAGTGGCGGTATCCGCGCGCCGCGGACAGCTTGAAGATCTCGCCCATCAAGTCGGGACCCGTTACGCGGTCAGCGTTTTCAAAGCCGCGGCGGCGTGCCGCGACCGACAGGGGCTTGCCGTCGGGAAGCGCCATCACCGCGCCGTTTTGCACGGCAAGGTAATCGGGCTCCTCGTACGCCGTCACCGTCGTATGAACGTTTGAAACGCAGATATACTCTCCCGACCACGCCGAGAGATTCTGATCAATGATAGCAAGCGTCTCTTCCATATTCACCGCGGCGATATTCACGCCGAGGATCGTACAGACGGGAAACGCCCCGTTTTGTTCTGACATATTACTTGGAACCCTTTCGTGCAATTACAACGTAAACCGTCTTCAGGATGATGCGAAGATCCTCCCAGATGCTCCAATTGTCAATATACTGTAAATCGAGCTTTACGACCTCCTCAAAATCGTCGATCGCATTGCGCCCGCTGACCTGCCAAAGACCCGTAAGACCGGGCTTCAAGGACAAACGGCGCTTGTGGTGGCTCTCGTACTGCTCGTACTCGTCAAGCGTCGGGGGACGCGTACCGACAAGGCTCATATCGCCGCGCAGAATGTTCCAGAATTGCGGCAGCTCGTCGATGCTCAGCTTTCGGATGATCTTACCGACCTTCGTGATACGCGGGTCGTTTTCCATCTTGAACATCAGACCCTTCATCTCGTTTTCCTTCATCAGAGCCGCCTTGCGCGCCTCCGCATCGGGATACATCGAGCGAAGCTTATACATATAGAAGATACGTCCGTTCTTTCCCACGCGCTTCTGACGGAAGATCAGCGGACCCGGCGACTCGATCAGAAGCGGGATCGCGGTCAAAAGAATGATCGGCAGGGAGACGATCGAGCCGATCAGTCCCAGCACGATGTCAACGATACGCTTGAGCGCCAGCAGGTTGATATGATAACGGCGCACCGCGAAGGTGATCATCGGCTTGTCGTTGACGTAAAGATAATCGCGCTGCAGGTGCAGATTCTTCGATTCGGAGAGCTTGTCGATCATCGGCACGTTCAGGTGGATGACGACGCCCATGCTCTCAAGCTCGGTCAAGAATCGGTGCAGCTGCTCGCCGCGGTAGTAGGGAATATCAATGAATACCTCGTCGATCGCCTCGCGCTTGATCCATTCGATAAATTCAAAGAAGTTTGCCTTGATCGGCACCCCGCAGATCTCGGTCATCGGCGGCGTTGCCGCCTCCTCCTCGGGATTCTTACTGCGGATCATAATGCCTTCTTGATCGTACTCGTAGTCGATCAGTGCAATGCCGACGATATTACGCGTCCAGTCCTTCTTAAGACTCTCGATAAAGGGAACCGAACGCCCCTTCGTCGTTACGACGCCGACGAGCGTCGCCATCTTCGCCCGCGGAATGCGGTTGACGAGGATCGAGCGCACGGCGTAGTGCCCAAACGCCATTGCAAAGATATTGATAAACGCGCCAAGGATCAGAAATACGATATGGTTGACGACGAAATCGTTGCGGCAGATCGTCATGACCGTGACGAGCATACCGAAGCCGAGAAGATTCAAAAGGAAGCTACGGCGGAACATCACGTCAAGCGACTGACGGTTGATATTCTTGTTCGGCACGAACAGAACGAAAAGGATCAGAAAGACCGCCGCCAGCTGAAAGATCGAGTTGTTCAGGTCAGCATCGTTCAAAAACGCATGATCGTAGATCAGATAGCGGTAGGGGAAGAATGCAGAAACGCAGCTGAATGCAAGCGCCACGGCATCCATCAGAAAGAGCATAATATACTGTAGTTTCTCACGCAGTAACATATTTATACCTTCAGGGTCGCTGTGCGACCGTCTTTTCCTGTTTTTGGCGGACTCCCGCTCGTATGATTATACCGCATTTTGCTCGGTTTGTCAACCCCTGCTCACAGGACGCATAAAATTGCGCCTTTTGAAAAAGGCGCCCGAAAACTTTTAAGAGAAAGCAACCCCTTATTTACAAAAAACCGCGCGGATCACTCCGCGCGGGATCTCTCATAATTGATCATCCTCGATTTTCTTATTGTGCTTGAATATTACTTTCGGTATTTTTTGCATAGTGTCATTAGGGATCTGCTCTAACAGTTCAACTCTTTTTTTATAATATTGGAAAAGAATTTCTGCTCTTTTGGGAGTCAATACAATGTAAAAACCTCTTTTCAATATCTCTTTGGATTGAATCTCGTTCCGTGACAAAAATGCATTGCTAAAATAGGCGTAATATACGGGAAAAGCATTTTCATAAGGCGATTTTGACCACATAACCGTAATACACACCTCATCCCAAGCATACGACTCATCTTTGTGTGAAATGCCCCCATCGGATACACATATATGATTCATATACTTTTTGCGTATCATATGCCACACGATGAAAAGCATTCCCACCAAAATCACCGAATACACCGCAAACAAATCGACTGAAAAACCATCTTCAAAAAAACCGATAGTCCAGACAAACAAAAAACAAACAATACAAGCAAATAAAACGCAGATCGTTATTTTCCCATTGGGTACCGTGTTTATTATTTTTGTTTTTTTGCTCATAACAAAACCTTCTTGCAAAAACCATCTCTGATGTGTTATGAGGTAGGGATTGACGTCTTAGTTATTTTGAGCGTGCTACCCATACATCATACGTATATTTTAACACAAGAGTGCCGTTTGTGTCAAGCAATGCGACAGTATGCATATCCCTGACGTACGTGCGGTCGCCGATACTGCGCAGGGGTCTTGATCTGCGGCGGATAAAAACAAAAGGGGCTGTCTCAAATTGCATTTGAGACAGCCCCTCATATCATTCAATTAGCAAACGCCCTGTGCGAGCATTGCGTTGGCAACCTTGATGAAGCCTGCGATGTTCGCGCCTGCGATCAGGTCGTCGCCAAGGCCGTACTCGTTTGCAGCCTTGATCGATGCGCTGAAGATGTTCGCCATGATCTGACGGAGCTTCGCGTCGACCTCCTCAGCCGTCCAGCTGTAGCGCATCGAGTTCTGAGACATCTCAAGACCCGAAACCGCAACGCCGCCGGCGTTAACAGCCTTCGAGGGAGCAACGATCACGCCGTTTTCCTTCAGGTAAGCGACAGCCAGGTTGGTGGCAGGCATGTTGGAGACATCAACGTAGTACTTGAGTCCGATCTCTACCATCTTCTTGGCGTCGTCGAGGGTTACCTCGTTCTGGGTAGCGCACGGCATACAGATGTCGTACTTGATACCCCACGGCTTTTCGCCCTTGAAGAACTTGGCTTCGGGGAATTTAATTGCGAAATCTTCGGCGCGGTCGCGACCGGAGGTGCGCATTTCGAGTAAGTACTCGGCCTGTTCTTCGGTGATACCGCTTTCGCAGTAAACGTAACCGTCGGGGCCCGAGATGGTCAGCACCTTGCCGCCCAACTGATTGATCTTCTTAACGGCGCCCCAGGCAACGTTACCGAAGCCCGAAACACAGAAGGTCTTGCCGACGATGGTGTCGCCAAAGTATTTGAGCATTTCATCGGCATAGTAGGTTGCGCCGTAGCCGGTGGCTTCGGGACGCATAATGCTACCGCCCGAGAAAGCGGCTTTACCGGTCAGAACGCCGGTAAATTCGTTCTGC
>JAZSGY010000007.1:0-7897 GCA_045532985.1 Eubacteriales bacterium | reverse complement strand
ATATGGAGCTGTCGATCGTTTTGTCTTGGTATTTCTCGATCGCACGCATCACGGGTATCGACTACGCGCACTCCTTCGGCACGGAGGCAGAAGGGTGCCACCCCGGCTACATTGCCCTGCGCCTTGCCGATCCCGACGGCGAGCATTTCCACGGCAACCCGCTTTACGTCGGCAAGATCGGCGACGGCAAGCACCGTCCCTTCTTGCTCTACGGCAATCTTGCCTTCCTTCATAAGGCAGGTCAGTACTATTACGACGAGGATGCGGGTGTCGTTTACTATTACCCCCGTCCCGAGGACGATATGCAGGGCGGCGTGATCGGTCTTGCCCTTTGCGACAAGCTGCTCTCCTTTGAGAACGTGAAAAACGTCACGGTCGAGGGGCTCCACCTGTGCGGCACGACGAGCGACGTGACCGCTGACGGCGGTCTGATGACGGGTCAGGGCGGCGGCATCCGCTTCGGAAAGCGGCAGTGGTGCAACGACGCCGCGATCTACGGCAGCAATCTTTTGAACTTCACGGTGCGCGACTGTACCGTCTCCGACGTATACTACCACGGTATCGCCGTGGAAAACACCATCGAAAACCTCACGATCGAGCGCTTTGACTTCAGGAATATCGGCGCATCCTCGATCGCCGTTCTCACCACCGACGTCAACAACCCCGCGCGAAACGTCAGGATCGAGAACAACTATTCGGTCAATTCGGGCTACGTGTTCAACAACTGCTGCGGCTTCTTCATCATCCGCGTTCACGGATTGAAGCTGCTCCACAACACCGTCATCGACTCCTCCTATTCGGGTATCTCGGTCGGTCTTTGCTGGCAGTTTATGTGGGGCTCGATCGACGAGCCCGACGCCAACGTCAAGAATGCCGAGATCGCCTACAACTACATTGAAAACCCGATGATCCGTTGCTACGACGGCGGCGCGATCTACATCAACGGCGGTACGGTCAATATTAAAAAGTACAAGACGCTTTACAATTCGATGCACCACAACTTCGCCTACTGCGGCACGCCGCATAAGGGGCGCCCGAAGTGTATGGAAACGTCAACCTCGCTTTACCACGACAACGGCGCATCGCATTGGCACACGCACAGTAACGTCGTCTGGGCGGATGAAGAAACGCTCACCATCTGGAGCTACATCTCGCTTCAGTCAGGGCTTGAAAACGGCTGTGCCCGCGTGCTTGCCGAGAACAACTACATCGTCAACATCAAGGATCCCGATCTCACCTGCGGCAAGGGACGCGTGGACGCGCGCCGCTATATCCGCGAGAAGAACAGCGTGATGCTTTATAAGGGCGATTGCCCCGACGGCTTCGCGCCGATGCCCGACGGTATGGCAGACGACGTCAATGCGATCGTGCTCGGCGCGGGTGCAGTCGGACGCAAAAACGCCCGCGCGCTGAAGCTCGACGGCTACAAGTTCCGCCGCGTTGGCGAGGTCTCGCCCTTCCGTTTGACGGGCTTTGCCGACGAGATGAGCGACTCGGTCTTCCAGCAATTCGATTACCTCGAGCGTTGGTTCCGCTTTTCCTATTCCGAGGTGCGCCGCCTTGCCGAAAAGCGCCCCGAGGATTACTCGGAGTACGAGGTCAAGATGTTCCGCGAGGGCTTTGAGAACAAGGCGAAGATCAACTTCTCCTCGATCGACACGACGGTCGGTCTTTCCGAGTTCGGTCTGTATCCCGACGATGCGAAGCTCGATCGCGCACTCCGCTTCGCACAGGCGGTCGGCTGTCAGTCGATCCGCATCTACGGCGGTCTCGTTCCCGAGGGGGATGATCCCGAGGTCTATTATAAGGAAGCACTCGGGCGCATCCGCGGCTATCTCAAGCGCGTGGAGGAATTCGGTATCGACCTCTGGCTTTCGATCAAGCGCGGTACGGTGATCGACACGGCAGAGCAGGCACGGCGTATGATCGAGGAGATCGGCTCGGAGTCCTTGCACGTTGCGTATAACCCCGCTGAGATCGCGCGCGCGGGGGGCGACGTAATGGCGGCGTTCCGTACGGTTCTCCCCTATATTGCTTGCTTTGACGTGACCGACCTTGACGAAAAGGGAATGTCGGTGCCCGTCGGCGGCGGCATCCTGCCCTACGAGGCGATGCTCACGGAGCTTCTTTCCGGAGAGTACGGCGGCTTCATCTGCCTTGAGCCCGCCTTCGGCTATCTCGGTGGCAGAAAAGCCTTCCCGATCGGCAACAAATCCTACAACCTCGTCGGCAGAAACAGCTACCGCACGAACGCAGGCTACCTTGCGCTCAAGGATCTGATGGAAAAAATCGGTCATCCGATCCCCTAAAATCGCAGATTTTACTTGCAATATCAAAAAAAAGGGAGTATAATGCTATCAAGGGTTATACTCCCTTTATTTATATGAAAAATGTGAGGACAGCTTTATGAAGTACACGCTTTACGTGGACGCCGTGAACGGATGCGACTCCGCTGACGGTAAAAAAACAGCCCCCTTCAAGACCGCAGGCCGTGCCTTTGACGCCGCACGCGCCATTCTGGCAGAGAAAAAGCCTGCAGATATCACCCTGCAGTTCAAGCGCGGCGCCTATACGACGCTCTCGCCCCTTGCGCTTTCGGGCAAGGAGATCGCCGCGGAGAATTACAGCCTGACGCTCAAGGGCGAGAAGGGTGCCGCCATCCGCGGTACCTACGATATCCCCGCCCGCCTTTTCAAAAAGGTCGAGGGAAAGGAATATTACGCCTACACACTTCCCGCAGAGATCCGTGATGCCGACGGAAAAGCCCCCGTCTCCTGCGCCGTTTACTTTGACGGCGACACGCGCGATAACGCAGCAAGCGAGTATTCGGTGACCGACTACAACGAGGAGCCGTTCACCGATGAAAACGGCAACACCTATTTCTCTGTTTTTGTAAAGGAAGATTTACTTTCCGATATGCTCGGCGCGCCGAGAGCCGAGGACGGCAAGCCCTCGCTTCTTTGCAACCCCCGTATGGAGCTTGCGATCGTACTCTCCTGGTATTTCTCGATCGTCCGCATCGTGGGCATCGACTACGCGCACTCCTTCGGCAGTGAAGCCGAGGGCTGTCACGAGGGCTATATTGCCCTGCGCCTTGCCGATCCCGACGGCGATCAGTTCAATAAGAACCCCCACTACGTCGGTAAGATCGGCGACGGCAAGCACCGCCGCTTCCGCCTGATTGGTAACCTCGCGTTCCTTCATAAGGCGGGCCAGTATTACTACGACGACGATGCAGGCGTGATCTACTATTACCCGAAGGCGGACGACGATATGGAGGGCGGTATGATCGGCCTCGGTATCTGCGACAAGCTCGTTTGCTTTGAGGATATGAAGAACATCACGGTCGAGGGACTCCGTCTCGGCGGCACGAACAGCAACGTCACGAAGATCCAGGGGCTTCTCACGGGTCAGTCGGGTATGATGCGCTTCCGCGAGAGTAAATGGTGCACCGACAGTGCCGTTTACGCGCACAACGTCGAGAATTTCACGGTGCAAGGCTGTCAGATCTCCGACGTCTACTACGACGCGATCGCAATGGACGGCGACCTTGCCAATGTCACGGTCGAGGGCTGTCAGTTCAAAAACGTCGGCGCCTCCTCGATCTGCGTGCTGGCACCGAACTGCGATCACCCGACGAGAAATTTGAAGATCGAGAACAACTACTCGGTCAATTCGGGCTACGTATTCAACAACTGCTGCGGCATTATGATCTCGCACGTGGACGGACTCTCGCTCTGCCACAATACGGTCATTGACTCCTCGTACTCCGCGATCTCGGTCGGCTGGACCTGGGGACTGCGTAACGATACGCCCGAGTCGCCCTCGGCAAACGTCAAGAATGCCGAGATCGCCTACAACTACATCGAGAACCCGATGATCCGTTGCTTCGACGGCGGCTCGATCTACATCAACGGCGGCTCGCTCGATATTTATAAGTACAAGTACTATATGAACTCGATGCACCACAACTTCGCCTGCCTCGGCACGCCCCACAAGGGACGCGAGAAGTGTATGCAGACCTCGACCTGTCTGTACCACGACGAGGGCGCGTCGCATTGGCACACCCACAGTAATGTCATCTGGGCAGACGAGGAAACGCTGACGCGCTACAGCTACGTCTCCCTGCAGACCTGCGGCTGCGGTGTCAGACGCATTCTCGTTGAGGATAACTATTTCCTGAACATCAAGGAACCGTATCTGACCTGCGGTGAGGGACGCGTCGTTTCCCAGTGGTATCTGCGTGAGCGTAACAGCACGATGCTCTATCGCGGTAAGTGCCCCGACAGCTTCACCGATCTGCCCGACGGCATGGCGGACGTCATCAACGCGACCGTCCTCGGTGCGGGTGCGCCAGGACAGAAGAATGCGCGTGCGCTGAACCTTTCGGGCTACCGCTGTGCGAAGGTTGGCGAGACCAATCGTTACTTTATGACGGGCTACTCCGACGAGCTGTGCCACAATATCTTCCAGCAGTTTGACTACAACGAGCGTTGGTTCCATTATAGCCACGCCGAGGTGCGCCGTCTTGGCGAAAAGATGGCAGAGGATTTCTCGGACTTCGAGATGCGTCTGTTCAAGGAAGGCTATCAGAACAAGGCGAAGATCTCCTTCTCCTCGATCAACACGACGGTAGGACTTGAAGAATTCGGTCTGTACGATCAGAGGACGAAGCTCGAAAACGCAATGAAATTTGCCCGTATGGGCGGGTGCGATAACATCCGCATCTACGCGGGACTTGTTCCCGAGTGCGACAGCCCCGAGGTCTATTACCGCGACGCGATCCTCAGACTCAGCACCTACGTCTCGATCGCGAAGGAGCGCGGCTTCACCCTCTGGCTCTGTCACAAGCGCGGCACCGCCGCCCCGACCCCCGAGATCGCTGTCAAGATGATCGAGGAGATCGGCGAGGATTGCCTGAAGATTGCATTCCAACCTGCGGAATGCATGCGTGCAGGTGCTGACGTTCTCGCATCCTTCGCCGCCGTGCGTCCCTATCTTGCTTACTTTGCCGTGACCGATCTTGACGAAAACGGTATGGCAGTTCCCGTCGGTGCAGGTGTGTTGCCGTACGAGGCAATGCTCACACAGCTTCTTTCCGACGACTACGACGGCTTCATCGGACTCGAACCCTCCTACAACAAGATCGGCGGCAAGGGCATAATCAAAGCCAACGGCAAGAATCTGTCGCTCAACTCGCCGAGCAATGCCTACCGTCTCAACGCGGCGTATCTCGCGCTGAAGGATCTGATGGATGCCGTCAAGGAAAAGCTCGGCAAATAATTGAAAAACGAAGGGTGTGGGAGCACGCCTTGAGGTGAGGAATCTATGCGTAAAAAATCCTGTCGGAAATTCAAGCTGTCTCCCACATCCACGATGCATTTCGTAAAGTTTTACGTGCGGATCGCTCTGTTTTTGGCGGTGCTTGCGCTCTATATCGTCCACCGCGTCACGGGAATTGAAACCGTGTTCGGCGGATACTACGATATGATCCCGTTGCTCGTCATCATCATTATGGCGGTCTACGCCGTTGAAATGGCGCTTCGCTTTTTCCCCGCACGGATCGAGAGTATGGGCTGTCAGAAGCAGTTCCGCCGCAATTACCGTCCGACGGGTGAGCCGCGGGTGCGCGTCATCTCACCCCTTCGCACCTTCGTTGCCGCGTGCGCTTGGATCGCGCTCAACTCGATCTTCGGTGTGCTTTACTACCTCGGCGTCATCGACGACGGGATCCTCGTCCTGATCAGCCTCTTTTACGGCGTGTGCGATATGATCTGCATCCTGTTCTTCTGCCCCTTCCAGACCTGGTTTTTGAAAAACCGTTGCTGTACCGATTGCAGGATCTACAACTGGGATTTTGCAATGATGTTCACGCCGCTGGTCTTTATCAACAGCATTTACACGCACGTGCTGGTAATTTTGTCGGTGCTTTTGCTTCTGCGCTGGGAGATCACCCTGCGTCTGCACCCCGAGCGCTTTACCTCGCAGACCAACGCATCGCTACGGTGTGAGAACTGTGAGGAAAAGCTCTGCCGCCACAAGCGACAGCTCCAGAGCTTCATTCGCAAGAATAAAGAGCGCTTTATGAAGCGAAACGGAGAAAAATAAGTAAAAACGGCGGAATTTCCGCCGTTTTTTCGTTTATCGGTTGACAAAATGGGAAAGATATGCTATAATTCACGTAGCATTGATGGGGAACATTCCGCCCCCACAGAGAGATCGTCACGGCTGAAAGCGATCAACGGCGGACTTCCACCCCGGAGCGCGTCGGCGAGGAGTCGGCCGTCCCCCGCGTTAAGGGAGCAAAGACAAAGTCAAGGTGGTACCGTGCGCTTTTGCACCCTTGGGAGATCCCAAGGGTTTTTATATTTTTATGTAAACTAAAATTTACAAAATA
Source organism: Eubacteriales bacterium (assembly GCA_045532985.1). GTDB lineage: Bacteria > Bacillota > Clostridia > Oscillospirales > CAG-272 > UBA1740. The sequence goes on along the minus strand of JAZSGY010000007.1, from coordinate 1,500 downwards.
AAGGGAGAACGAAAATGCTGGATCTAAAATTTGTACGAGAGAATCCCGACCTTGTGAAGGAGAACATCAGACGGAAATTTCAGGATGCGAAGCTGCCGCTGGTCGATGAGGTGATCGCGCTGGATGCGGAGTACCGCGCCCTGAAGGGTGAGGCTGACGATCTGCGTGCCAACCGCAACAAGAATTCCAAGATGATCGGAATGCTGATGGGGCAGGGCAAGCGTGAGGAAGCCGAGGAAATGAAAAAGAAGGTCGCAGAGGGTGCGGCACGGCTGGCTGAGCTTGAGAAGGCAGAGCCCGAATACGAGGAAAAGATCAAGCGGATCATGATGACGATCCCGAATATCATTGACCCGTCGGTGCCGATCGGTAAGGACGACAGCGAGAACGTTGAGGTGAAGCGTTACGGCGAGCCGATCGTTCCCGATTACGAGATCCCCTACCACACCGAGATCATGGAGTCAATGGACGGCATCGACCTTGACGCGGCACGCCGCGTTGCGGGCAACGGCTTCTATTACCTGATGGGCGATATCGCGCGTCTGCACTCCGCCGTCATCTCCTACGCGCGTGACTTTATGATCGGCCGCGGCTTTACCTACTGCGTGCCGCCCTTTATGATCCGCGCTGACGTCGTAACGGGTGTTATGTCCTTTGCCGAGATGGATGCAATGATGTATAAGATCGAGGGCGAGGACCTCTATCTGATCGGTACGTCCGAGCATTCGATGATCGGTAAGTTTATCGACACCATCCTGCCCGAGGAGAAGCTCCCCTACACGCTGACGAGCTATTCTCCCTGCTTCCGTAAGGAGAAGGGCGCACACGGCATCGAGGAGCGCGGCGTTTACCGCATCCACCAGTTTGAGAAGCAGGAAATGATCGTCGTTTGTAAGCCCGAGGAGAGCAAGGCTTGGTTCGACAAGCTCTGGCAGAACACCGTCGATCTGTTCCGCTCGATGGATATTCCCGTCCGCACGCTTGAGTGCTGCTCGGGTGACCTTGCCGATCTGAAGGTCAAGTCGGTCGATATCGAGGCGTGGTCGCCCCGTCAGAAGAAATACTTCGAGGTCGGCTCCTGCTCGAACCTCGGCGACGCGCAGGCACGCCGCCTGAAGATCCGCGTCAGCGGCAAAAACGGCAAGTATTTCGCGCATACGCTGAATAACACCGTCGTCGCGCCGCCCCGTATGCTGATCGCCTTCCTTGAAAACCATCTGCAGGCAGACGGCAGCGTTACCATCCCCGAGGTACTGCGTCCTTATATGGGCGGTGCCGAGGTCATTGGTAAGAAGAACTGACGGAAAAACGGGGGATCTTTGAAAAAGTCCCCCGTGCCCCCAAATGCTTGGGAACATATAAAAGGGGCTGTCACATTTAGGTAAAACCGAAAATGGCGAAAAGAACAAAGGGTAATTGACTCTATTACGCTTTGTAATCGTTTGAGGTGTTACTTAAGGTTGAAATTCTGACGAATTTCTCCAAATATTAAATGCCATT
>JAZSGY010000023.1:0-2505 GCA_045532985.1 Eubacteriales bacterium | reverse complement strand
ATATGGAGCTGTCGATCGTTTTGTCTTGGTATTTCTCGATCGCACGCATCACGGGTATCGACTACGCGCACTCCTTCGGCACGGAGGCAGAAGGGTGCCACCCCGGCTACATTGCCCTGCGCCTTGCCGATCCCGACGGCGCGCATTTTCACGGCAACCCCGGCTACGTCGGCAAGATCGGCGACGGCAAGCACCGCCGTTTCCGTCTGTGCGGCAATCTCGCCTTTTTACATAAGGCAGGGCAGTATTACTACGACGAGGATGCGGGTGTCGTTTACTACTATCCCCGTCCCGAGGACGATATGGTGGGCGGCAGCATCGGGCTCGGTATTGCTGAAAGGATCCTTGACCTTGAGGACGTTGAAAACATCACCCTTGTGGGGCTCCACCTGTGCGGCACGACGAGCGACGTGACCGCTGACGGCGGTCTGATGACGGGGCAGGCGGGAGTGATCCGTCACCGCGCCGAGAAATGGTGTATCGACGCGCCCATCAGCGCGCGCAATATCGCGGGGCTGACGGTTAAAAACTGCGCGATCACCGACGCTTACTACCACGCCGTTGCCGCGACCGGCATTCTTTCGGATATCCGCATTGAGGGCTGTCTTTTCAAAAACGTCGGTGCATCCGCGCTTTTGCTCGCCGCTCCCGACAATAAAAATGCGGTGAAAAGCCTGCACTTCGAGAACAACTACGCTGAGAATACGGGCTACGTGTTCAACAATTGCTGTGGGTTTACGGTCACGAAGGTATGGGGTGCAAAGATCCTCCGCAACACCTTCATTGACTCCTCCTACACCGCCATTTCGGTCGGCTGGGAGTGGGCGCATATGGAGTGCATGCCGGACGACCCCGAATGCAACATCAAAAACGTCGAGATCGCCTATAACTATATCGAAAACCCGATGATCCGTTGCTTCGACGGCGGCGCGATCTACGCAAACGGCGGCTCGGTCAGCATTGAAAAATGCAAAGAGCTGAACAACGAAATGCACCACAACTACGCCTACTGCGGTACGCCGCACGCGGGGCGCGAAAAGTGTATGGAAACCTCGACCTCGCTATATCACGACGGTGGCGCGACGCATTGGTACACGCACGACAACGTCGTCTGGGCGGACGAGGAAACGCTCACACGCTTCAGCTACATCTCCCTGCAGGGGGGCGAAAACACCTGTGCCGCACGCGTGCTTTGCGAGAACAACTTCATCGTCAACGTCAAGGATCCAAACCTCACCTGCGGAGAGGGGCGCGTGGTGTCTACGCATTACGTTCGCGAAAAGCACAGCGTGATGCTCTACCGCGGCGACTGCCCCGATTTCTTCCGTCCTCTGTCCGAGAAAACGGTAAACGAAGTGAATGCGATCGTGAAGGGCGCGGGCGCCGCGGGCTTCGGCGAGCCCGCCCCGATCGACCTTGCAGGCTATCGGCAGGCGATCGTCGGCGAAAAGAGCTACAACCTCTCCGCCTACTCCGACGAGATGCACGAAAATATCTACGAGCAGTTTGACTACGTCGAGCGTTGGTTCTGCTTCTCCTTTGCGGATCTGCGCCGCATCGGCAAAAAGCGTGCCGACGAGCTGACCGAGTTTGAGGTGGATCTCTACACACAGGCTCTGCCGCGCGCGACGAAGGTCTCGATCAGCTCGATCGACACGACGGTGGGACTTTCTTCCCCCCTCTTCTACTCGGATCTTTATAAGCTGAAAAATGCAATCTATCTTGCACAAAGGTGCGGCTGTGAGAATCTGCGTATCTACGGCGGCGCCGTACCTCTTGGCGATGACCCCGACGTCTATCTGTCGAGTGCGGTCGAGACGATCCGCTCCTACGTCAAGATTGCCGAGGAGGAATGCATCGACCTCTGGCTGTCGGTCAAGCAGGGAACCGTTACCGATACGGCAGAGCGCGCCCGTCACGTTGTGGAAAGCATCGGCTCGAAAAACCTGCACATCGCATTCAACCCCGCCGAGGTCGCGCGTGCGTGCGGCGACGTATGCGCCGCGTTTGATACGGTACGCCCCTATCTTTCCTGCCTTGAGGTGACAGATGTCGACGAAAACGGCATGTCCGTGCCCGTCGGCGGCGGAATTTTGCCCTACCGCGCGTGGCTCACCCGACTTCTTAAGGAGGAGAATTACGGCGGCTATATCACGCTTTCGCCATCCTTCGGCACGCTCGGCGGCAGAAAAGCAATGAACGTTGGCGGACACGAGCTTTCGCTGACGGGCGAGCCGCGCCACCGCGCAAAAGCTGCCTTTCTCGCGCTTCGTCGGTTGCTTCACGAGATCGGCTGCCCGATCCTCGATCTGAAGGATTAAAAGCAAAAAAGTCTTGCAATCTCAAATAAAAGGGAGTATAATTCTTCTAAGGGTTATACTCCCTATTTTTATAAAAATGTGAGGACAGTTTTATGAAGTACACGCTTTACGTGGACGCCGTGAACGGTAGCGACACCGCCGACGGCAAGAAAAGTGCCCCCTTCAAGACCGCAGCGCGCGGCTT
>JAZSGY010000076.1:0-5426 GCA_045532985.1 Eubacteriales bacterium | reverse complement strand
AACTATACCACTGTTTTAATCTCCGGACAAGGTAACAGAAATGAACGGAGAGTAAACTTTTTTAAAGAAAAAGAGACCGCACCCATGGTGGGGGCCTGCTGTTTTCAGGACTTGGGGGCGTCGTTTTTCGCGTTGTAGGCGAGAAGAAGCACCGATGCACCCTCGGCGTAAAGCGAGGCGAGAGCCTTGGTTTGGTCAAGCGCGACGTCGCCGCTCGGCTCCTCTGCCACACTCGAGAAGACGAGGGCAGGAAGTGCCGTGAGGATCATCAGCGCTGCGAGAAAAAGGCTTAAAACTCTTTTTTTCATAAATACAATCTCCTTTCAAGAGCTTTGTTACCTTTATTTTGCAATATTGCAAGGCTTTTTTTCTATTATTTTCTTGTCTTGTTTTTTCATTTTTTTGCGCGCTTTTTCTTCAGAAAAACTGTTTTGCTTCAATTGCCGCGGAGTGCTTGCTTTTTTCGCGAAAGCGTGGTATACTTAACTGTAACGATTTTTTCCGTCGGAGAGATATAAAAATGATAGGAATTTTACAAAACGGCTGGATCTACGGGCTGGAGCTTCGCTCTGCCGCGGGGATCTACGCACTTTTCGTGCTTTCTCTGCTTGCGCCCTGCCTGTTCGGTTATCTGTGCGGCAGTCTTTGCGCACGCTTTTTGCCGATGAAAAGAGGGGGCGGGGTGCTTCCCTACCTTCTGAACGCGCTGATCTTTCTTCTTGTACTCACGGTCTGCGCGCCGTTTGTCGGCTTTCAGTACGTTGCCGCGATGTCGGTCAACCCGATCCTTTACGCGACGGCGCTTTGCATCATGCTCGGGCAGATCTTCCCCGCATTTCAGCACTTTAAGGGGACCGATACGGGGCTCTTTGCGCTTGCCGCATCACTGCTTTTGCTTTGCCCGCTGGTCCTTGGCATTCTGCTCGTCTGCTTTGGGCTGATCTTGCTTGCGACGCGCTACACTGCCCTTTCCGCCGTGATCAGCGCGCTGATGTTTCCCCTGATGCTCAACGGCGTTTTCCGCTTTTTCTTCAGCTCGACGCCGAACTCGACGGTTACCCTGATCGCCATTTTAATGGGGCTTCTCATCACGCTGACCCACCGTCACCGCCTTGCCGCCATTATGCGCGGAGAGGAGCCGAGGGTCAAGCTGCAAAGAAAGCCAAAGGAGTAAGAGATGGACGAGCTATCCGAGCTTCTTTCACTGATCGCGCTTGCCGCAGAGCGGCGTGCGCTCCGCCGCATCGTTTTCTCAAAGCCGAAGGATCCCGCTGACGCGATGCGCGTGGGCGGCAGACTCTGCGCGAAGGGGGACGGCGTGGTGCTGGCACTTGAATCGACCCACGCGGCGGGCAAGGTCAGCCACCGAAATATCACCGAGAGCGAGATCCCTGCGGCGCTTTTGCCGCTGTGCGAGGCGTACGATCGCATCAATCTGCTGACGTCCGCGGGCGACGCGGAGCTTTGCCGCAGTAAGCGTGGGAAGGTCACGCTGATCGGCGTGCACGCCCTTGCACAAAAGCTCTCGGGGGCGACGCCCGTCGGGGCGCTTGAGTCGCTTGACCGACGGAAAAAGCATCTGTTGTCGGGCGACGAGCCCTTTCTTTTCGCGCTCGGCATCTGTGACAAAAACCGACGCATTCACGATAAAAAGCAGGCGAAGTTCCGCCAGATCAACCGCTTCCTCGAGCATTTGCGCGATATTTATCCCTGCCTGCCGCAAAAGGGGACGCTGACGGTCTACGACCTTTGCTGTGGCAAAAGCTATCTGAGCTTTGCCGTCTACCACTATCTTTCGGTGACGATGGGGCGGCGCGTTTCGATGCTCGGCATCGACCTGAAGGCGGACGTGATCGACTACTGCAACGAGGTCGCACGGGCGTCGGGCTTTGACGGTATGCGCTTTATTGCCGACGATATCCGAAATACGCCGCAGGACGTATCGCCCGATCTCGTGATCTCGCTACACGCCTGCGACGTGGCGACCGACCTCGTGCTTTCGCACGCGGCGCACCTTGGGGCGCGGGTCATTCTCTCGACCCCCTGCTGTCACCGTTATCTGAAGGATCGCATCGACTGCGCGCCGCTTGCCTTCGTCACGCGGCAGGGGCAGCTTTCACAAAAGCTGTGTGAGTCGCTGACCGACGGACTGCGCTCGCTCTACCTTGCTTCAATGGGGTACAGCGTAACGGCGACCGAGCTGACCGATCCCGACGACACGCCGAAAAACACGCTTTTACGCGCGGTGCGCGACCCGCACTTCGACCCCGCGGGTGCTGTTGCGGAGCGGCGGCGTGCCGACTATCACGCGGCGCTTCGCTTCCTTTTGGGGGATGCGGGGGCCGAAGCATATCTTACAGATTTATAAGAGGCTATATGGAACAGGAATTTTACACGGACACGCCCGAGGCGACCGAGGCACTCGGGGAGCATCTGGCAAACGCGCTCCTTTCGCGCGGTGAGCGTACCGCCTTCATCGCCCTCGACGGTGAGATGGGGGTGGGCAAGACCGCCTTTACCCGCGGCTTTGCGCGCGCGCTCGGCGTCCTTTCGGTCAAGAGTCCGACCTTTACCGTGGTGAACGAATACCGCGGCGGGACTTTACCGATCTTTCATTTTGATACCTACCGCATCGAGAGCGAGGACGACCTTCTCTCGATCGGGTTTGACGATTACCTCGCGCGGGAGGGCTACGCCCTTTGCGAGTGGAGCGAAAATATCCGCGAATTTTTACCCGACGGGCACCTGACCGTAACGATCAGCCGCACCGATCTTGAAAACGGGCGGAAAATCTCGATCAAAGGAGACGCTTATGAAGGTCTTGGCACTTGACAGCACGGCAAAAAGCGGCTCTGCCGCCGTCCTTGACGGGGAGCGTGCGCTTGCCGTTTTCACGACCGACAGCGGCAACACGCACAGTGAGAGCCTTCTGCCGATGGCGGAGGCGGTGATGGAAAAATCGCGCGTGCCACTGGACGCGATCGATCTGTTCGCGGTCACCGCGGGCCCCGGCTCGTTTACGGGGGTACGCATCGGCGTTTCGGTCGTGAAGGGGCTCGCCTTCGGACGGGGAAAGCCCTGCGTTGGCGTATCGACGCTGGAGGCACTTGCCGAGGGGCTGTCGCCGCTCGGCGGCATTCTCTGCCCCGTGATGGATGCGCGCCGAAATCAGGTTTACAATGCGATCTTCCGCGTTTCGGGCGGTGAGCTTATACGCCTTTGTCCCGACCGTGCGATCTCGCTTGACGAGCTGACGCGCGAGCTTCTTGAAAAGTATCCGTTTGACACGGTGCGCCTTGCGGGGGACGGCTACGCGCTGACGAAGGCTGCCCTCGACAACGCGGGCATTCCCGTTGCCGCAACGCCGCCGATGCTCCGTAGCCTGTCCGCCGACGCCGTCGGCAGATGCGCCCTGCGCGCGCACGCACGCGGCGAGTCGACGACCGATGCGGCGCTCGCGCCGACCTATCTGCGCCTGCCGCAGGCAGAGCGTGGACGGCTTGAAAAAGAAAAAAATAAATCACAAATGTAAAGGAGAGTTTACATATGCGTAAAATCTACATTGGCGCCGACTCTGCGGGCTTCCATCTGAAGGCAGAGCTGATCCCCTACATCACCGAGCAGGGCTACGAGGTGGTTGACTGCGGAACCGACAGCGACGCCTCCTGCCACTATCCCGAATACGCCGCCGCAGTTTGCGAGCGCGTGCAGAAGGACGCGGACTCCTTCGGCATCCTCGTTTGCGGTACGGGCATCGGTATGAGCATGGCGGCAAACAAGCACCGCGGCATTCGCGCGGCGGTTTGCGGCGACACCTTCAGCGCACGCTTCACGCGGCTTCACAACGATGCGAACGTGCTTTGCATCGGCGCACGCGTCATTGGCGCAGGACTTGCGAAGGACATCGTCGATCAGTTCCTCTCAAACGGCTTTGAGGGCGGCCGCCACGCAGTGCGCGTGGATATGATCACCGAAATCGAACGCCGCAGCCTTTAATTCTTAAAAGGTCGTTACACTTCATTAAAAAAGCAAAAAGGGCATTTCCAAATGAAACATTTGGGAATGCCCTTTTTCGCGTCAATCTGTGAAACCGTTTATTTGAGTCTTCGCGGCGTGTCGATCAGTCCCGAGAGATAGTCAAGCGAAACGTTATAGTATTTTGCTAAGATCGCAAATTGATGCATTGGCATTTCACGCTTTCCGCTTTCATAAAGCTGATACTGCTGTCTTGTAATATTCAAAACAAGTGCAATTTCCTCTTGCTTTTTGTCTGAATCCTCTCTGATATCCTTCAGCCTTCGATAAAAGTACATACGGTCATCTCCAATCCAAAGCTATGCTTTTACAAGATCATTATATCACTGCATTCAGATGAATGCAATAGTTGGACTGTGCATTTATTTCTATATTTTTGTCAGACCGTTTGTTTCCTCATATACTTTAAAGAGGTGATTTTGTGTTGATCGAAAAGATATACGACCGCACGCGGGCGTATGAGTATGCGAAGACCTGGGCGTTTTCGCGCAATCCGCTCTTTACGGATTTTACGGGGATCGGCGGCAACTGCACGAACTTCGTGTCGCAGGCGATCCTCGCGGGCGGGTGCGTGATGAATTTTACGCCCGTGTTCGGGTGGTACTATCGCTCCGCTGACGACCGCACCGCATCCTGGACGGGGGTGGAGTATCTTTACAATTTCCTCGTCGGGAACACGGGCGAAGGGCCGTACGCGCGGCAGGTCGCGGCGGGGGAGCTACAGATCGGGGACGTGATCCAGCTGGGGCGCGAGAGTGAAGGATACTATCACACTCTGCTCGTCGTGGGGTTTGAGAACAACTCGTATCTGGTTGCCGCGCAGTCGGACGATGCGTTTTTGCGTCCGCTGGATACCTATACCTACGATTTCGCGCGGTTTTTGCACATCGAGGGGATCAGGCTCGATCTGCCTGAGCTTTCCGACTGCTACGGCAGTCTGCTTGACGGGACGGCGATCGCGCCGAGCAACCCGGAATAACAAAAAAGGAGTGCCGAAGGGTTCCTACCATAAAGCAGGTTTTGAACTACCGAACAAAGAAAAAGGAGTACGGACAATTTTGTTCGTACTCTTTTTCATACGCCTTGCCTGCAAGGTATAGTGTGTTACATCTTACGGTGTTCTGTCGGGCGGTAATTGTTGAAAAGTGATATGCCTCGCACGGCTCGGCGTGATATTTTTGCTCCGCAAAAGTGATATTGCTCCCGCTGGTCGCAGTGATATTCTATTCGCCTCTTTCTTCCAACGCGCGTAGCGCATATCACGTCCAAAGGACATATCACGCACGAAGTGCATATCACTCGCCGTAGGCGAATAGAGTTGGGGCTCCCCCCTTAACTCGTGTGTGCCGAGGGTCTCCCTTTTTTGTTTTTTCTTTTTCGGTGGAAAGGAG
>JAZSGY010000097.1:0-36446 GCA_045532985.1 Eubacteriales bacterium | reverse complement strand
AAACCCTCGAAATGACGGGGCTTTCTTACGATGAGGGACCCGACGTTGGCGGAGACCACGGTCCTTATATTCAGTCGGAGCGCCGCCCGATCTACAAAAAATACGCCGAGCTCCTTGTGGAGCGCGGTGCCGCATATTACTGCTTTTGCTCCAAGGAGCGCTTAGAGCAGCTGCACGAGGAGGATTCAAACGGCGGATACGATCGTCATTGCCGTGATCTCTCCCCCGAGGAAATTCAAAAAAACCTTGCCGCAGGGCTTCCCTACGTCATTCGCCAGAGAATGCCGCTTGAAGGAAGCACCTCTTACGTTGACTCGGTCTTTGGCGAGATCTCGATCGATAATGCCGAGCTTCAGGACCAGATTCTTCTGAAGGCCGACGGATATCCTACCTACAACTTCGCACATATCGTTGACGACTACCTGATGGGCGTCACGCACGTCGTGCGCGGCAGTGAGTATCTCCCCTCGACTCCTAAATATGCTCTCCTTTACGATGCGTTTGGCTGGGAGCGTCCCACCTATGTGCATCTTCCTCTTCTGATGGGCAAAAACGAGGACGGAAGCGTTTCGAAGCTTTCGAAGCGCCACGGTGCTGTCAGCTTCCAGGACCTCGTGCTCGACGGCTATCTTCCCGAAGCGATCGTGAACTACATTGCTTTACTCGGTTGGTGTCTGAAAGACAGCGAGGCAGAGTTCTTCACCCTTGACGAATTGAAATCCGTCTTTACCATCGACGGCATCAACAAATCCCCCTCCGTATTTGATTTTGATAAGCTGCTTTGGTTCAACGGTGAATACATTCGCAAAATGCCGTTCGAGGATTTCAAAAAATCGGTCTCCCCGTTCATCAAAACAGTTCTGCCCGAAAATATCAACAAAGATTTGATGCTTTCGCTTGCGGCAGGTCGTTTGAACAAGCTCAGCCAGATCGATGAAATGATCTCCTTCTTCATCCGCTTGCCTGCTTATGAGACCGAGCTTTTCCTTAACAAGAAAAACAAGGTAACTCTGGAAAATGCCCCCGTCATCCTGAAGGCGGCGCGCCCGATCCTCGAGTCGCTCGATGATTGGAACAACGATACGCTTTATAGTACTCTGCTTCCGCTCGCAGAATCACTCGGTGTAAAATCGGGTGCAATTATGTGGTGCCTACGCATTGCGGTCTCCGGTCTCTCCGTCACCCCCGGTGGCGCTACCGAGATCATGGCTGTAATCGGCAAAAGCGAGACGCTCTCCCGCCTCGATACGGCGATTTCCAAATTCTGATCTTAAAAGAACCCGATTCGGGTTCTTTTTTTGCAATTTTTTAAAAATCATCTTGCAAAAATTCTGTTTTATGGTACAATATATATTATGTAGAAATAACCATCTCACGATTGAACGGAATGGACGGTAGTTACAATGACAAACGATCTTTCTGCCAGAATAGAGGCATTGATGCCAAGCTTTTCAAAGGGCCAGCGACGCATCGCAAACGCCATTTTGAACAATTACGACAAGGCCGCATATATGACCGCCGCAAAGCTCGGAGCTATGGTCAACGTTTCCGAATCGACCGTTGTCCGCTTTGCAAACGAGCTTGGATTTGGCGGATATCCCGAGCTGCAAAGAGCGGTCCAGGAGCTTGTCCGTGCCAAGCTTACTCATAACCAACGTATTGAGGTCTCCAATCTGCGCATAGGGGACGGTGACGTCTTGGAAAAGACGCTACTCTCCGATATCGGCAAGATCCGTTATACGCTTGAGCACATCGACCGAAGTGCCTTTGAGTCTGCCGTCAGCGCACTTGTAAAGGCACGGAACATCTATATTTTAGGTGTCCGCTCCTCTGCTTCCTTGGCTTCTTTTCTGAATTTCAACCTGAGTCTGATTTTCAGCAACGTAAAATTCGTCCAGCCCTCAAGCAGTAGCGAGGTGTTCGAGCAGATCATTGAGATCGGCGAGGACGACGTCCTTTTTGCGATCAGCTTTCCGCGCTACTCGACGAAGATCGTTAACGCCGTGAAATACGCGCGTGCGGAAAACGCAACCGTTATTTCTCTGACTGACAGCACGGTCTCACCAATTGCTGAATACGCGAACTGCCTCCTTACCGCGCAGAGCGATATGGCGTCCTTCGTCGATTCCCTTGCAGCACCGCTCAGCATCATCAACGCGATCATCGTTGCCGTCACCAAGCAGTGCGAAGCAGAGGTCACGAAGCGCTTTGACCGTTTGGAACGCATCTGGGATGAATATGAAGTCTATGCAAAAAAATAATATACCAAACGTCGCCGTGATCGGGGGCGGCGCCGCAGGACTGATGGCAGCGGGCTTTGCCGCCGCTGAGGGTGCGCGTGTAACGGTGTTTGAAAAAAATGCAAAATGCGCACGCAAGGTTGCCATCACGGGCAAAGGACGCTGTAACCTGACGAACAACTGCACAACGCAGGAATTCTTGCAAAACGTTACCAAAAACCCGCGCTTTCTTTACGCCGCTCTCTCCGCACTCGATCCCTATTCAACGATGGAATTGTTCGAGGAACTTGGCGTGCCGCTGAAAACGGAACGCGGACGGCGCGTCTTTCCGGTATCCGACCGCGCGTTTGATATCGTCGATGCACTTTTGCGTCACGCAAAGGCGGCAACGATCGTCAACCAAGCGGTCGATTCTCTCGCCTCTGCTGACGGATGCATCAACGGGCTCTACACGCTTGACGGTGCATTCCACCCGTTTGACGCAGTGATCCTCGCGACGGGCGGTAGATCCTATCCCGTCACGGGCTCGACCGGCGACGGGTACAGAATGGCATCGGCACTCGGACACACCGTGACGCCGCTGATTCCCTCCCTCGTCCCCTTGACGAGCAATTCGAAATACTGTCGCGATATGCAGGGGCTATCCCTGAAGAACGTCGGCATGCAGATCCGAAACAGAGTCAGCAACAAGGTGCTTTTTGAGGATTTCGGAGAAATGCTGTTTACTCATTTCGGGCTTTCGGGGCCGATGATACTCAGCGCGTCAGCGCATTTGACGGGACAGGATCTCAGCGCACTTTGCGCCGTTTTTGATCTGAAACCCGCACTCGACGAAAAGACGCTTGACACTCGCCTTCTTTCCGATTTTTCCAAGTATGCAAATCGCGATTTCATCAACGCTTTGCACGATCTTCTGCCCGAAAAGATGATCCCCGTTATCGTCGACGCTACCGGGATCGACGGCAGAAAAAAGGTCAATTCGATCACCAAGCCCGAGCGACAGACTCTACTCAAGACCTTGAAGAATTTTTCCATTCCCCTTCTTGGCTTCCGCCCCATTGAGGAAGCGATCGTCACCTCCGGCGGTATTTCCGTCAAGGAGGTCGATCCCAAAACGATGATGTCAAAGCTGATCTCCAATCTGTTTTTTGCGGGTGAGATCCTTGACGTAGACGCCTATACCGGCGGTTACAATTTACAGATCGCGTTTTCCACGGGTGCACTCGCGGGCACCTATGCGGCGCGAACGAACGGAGGAAATATATGAAAATAGCAATTGACGGCCCCAGCGGTGCGGGCAAAAGCAGTCTTGCACGCGCGGTAGCGAAAAAACTGCAGATCATCTACGTGGATACGGGTGCACTTTACCGTAGTCTCGGCTATTACGCAAAAGAGCACGGGATTTCTGCGGATGATACCGCCGCCGTGATCGCAATGCTTCAAAACGTCAGCCTTGAAATGAAATTCGAGGGTGGTGAGCAGCACATTTATCTTGACGGCAGGGTCGTCGGAGATGAGATCCGCACGCCCGAGATCTCGATGTATGCCTCCAAGGTCTCTGCGATCCCCGAGGTGCGCACCTTTCTTCTCGAAACGCAAAGACAGATCGCACGCACGAACGACGTCATTATGGACGGACGCGACATCGGTACGGTTATTTTGCCCGACGCCGACGTCAAGATCTTTTTGACCGCATCGGATGAAGCACGTGCGAAGCGCCGTTTGGCAGAGCTTCTGGCACGCGGGATCGATACGACCTTCGAGGACGTGCTGTCTGATATGCGTCAGCGCGACAAAAACGACAGCACGCGTGCCGTCGCCCCCGCTGTTCAAGCACCCGACGCGACCCTTCTTGACAACTCCGATATGACGGCAGAGGAAAGCGTTCTGGCGGCAGTCGACATTATCCGAAGGAAAATACCCGAAAAAAAAAAGAAAACTAAATCCTCCTTTTACACCCGCCTTCATTTTTTAGTGGCAGGGCTGATCCGATTCCTTCTTCGCGTAAAGCCTGTCGGTGCTGAAAACGTCCAAAACGGCGGCGCCGTACTTTGCTCCAACCACATTTCCTTCGCGGACGTGATCGTGATCGCCGTATCCCTTCCCCGCAATATCAGGATGAGATTTCTGGCAAAGGCTGAGCTTTTCAAGATTCCCCTTCTCGCTCCGCTGATCCGCGCGCTCGGCGCTTATAGCCTTGACCGCAGCGGTAGCGACGTTGGCACCATCAAAAAATCGATCGAAATCGCCCAATCGGGCGAGATCGTCGTGGCATTCCCGCAGGGACACCGCTATGCCGGACAAAATCCCGCCGACACGCCGATCAAAAACGGCGTCGGTATGATCGCATACCGTGCAGAGGTTCCCATGATCCCCGTGTGTGTGAAGGTGAAGGGGGCAAAATACGGCATTTTCCGTCGCGTTAACGTCATTTTCGGTCAACCGATCCCCTACTCCGAGCTTGGCTTTCAAAACGGTGGCAGCGACGAATACCGCAACGCAACGGAAAAGGTATTTTCAAAAATCTGCGAGCTTGGCGGCTACGTGAAGGGTGAGGAGCTGAAATGACGGTCACGGTTGCAAAAAACGCAGGCTTCTGCTTCGGTGTCAAGCGCGCGACCGATTGCGTGGACGCGCTGATCAAAAACGCGGCCCCGGGTGTTAAGATCTATACGCTCGGTCACTTGATACACAATCGCATCTACAACGAAGCGTTGGCGGCACGCGGTGTGCTTTCCATATCAAACGAGGAGATCGAAAGGATCGCTGCGGAAAGCGAAGCTACGACCGAAACGATCCTCGTGCTTCGCACGCACGGCATCTCGAAGGAGATCGAAACCAAGATCCGCTTGCTTTGCGAGCGCTATCCGAAATTCAGTTATCTCGATATGACCTGCCCCTTCGTCAAGCGGATCCATAACATTGCCGAGGAAAATACGTCGAATGATAGCTTTTTCGTCCTGATCGGTTCGGCTGAGCATCCCGAGGTACAGGGGATCATGAGCTACGTTCGGGGCGAAAATTTGGTCGTTACCGACGATGCTGCGCTCGAAATGCATCTCGAAAAACGAGATTTTTCCCAAAAACAGGTAATTCTCGCGGCACAAACTACTCAAAAGTTGTCCGCGTGGAAAAAATGTCAAAAAAAAATCAAAAAGTACTGTACAAATGCAAAAATTTTTGATACAATATGTAATGTGACGGAAATGCGTCAGTCAGAGGTTGAAACGCTATCGCATGACTGTGATCTCATGATCGTTGTTGGCGGACGCGACAGCTCAAACACGCAAAAGCTCTACGAGCTGTGCTTGAAAAATTGCTCCCGAACCTTTTGGATCGAATCAGCGAGCGATCTGTCTTTGGATGACATAAAGGCCGCACATATAGGAATTGTCGCAGGGGCTTCCACACCGCGCGACATTATTACGGAGGTATATATGGCAATCAACAATGCGCAAAGCGAAAACTTTGCAGAAATGCTGGAAGAATCACTCAAATCTTTACATACAGGAGAAACAGTTAACGGCATCGTAACGGCGATCTCGGACAAAGAGATCTACCTTGACGTCGGTGCAAAGGTAACGGGTGTGATCCCGTTCGAGCAGATCACCGACGATACGACGCAGAAGCTCTCCGAGCTGTTCAAGGTTGGAGACGAGATCACCGCATTCGTCATCCGCGTAGATGACGGAAGGGGTGTCGCTACCCTTTCAAAGAAAAGGATCGATCAGGACAAGAGCTGGTTCGAGCTGGTCGAGCTTTACAACAGCGGTGCTGCTGTTGAAGGCACCGTTACGGAGGCTGTCAAGGGTGGCGTTCTGATCAAGCTTTCCTGCGGCACCGTATTCATTCCCGCATCCCATACGGGCGTTCCGAAGGGCGGCGACCTTTCCTCGCTCGTTGGCTCGACGCAGAAAGTCAGAATCATCGACATCAACGAGACTAAGAAGAGAGCCCTCGCTTCCATCCGCGTGATCCTTTCCGAGGAGCGCCGCGCGAAGGAGGAGGCATTCTGGAGCACGCTTGAGGTCGGTCAGCACTTCCTCGGTAAGGTCAAGAACCTCACCAACTACGGCGCATTCGTTGATCTTGGAAGCGGCGTTGACGGCATGGTCCACAACACCGAGCTTTCCTGGAAGCGTATCAAGCATCCCTCGCAGGTCGTCTCTGTCGGTCAGGAGATCGACGTCTTCATCAAGGATCTTGACGTTGAAAACAAGCGCATCTCTCTTGGCTACAAGACCCAGGAAATGGATACTTGGTATCAGTTCACTCAGAAATTCAACGTTGGCGAGGTCGTAGATGCCAAGATCGTCAGCATGATGCCCTTCGGTGCATTTGCAGAAGTTTATGACGGAGTTGACGGACTTATCCACATCTCCCGCATTTCTCAGGAAAAGATCGAGAAGCCCGAGGACGTTCTGTCGCTCGGTCAGATCGTTAAGGTTAAGATCACCGAGATCGATGACGACAATCGCCGTCTCAGCCTTTCGATCCGTGCACTTCTCGACGAGGTACAGCGTGCCGCTGAAAAGGCTGAGCGTGAGGCTGCTGAGAAGGCAGAAGCAGAGGAACGCGCACAGCTCGAAGCTGAAATGGCGCCTTACATCGTAAAGTCCATTGACTAAATCTTCAAATTTGAAATGGGATCACGCAAGCGATCCCATTTCTCTTTTATTTTTCAAAAATTAGTTTTTTGCTATTGCTTTTTCGGTTCTTTTACTGTATAATATATTTATATTTGGTTTTTTTGGAGGATTCTATGGGCAACTACATTTCATTTATTATCATTGGTCTTGCAATCGTCGCTATGTATTTTCTGATGATCAGACCGCAGAAGAAGCAGCAGCGTGCCGAGGCTGAAATGCGCAACTCCCTCGGTGTTGGAGACGAAGTCACCACCATCGGCGGTATCGTCGGTCGTGTTGTAGCAGTAAAGGAAGAGACCGTAACGATCGAGACCAGCAAGGACAAGACGAAGATCCGCTTTGTAAAAGCGGCGATCCGCAGCGTAGACGTAAAGGCTGCCGATGCAAAGGCAGCGAAGAAGGCTGCAATGCAGGCGGCGAACGCCCCCGCGCCGAAGGCAGTTGAGGAAGCCCCCTTGAAGGAGGCCGCTCCCAAGAAGGCGAAAAAGGAAAAGAAGCAGGCAGAAGAACCCGTCATCGAGGTCACCGAACAGCCCGCAGAGATTGCAGTCGAGCCCACCGCCGAGGAAGCATCCGAGAACAAAGAGGCTTGATCCTGTCATAAAGAAAAGCACTCCCGAATAGAATGAAGTAATTCTGTTCGGGAGGTTTTTTATGGAAAAACTGAAGATCGTAAAAAAAGGAAGACAGTCTCATGAACACAGCCTGTTTGGCAGTGCGGTGGGCGGTATGCTCGGCGCCTTGCTTTTTGCCTGTGCCCTGCTTTTTCTTTTCGCACTGATTGCTTATAGAAGCAAGGATCCCACAGGATCGATTAAAATCTTCTCCTACACCGCGCTTGCACTCTCCTCGCTCTTGTGCGGGATCGTTTCAGGACGCCTGCGGCGACGGCAAGGAATTGCCGTCGGAGTTCTCGGCGCCGTTTTGATGCTCTCGATTTTGACGGTTCTCTCCTTTGCTTTCGGGGGTATCAGTATTCCCTTGTGGCAAACCGCATGTCTTTATGCGGCAGTGATCCTTCTATCGATTATGGGGGCGATCTTGACCGCTCGCCCGCAAGAAAGAAAGCGCTCTATAAAAAGGCAGTGAATCACTGCCTTTTTTCAATATTGGCACCAAGCGCACAAAGCTTATCGGCGATGCTTTCATATCCACGTTCGATCAGCTCCGTATTTTTGATCACCGTCTTCCCACGCGATGCGAGCCCCGCGATAATGAGCGCGGCGCCTGCGCGCAGATCAACTGCAACGACGCTTTCGCCGCGAAGCGACGACGGTGTTGCGTAGATCCTTGATCCGACACGGCGAAGCGACGCTCCCATTTTTTGAAGCTCCAGAGCGTAGCGAAAGCGTTCTTGCCAAACGGTTTCCTCTACGCTTCCACCGTTTTTCGTCAGACACAGTAGTACGGTAAACAAAGGATGAAGATCGGTCGGAAATCCGGGTGACGGCGCGGTTCTGATTGCCGTTCCAAAGCGATTTACCTCTGCATTCAAGCTGACCCCGTCATCCTCCTCGCGGATCAATGCCCCCATCTCGTAGAGCGGTCGTACGATGGGCTCTATCGAAGGATCAAACTGCCCCTTGACCTTGACTTCTCCTCGCGTTGCGAATGCTGCCGATAAATAAGTTGCCATTTCAAGCGTATCATCAATGATCCGATAGCTACATCCGTGTAGTGCTTTCCCTCCGCAAATCCTCAAAATCGGGGTTCCTATCCCCGATATTTCAGCACCGCATGCGCACAAAAATCTACAAAGATCCGAAACGTGCGTCTCGCGTGCGGCGTTGACGATCACGCTTTCGCCCTCCGCCGCTACTGCCGCAAGCAGCGCGTTCACGGTGGCACCGACCGAGACGATCGGAAAAACGACCGTAGCACCGTGCAAGCGCTCCGCTGAAACGATGACGCGGTCTTCTTTTTTTTCACATTTTGCACCCATTTTTTCAAACGCAAGCAGATGCAGATCGATCGGGCGCGTGCCAAAATCGCATCCGCCGGGCATCGGCATTTCTACCCTGCCGAAGCGACCGAGCATCGCTCCCATCAAATAGGTGCTGGCGCGCATTTCTCCGACCGTCGATGCAGACGGCTGTCGGTAGGATGCAAGATCGGTGCAGATCTCGTAAACGCTTTGCTTTTTTTCTACCGTGATCCCTAGCTCGCGCAGGATGGAAAAGCTAAGCTCGACGTCACGGATCCTTGGGATATTTTGAAGAAAAACACGATCTTTTGTGATCAAGATCGTTGCAAATAAAATCGGAAGGGCGGCATTCTTTGCTCCGCTGACTTTGACCTCGCCGCAGAGACGATTGCCGCCAAAAATAACCATCTCGCTCATGAAAGCAGAATTTTCACCTCCGTGGTAAAGCGAATGCCTCTGCTATCATCATACTGCAAGATGGTTTGTTTGGTTACTGTATTTGGTTTTGAAAATAAGCGACTGCAAGATCGACGACAAGACCGTAGCTCTTCACACCGGGAGTACCCTGCACCGTCAGATACGCGTCGTTGAATCCGTTTGAGATATCGCCGATCACAGTGTCTTCATAGCTTGCAAGAAAGCTCTGATAACCGTAAAGCTCACTTCGTATCGTGAAATTGAAGCTGAGGGTAAGATCAGCGTAAGACTCGGGGTCTGCCTCGTAAAGGGCAATACTGACGTATTCAAGCAGATTCATATATCCACAGTAGCGAATATAGGGATGCTCCGCCTCGATACACGCGAGAAACGCGACGAAATTCGCCTCGTCTTCTCTGGCGATCCCGCGCTGATGCGCCAGCTCGTGGGCTGTCGTATAGACCTGCACGTAATCGGGATAGGCAGTATTCACGTTTGCCTCCCCCGTGAAAAAGGAATAAACGCCCGTAATATGCGTATATACCATCGGGTGGCTCAGAAGGATCGGCTTTGCAGGGACGGAATACGTATGCAATCCGTCGATCCTGCCAACCAATCGCTGATAAGAGTCAAGCAGCTGCGCATTCAGCTCCTCAAAGGAAAAGGGCATCTCGGAGCTTTCGTTGGGTCGGATCTCAATTTCATTTTCAAGTGCCTTGATCTCATCAACGAGAACCGTCGCCGTAGCGTAAAGCGATTGAGCGGAAACAGGTGTTTGCTTCAAGGATACCCGCTCCGCAAACGGACTCGTGGAATACCCTGCCGCGAAGGTCAGTACGAAAAGCAAATAAACGGCACTTGGAAGAGAGAGGCAGACGAAGAACAGAGTCCTGCGATATTGGTGCAAGCGACGAATCGCGCAAACGAGAATCGCCAAGACGAAAAGAATCGGCAAAACAACGGTAAGCAGAAGCTCCGCCACCGAAAACGGGATCCACCCCGTCAGATTTGCAAACAGAAGGCGAAAGAAGGCGCCGACGCTTCGGTTAAAAAGATCCGACACGGTCGTTGAAAGGCGAAAAAGAAGATGAAAGGATCCCGACAAGATCAAAGCAATAAGCGAAAGACGAAAAAACAAGGGCGTGCTTTTTAGTCTCGAATACAGTTTCATTCCATATCTCCGCAAATTTTCAGGTTATTACAAGACCTCTTTGAAGCTGTCCTCAGCTTCCAGAATTCTCTTTATCTTTTCTCCGTCGCCCTTTTCAAACTCGATTTTGAGAACGATCACCTCACCGCACAGATCGTTCACGGGGATCTTCTGTACGTGTAAAAAGGCGTTTCGTTCTTCGATCTTTTGAAAATCAAAGAAGATCGGAAGATACTCGACGGCAAAGGGCAAGGCGTCGCCCGTGTTCAGAACGGTCACGGACTTCGGCAAAATGTCAATTGGGCGCAAGGAAATTCCGGAGGACTGCGCGTTTGCAGGCAAATGAATATAAAGACTGTCCTCACGAAGCGTCACCGCATAGGGCTGATTTGGCAAAACGAGATATTCCGTATTCCGATAAGCCTCCGCCACACGCTGATACCAACGTCCAACAGCGCGCAGGGTGTCGATCGCCTCGTCGGGAAGATCTCCGTCAGCGCGCGGACCGACGTTCAGAAGATAATTGCCGCCGCGTGCCATAATGCTATCCATCGAGCCCATCAGAAAACGGTGGGAAAAATAATCCTCCCCTTCCCGATAGCCCCAGCTCTGCATGCCGACCGATTGACATGCCTCGGTCAGCCGTGTAAAGTTACCGCTGGGTACGCTTCGCTCGGGGGTCGAATAATCTCCCTCCGAATATCCGCGGTCATTGATCAGGATCCCGGGCTGTAGCTCACGTACGAACGCGTTGATGGTGGGGTCGTAATTTTTCGGCGGAATGTCCCAGAAGAGCGCGTCGACCTTTCCGTAGTTCGTCAAAAGCTCACGGATCTGATTCTTAAGATACGCCTTATAAAGCTCCTCGTTCGGCTCGTCACCCGCATTCGGCGATGCAAGCTGATGATCGCCACCAAGATTTACGGAATGCTTATAGTGCCAGTCGGGCACGGAATAATAAATTGCAAACCCGAGTCCCAGACGGTGACAACCGTCCGCGACCTCGCGTAGCATATCCTTTCCGTACGGCGAGTTCATAATGTTGTAATCGGTATACTTCGTATCCCACATACAGAAGCCGTCGTGGTGCTTTGAGGTGAAGCAGATATACTCCACTCCGCACTCTTTCGCCTCGTTCAGCCACGCATCGACGCAACCGTGTCTGGGTGCGAAATTCTCGGCGTATTTAACGTATTCCTCCTTCGGAATTCCAAGACGCCACTGCGCCTGCTCGTGCCAAGCACCGACAGAATAAATTCCGTAATGAATAAACATTCCGAAGCGTTCTTGATTAAATAACATTGTCGTCTCCTTTAGTTTTTTCTTCGCTTGGCGCGCTTGCAACCGTTTCTCGGCGTACAAGCTCGGCGTCAAACGTCGTTGAGTCCTTGAGCTTGTAAAAGCAATGCCTGAGCTTTCCAAGCATCATACGGATCACCGTTTCGCAAAGCTTGTCCGTATCCACTCTGATCGAGGACAGAGGTACGTCAACGTAGTTGTTCAAGGACAGGTCATCGATTCCGATCACAGACATTTGCTCCGGGATCCTGATTCCGCGCTCCCTTGCAAACTGCATCGCGCCGAATGCGATATAGTCATATGCGGCAATCACGGCAGTAGGGATCGGATCGCAGAGCAAGAGCTTTTGCATTGCAATCCTCCCCGCCTTCTCGAAGCGTTCCTCTCCGACGATAACGTAGTCGCCGCTCACGGGCAGCCCAGCCTTGCGCATCGCGTCGAAAAACAGATCGCGCTTCAGTAGCGTTTTTGCCTCTCCGATAAACGCAATACGCTCGTGACCGAGCTCCTTCAAAAGCTGTACGGCATCATAAAATGCGCTCGTCATATCGAAGCGAAGACACGCATCCTCGATATTAGTCGCCCCGTCGATCTGCACCGTCGGAACGCATCCGATATCCTTGATTTGCGTTGTATCGCCGATCACGATCACACCCGATACGCTTTGTCGCCCTGCATAATAATTGTAGAGTCGTGCCGTCTCTACAGGATCGAAATGCGTGACCGAAAAGACTGTATCGATCCCACGCTGTCCGAACCCTTCTTCCAGGGACGTGAGTATTCTCGTATAAAATTCACTGCAGATCTCGGGGCACAAAACGGCAATGACCACTCGGTCATGCGCGCCCTTGTCATACTTTTCAAAGCACCCTTCGCGCCGAGCGATCTCAAAAATATGCTCACGCGTTTCCCGATTGATCTCCCTGCTGTGCGAAAATGCCTTTGAGACCGTTGCAACCGAAACGCCCGACAGCTCTGCCAACTTCTTAAGAGTCATAGCTTACCTCAAAAAAACAAACCTAACAGCGATCTACCGAGATCACGCATTTGTATTTCTGATCCAACTCAGATACCTTTTCACAAACGCATTCGCGAAGCACGTCGTCGGTCATCGTAATATCAAATGAGGCTTCAAGATCAAATATAAAATTAATGTGTGAAATACCGTCCACAAAGCGAAAATCGTGAATGTTCAAGCTCGGATCGATCGATCGGACTGCCCCAAGAACCCGGTCGCGAAGCAAAAGCGTACGCGCATCGTCAACAACGATCGGATCCATATGAATGGTCGCGATCACGTGCATTTCACGGTTCAGTCGCTGCTCGACAAGATCGACCGTATCGTGCATTTCAAAAAAATCACGCTTGCCGTCTACCTCTGCATGAAGCGAAACCATCGCAAAGGAAGGACCGTATTGATGAACGACAAGATCGTGTATGCCGAGAATGTCGGGGTATTCCGCAACGATTGCGCGGATCTGTTCGATCTGCTCTGCCTTCGGCGACTCGCCAAGGATCGAATTTTTGGTATCGTTCAGCACCTTGATGCCCGCAATGGCGATCACAACGGAAACCCCGACACCGACGTATCCGTCAAGATCCACTCCGCTGATTTTTGAAACGACAAGACAGATCAGAACCGCAAGGCTTGAGAGGGCATCCGAAAAGCTGTCAAATGCAGTAGCCTTAAGGATCTCGGAATCAATTCGGGAGCCAAGCAAGCGATTGAAAACACCGAGCAGGATCTTCACAAGAACAGCCGCCCCCAGCACCCAAAGAGTCACCGTGCTGAAGACCTGCTCTCCGCCGAAGCGTATTTTGTTTATAGATTCAACCAAAAGCTCGTAAGAAACGAGAAGGATGAGAAAGGACACGATCATCGACGCAACGTACTCGATACGCGCGTGTCCGAAGGGGTGCTTTTTATCGGGCGGCTTTGCAGAAATGCGGAAGCTGATCACGGAGATCAGTGAGGAGCCGGCGTCTGACAGATTGTTCAGTGCATCGGCAATGACGGAAATGGAGGAAAACAGAATTCCGACCGTGAGCTTTCCCGCGGACAGCAAGAGATTCAGAAAAATGCCGAGCCACCCCGAGAGCATTCCGTACCTGCGTCGAAGATCGGGATCGTTTATATTTTTGTTTTTTCCAAACAAAACCGAAAGCAGATTTTTCATAAAGCAAGAGGTCTCCAAAAAAATTCAGATGTCCTTTATATTATAGCACATTTGTCTCAAAAATCCACCTTTTTTCACTAAATAATATTATTGTAAAAAACTTTTCATTTTGTATTGACAAACCGCAAAGAATGTGATATAATTTCTGTACCTCTTGTCGGAGGGCTTTTTTTGTGTGCCTTTTTCTGGGACAAGGTACACCCGCGACAATGAGGGAGGTACACCGGATCTATTCCGGATTTCATAAGGCGAAGGCCTTAAATTTTATGAGGAGGTGCCGATATGAGAGTCAAGATTACGTTGGCGTGCACTGAGTGCAAGCAAAGAAATTACGACACAAAGAAAAACAAAAAAAACGACCCGGACAGACTTGAAATGAACAAGTTCTGCCGTTTCTGTCGTAAGCATACTTTGCACAAAGAAACAAAGTAAGATCTACGGAAAGGATTCACGCAATGGCAGAAGAAATCAAAGACACTGCAGCTTCCGAGGAAGTTACGGCTTCCAAGAATGCAAAGCGAACCCCTAAGAAACCGAACATCTTTGTTCGTGCGGCTCGTGCTATCAAAAAGTTTTTCCGTGATCTTATCAGCGAAATGAAAAAGGTCGTTTGGCTGTCTGCCAAGGAAACGCGCAAGCAAACGATCGTTGTCGTTGTTACGGTTATTGCCGTCAGCATTGTGATCGGCCTTGTGGACTTCGGTTTTTGGAAGGGCATTGAAGGCTTGAGCAAGCTGAACTTGTTCACCTAAGGACAGGTACTATGAGCAATATTAACGAGATGAACGTTGGTCCCAGATGGTATGTTGTTCACACGTATTCAGGCTATGAAAACAAAGTAAAAGCAAGCATCGAGAAGATTGTAGAAAACCGTGGCCTCGGTCACTTGATCTATGAAATTCAGATTCCTGTTGAAACCTCCGTCGTTACGAATGATAAGGGTGAGGAAAAAGAGGTTGAGACCAAGCTCTTCCCTTGCTACGTATTGGTCAAGATGACGATGACGGACGAAAGCTGGCACGTTGTCCGTAACATTACCGGTGTTACCGGTTTTGTCGGCCCCGGATCGGCCCCCACTCCGCTCACGGAGGAAGAGATCGAATACTTCCGTATCGAGATCCACACGCAGGAGTTCTCTCTCAATGTAGGCGACAAGGTTTCTGTTGTTTCCGGTATGTTCGCCGGCTACAGCGGTACTTTGCAGGAAATCAGCGAGGACAAGAAGCAGGTTACTGTTTTGGCGTCCACGCAACGTCGTGCGATCCCGATCATCGTGGATGCGAAGGACGTAAAACTCGCCGAATAAGCATTCGGCAATGCCAAGGATCCGTTTGCAAACGGACACTCGTGGGAGGGAGAAAAATTTTTGAATTCTCCCGTTGAAATTACCACATTTGGAGGTGTATTTAACAATGGCAAAGAAAATTTCCGGTTATATCAAATTGCAGCTTCCCGCAGGCAAGGCAACTCCTCAGCCTCCGGTAGGTCCTGCGTTGGGTCAGTATGGTGTTTCCATCCCCAACTTCACCAAAGAGTTCAATGAAAGAACCAAGAACGACATCGGTCTGATCATCCCCGTTGTCATCACGGTTTACGCAGTCCGTTCCTTCACCTTTATCACCAAGACTCCTCCCGCTCCCGTTCTGATCAAGAAGGCTTGCGGCATTGAGACCGCTTCCGCTGTTCCGAACAAGACCAAGGTCGCTTCCCTGACCAAGGAGCAGGTTCGCAAGATTGCTGAGCAGAAGATGCCCGACCTGAACGCAGGTTCCATCGAGGCTGCTGAGCGCATGATCGCAGGCACCGCACGTAGCATGGGTGTCACGATCGCTGACTGATTGGGGGTTGATGAGTAATGAAGATGAGCAAAAATTATGCGGCTAGCACCGCACTGATCGAAAAATCCAAGCTGTACGACTCTACCGAGGCAATGGAGCTGGTTTGCCAGACCGCTAAGGCAAAGTTCGACGAAACCATCGAGGTTCACGTTCGTCTGGGCGTTGACTCCCGTCACGCTGACCAGCAGGTTCGTGGCGCTATCGTTCTTCCCCACGGTACCGGTAAGTCGGTAAAGACCCTGGTATTCGCAAAGGGCGACAAGGCTAAGGCAGCTGAAGAGGCAGGCGCTGATTACGTTGGTGCTGAGGATCTCGTTGCCAAGATTACCGGCGAGAACTGGTTCGACTTCGACGTTGTCATCGCTACTCCCGATATGATGGGCGTTATCGGCCGTCTCGGTAAGGTTCTCGGTCCTAAGGGCCTGATGCCGAACCCGAAGGCAGGCACCGTCACGATGGACGTTGCACGTGCAGTTACTGAAGCCAGGGCAGGTAAGATCGAGTACCGTCTGGATAAGACGAACATCATCCACTGCCCTGTTGGTAAGGCTTCCTTCGGTGCTGAAAAGCTTACCGAAAACTTCAACACCCTCCTGGGTGCAATCATTAAGGCAAAGCCCGCTGCTGCAAAGGGTCAGTACATCAAGAGCTGCGTTATCGCATCTACGATGGGCCCCGGCATCAAGGTCAATGCCGCAAAGATCGGCTAATTAAAAACAAAAAGCGTCTTCGGACGCTTTTTTGTTCATAGAAAGAGAGAACGCTATGGCTATTTTTACAAGCAAAACACAAACAAGCTTCAACTATATTCTTCTTTCTCCCAAAACGATTAAGGAAGGAGAATCCTATCCCTTGATCGTATGCCTTCACGGCGCAGGAGAACGCGGCACCGATACGGAGCTGCTTTACGTACACGGTATTCCCAAATATGTAAGACAGGGACTTGATATCCCCGCCTTCATCTTAGCCCCCCAGTGTCCAAACGGATTTTGCTGGAATTCCTTCCCCATCCAGATAAAGGAATTGATCGACAAAACCGTTGCCGAAAATCCGATCGATCCCGATCGCATCACGGCGACAGGTCTCAGCATGGGCGGATTTGGCTCGTGGGATCTTGCGGTAACCTATCCCGACTTTTTCGCGGCGATTGCCCCGATTTGCGGCGGTGGACTTTCTTGGCGTTGTTCTGCCCTAAAAAATATGCCGATTTGGGCGTTTCACGGTGATGCTGACACCGTCGTTCCTCCTAAGAATTCGATCGAAATGGTCGATGCGGTCAAGGCGGCAGGCGGCAACCCGAAGCTGACGATCTTCCACAACGTTGGTCACGGCTCGTGGGAGCCCGCATACGAGGACACCAATCTGATCAATTGGTTGCTCGCACAAAAGCGCTGATACAAAAAAACACTGTCTTTAACAGACAGTGTTTTTTGTTTTATGCTTCCAGCGCCTGCTTGATATCCGCAATGATATCGTCCACGTCCTCAATTCCTACGGAAAGACGGATCAGATCGGGGGAGATCTTGCATTCGATCAGCTGCTGATCGGTCAGCTGACGGTGCGTCGTGCTTGCAGGATGCAGAACACAGGTGCGTACGTCAGCAACGTGCGTAACGATCGCGGCAAGCTTCAGACTATCCATAAATTTGGTTGCCGCTTCTCTGCCGCCCTTCACGCCGAAGGAGACGACTCCGCAGGTACCGTTCGGCATATATTTCTGTGCAAGTGCGTAATAGCGGTTGTCGGGAAGTCCCGGGTAGTTGACCCAACTGACATTCTCATTGGATGCCAAAAATTCCGCAACCTTCTGCGCATTGGAGCAATGTCTTTCCATACGCAAAGCGAGGGTGTCAAGTCCCGTATTGATCAAAAACGCGTTCTGAGGAGATTGGATCGAGCCAAGGTCGCGCATCAGCTGTGCGGTCGCCTTCGTGATATACGCCATCTTACCGAAGCGCTCGGTGTACGTAATACCGTGATAGGAATCGTCAGGCGTGCAAAGCCCGGGATACTTATCCGCATACTTCGTCCAATCAAAATTACCGCTGTCAACGATAACGCCGCCAACGGCGGAAGCGTGTCCGTCCATATACTTGGTAGTTGAGTGCGTAACGATATCCGCACCGAACTCAAAGGGGCGAAGGTTTGCGGGCGTCGGGAAGGTATTGTCAACGATCAGCGGAACGCCGTGTGCGTGCGCAATTCTCGCAAACTTTTCAATATCCAGAACGATCAGCGCGGGGTTCGCAATGCTCTCGGCAAATACCGCTTTGGTATTCGGACGGAATGCGGCATTCAAGGTTTCTTCATCCGCATCGGGATCAACGAAGGTCACCTCAATACCCATTTTTTTCATCGTAACGCCGAGAAGATTAAAGGTTCCGCCGTAAATTGCCGCAGAGGAAACGATATGGTCTCCGCACGAGCAAATGTTAAAGAGCGAGAAAAAGGAAGCCGCCTGACCGGAAGACGTCAGCATGGCACCAACGCCGCCCTCAAGCGCCGCGATCTTTGCCGCGACGGTGTCGTTCGTGGGATTCTGAAGGCGCGTATAGAAGTATCCGGAAGCCTCAAGGTCAAAGAGCTGTCCCATCTCTACGCTTGAATCGTATTTATAAGTCGTGCTCTGCACGATCGGCAAAACTCTCGGCTCTCCGTTTTTGGGAGTATAGCCAGCTTGCACGCATTTGGTATTGAATTTCATATCAGTCTCCTTATTTTACCTGATAAGCATCCTTCAGCCCAACGATTCGGTTGAAGGTGTTTTCATATTTCGTATCCTTTACAAAATAACCGACACGAACGAACTGGAATCTGTCGCCGGGCTTCGCCTCCGCCAAGGACGGCTCGATCTTGCAGTTCTCATAATGAACGACGGAATCGGTATTGAGATAATCGCCGTAGGTCTTATCCTCAGGAATATCGGCTACGTTCTCGATCGTAAAGAGATGCTCAAAGAGAGAAAGCTTCGTGTCAAGAGCGGTGTCGACAGAAAGCCAATGGATCGTTCCCTTGACCTTTCTTCCGTCGACGGGATTTCCGTTTTTGGTCTCAAGATCACAGGTGCAAAGCAATTCCTTGATGCTACCGTCCGGATTCTTAACGATCTCGTTACAGCGGATGATATAAGCACCCATCAGACGAACCTCGCCGTCGGGCTTCAAACGGAAGAATTTCGGCGGCGGGACCTCACTGAAATCGTCAGCATCGATCCACAAGTGCTTGCTAAAGGGGAGCTTACGTGTTCCCGCTTCGGGATTTTTCGGATTGTTCGGCAAATCGAAATACTCAACCTGATCCTCGGGAAAGTTCGTAACGGTAACCTTGATCGGGTTCAGGATGGCGATTCTTCGCGGTGCCGTCTCGTTCAATTCCTCGCGAATACAATGCTCGAGCAACTCATAATCAACGACGCTATACGCCTTCGCAACACCCGCACGCGCAACGAAATCAAAAATAGAGGACGGTGTGTAGCCGCGGCGGCGAAGTCCGCAGAGCGTAGGCATACGGGGATCATCCCATCCGTCGACCAGATTTGTTTCCACAAGCTGGCGCAGGTAACGCTTACTCATGACCGTATGCGTAACGTTCAGGCGAGCAAACTCATACTGATGCGGCTTCTTTTCAAAGCCGATATTGTCAACCACCCAGTCGTAAAGCGGACGGTGATTTTCAAATTCAATCGAGCAGAGCGAATGCGTGATCCCTTCCAGCGCGTCCTGGATCGGATGCGCGTAATCGTAAAGAGGATAAATGCACCACTTATTTCCCTGGCGATGATGGTCAACGTGAACGATTCGGTAGATCGCAGGGTCACGCATATTCATATTGGGCGAGGACATATCGATCTTCGCGCGGAGCGTCTTTGCTCCATCGGGAAATTCGCCGTTTTTCATACGCTCAAAAAGGTCAAGGTTTTCCTCAACCGAGCGGTTGCGGTAAGGGCTGTCCTTGCCGGGCTCCGTAAGCGTGCCGCGATATTCGCGCATCTGATCGGCGCTGAGATCACAGACATAAGCCTTCCCTGCCTTGATCAGTTGGATCGCAAACTCATAGCATTTGTCAAAATAATCCGAACCGTAATAGATGCCGCCGGTCGGCTCACAGCCAAGCCACTTCAGATCCTCGTAGATCGAGCGAACGTATTCGTCGCCTTCCTTCGCAGGGTTCGTATCATCATAGCGGAGATTGAAAAGACCGCCGTATTTTTTCGCGGTAGCGGTATTGATCCAGATCGCCTTTGCGCTTCCGATATGCAGGTAGCCGTTCGGCTCGGGCGGAAAACGCGTGTGGATCTTCAGATCGGGATTTTCCTTCAGATTTTCGTCGATAATATCGTGAATAAAATTGGATCTCATCTCTTCCATATTGTTTTAGACCTCCGTTATAGGTATGAATGGTTATTTAGTTCAGCCCCGATCGTCGACGGATCACCGTGACCGGGATAGATCGTCAGATTTTGAGGCATCGAAAGGACCGAGCGCAAGGAGTCGCGCAGCGCCATCATATTTCCGCCGGGAAGATCGGTCCTGCCAACGCCGCCGTCGGCAAAAAGCGTGTCACCGGTCACCAAAAGATCCTCTGCCAAAAAGCATACGGATCCTCCGCTGTGCCCGGGTGTATGAAGTACCTTGAGGCAGGTATCGCCAAACTGCAAAAGCATTCCGTCGTAGAAGCTACCGTCCGCGGGCGCAAACACCGTTTGCAAACCGTAAAACTGATAAAAACAACTCCTTTTCGGATCTGTCAGCATATTCGCATCCTCAGCGTGTATAAAAACGGGAGCGCCCGTTCGGCTTCTCCAGTCATCAAGCTCCAGAATATGATCGAAATGACCGTGGGTCAAAAGTATATAGTCAAAGCTCGGTTTCGTAGGCAGAGCCGAAAAGACCGTATCAAAATCGACAGAGGGATCGATCACAACAGCGTGCTCGCCGCCACCGTCAAGGATCACGTAGCAATTTGAAGAAAAGCCGTTTCCCACAAAAGAATATATCTTCATATACTTCTCCGACAAGACTTATAATATTGAATTATAACATATTATTTGAAATTTGTCTATGCTTTTCTTTGGAAATTCAAAGATATTTTTGTTTTTTTTGCATTTTTTGAAGACGTGTGATACACTCAAACACGAAATGCTTCATATGATAGCATTACACAGACCACGCTGTATATCAAACGTCCCCAGAAAGGAGCAGACAATTGAGCAAGAAACTCTTTTACATCGGGTCCGTCACCTACGCGATGAAGGGCCGTAAGCTGTTGGAGGCCGCAGGTATACCGACGAAGATCCTGCATAACCCACCCGATAAAATGCACAGAGGGTGCGGCTACGGCTTGGAAATATCGGATTCACATTTGATGGAGGCAGCCGCAATCTTCAAAAGCGCCGCCATACGCTACGAGGTACTTGATTCCACCGATGAATAATGCGCGCATCTACTTTGACAATGCTGCAACCTCCTATCCTAAACCGCGCTCCGTCATTGAGGCGATCGAGCGTTGCCTCGTTACCGCAGGCGGCAACCCTGGGCGTAGCTCTCACGCGCTTGCCGCTGCTGCCGCAGAGCTGATCTACAACACGCGGTGTAGCATCGCCGAGCTTTTAGAAGTCAAAGCACCCGAAAATATCGTTTTCACTCTCAACGCCACCTACGCTTTGAATCTTGCGATTAAATCACAAATACGGCAAGGAATGTACGTCCTGATCGGGAATATGGAGCACAATGCAGTCTACCGCCCGATCAACCTATTAAAGCGGGAGCAAACGATTGAATTTGACGTATTTAACTGCCGTGAGGATCCGATCGCATCTATAACGCGCGTGGCACGCCGTAGACCGGATATGATCGTACTGAACCACGTTTCAAACGTAGACGGTCATCGTTGTGATATTGAACGGCTTGGGGCATACTGTGCACAAAAGAAGATCATCTTTATCGTCGATGCATCGCAAAGCGTCGGTCATTTGCCGATTTCCTTTACGAAGATCGGTGCAACCGCTCTCTGCGCCCCGGGGCACAAGGGATTGTTCGGAATTCAGGGATGCGGCTTTATCTGTTTTTCAGAAACGGAAGAGCTTCAAACGCTCATTGAAGGCGGAAGTGGCAGCACCTCGATCTCCACGGAAATGCCAAGAGCGTTACCTGAACGAATGGAAGCGGGGACCCTCCCGACGCCCGCCGTCGCATCCTTGCTGGCTGGCGTCGAACGTATTAAGTCCTTCGGTGTGAAGGCAATTGAGGACCATGAAAGGGCGCTCGTCCTCCGCGCAAGGGATATTCTGGATTCTTTGGGTGCGACGGTATATAGCGCGAAAAACGGCGGCGGTGTTCTTTCCTTCAATTATAAGAACGCGCACCCATCCGCAATCGGCGAACAGCTCAGCCGAGAAGGGATCTGCGTTCGCACAGGACTTCACTGCGCGCCCCTGGCGCATCGGACACTCGGCACGCTTCCAAACGGAACGGTACGCCTATCCTTTAGTATTTTCAACGACCAAAATGAATTGAACGTATTTTACAAAGCGCTCAAAAACATCCTGTTTTTAATATAAAAGAGTCGGCAGAAGTGCCGACTCTTGTTTTAGAAAAGGTTTTGGGCCAGGAGAAATTTCCTTAAGCTCTGCATAGAAGACACGATATCCCCACCGCTTCCGCAAAAGACGTGATCCGCATATGAGCGATAAAGAGGTGCTCTTTCGGTATATAGGTCATCCAGCGTCATTCCGTCGGGAATCGCTATCCCTCTTTGAGCGCTGTCCTGTAAGCGCGAAAAGAGAACGTCCTTCTCTACGTGCAGAAAAACGGTATAAGCATTTTGCTTCAAGTGACGCATTCCCACATCCGAATAGACAGCACTGCCCCCGGTCGCGATCAGGGTACGGTCAGTGTCGATCGAAAGCAGCGCCCTTTCCTCCGCTTTTAAAAAAGCGGCAAGCCCGTCTTCGTCTATCACCTGCTGCAAAAGGCGCCCCTCCTGCTTTTGAATCAAAAGATCCGTATCTATGAATTGCAGTCCCATCGTTTTCGCGAGAAGAACGCCGAGCGTGCTTTTTCCGCACCCGGGCATCCCGATCAGTAGTAAATTCATAAGGTCACTCCGTTATTTTTTGGATGCATAACTCCTTGATCGCCGTCTTTGGGATTCGGATCACTGCGCCCGAAATTCCATTGAGGATAATCATTTTACTACATTTTTCACCTTCTGTCAAGACCGCGAATTCTTCGATCGCACTCACCTTATATCTTTCGTTACTACGGTTGATCAGCGTCAGATATTCGTCTTTTTCATCACGTCTTGAAAAAGCTAAAATATCTGTATTCAACAGGCAGAGTCTAAAGCTACCCGTTTTATAAACCGAGTAGCGCCGCCGCAGTCCCCCTATCTTTTGATAATGGGCAAGTATCGTAGCGTCCTCGCGCCCCCACGGATAAGGCATACGGTTAAAAGGATCTCCGTATCCCTCCAGCCCCGCCTCGTCTCCGTAAAAAACAGCAGGAATCCCCGGCAAGGTCGCAAGAAGAAGGTAAGAGATCAAAAGCCGCCGTTTCGCTAAATCGCGCATCTTTTCGCTTAAGCGTGCGAAAGCCAACTCTCGGTTTTCGCGCCCCCCTCTGCCAACGCCCGACAAAACCGTTAGGATCCGTTCCGTGTCGTGCGTGCCGAGCAGGTTCATCTGTGCATCCCGTATTCGCTTCGGCATGTTCTCCATTACGTCGATCAGTGCATATTGCAGCGGGATCGTTTCGCCATCCCGCACGAAGGAAATGATCCCCGTCCGCAGGGGATAATTCATCACGCCGTCAAGCTCCGTCCCGAGGTAATAACGCCGTCTTTTTCCGTAAGCGATCTTGTTCGATGCATCCTCCCATACCTCCCCGTAAAGAATAGACTTGGGTTGGCACAGAGAAAGTCGGTGCTTCAGTCCTTCGATAAAGGACTCATTCAATTCATCTGCCACGTCCAGGCGAAACCCACGCACACCCATTCTCGCATATTTAGCAACAACCCCTTCATTTCCGAGAAAAAATTCAAGGCAGGACGGCTCATCCAAACGCAAACGCGGCAAAATTGAAATGTTCCACCAGCACGTATACCGATCGGGAAATTCCTCAAATTCATACCAATTATAATACGGCGACTCTTGACCTTGATACGCGCCGAGTGTGGGATACCTTCCTTTTTTATTGAAATAGAGGCTATCGTCACCCGTGTGATTGAACACACCGTCAAGTATGAGTGAGATCCCCTTCGTATCCGCCGCCTTCAACAGTCGCTGAAACGCCGCCTCCCCGCCGAACATTTCGTCGATCTTCAGATAATCTCCCGTGTCGTACTTATGGTTGGAATAAGCCTCGAAGATCGGTGACAGGTAGATCGCCCTGACACCAAGTGATGCGATATGATCGAGCTTTTGCGTAATTCCGTCAAGATCCCCACCGAAGAACAAGTTATTTTCAAGCGGCGCACCGGGAAATTCGGGGAACTGGGGGATCCCGTTCTCCCAATCGGGCTCGTAGATCGCATCTGTGCGCACGGGGTAATTTCCCCCTTTTTTGAAGCGATCGACAAACACGTGATAAATGACACCACCGTAGATCCAATCGGGTGCAGGATACTTAAAATCAGCGAGCAGAAGCTGAAAACCCGCGCTGTACGGATTTTCGTGCGCGCTGAATGTGATCCTGTGGGTGGCATATTCCTTTTTGCAGAATAAAGCCCTCGCCGCACCGCAAAGCTCTACGGTGAAGAAATAAAGGCCCGCGAGGTGAGAAGCGGGGGCAAGCTCCGCTTCATAGCGATCCATATCCAATTCGTAATCACGGTGAGAAAGGGGGATGCTAAAGCATTCCCCCGTGAGATCCGATTGTAAATGCAGGATAGCGGATACCGTGCCAAGGGACCTTGGCAGCTTCAGCCTTGCAATAACCGTGTCAGTAACCGAAAAGGCAAAGCCGCACTCCTTCTCTTTTTTGCTTTCAAATATAAATTCCCCGTATTGTGTCGTATAATCGTTTGAAAAACGGTAGCGCTCCATATTATTTCCCCACAGGCTCGATCCGCCAGATATCTTTTGCATATTTCTGAATGCTTTCATCCGATGCGAAGCGTCCGCTTTTCGCAATATTTACAAGCGATCGACGGTTCCACCCCGACGCATCACCGTAATCAGTGCAGATTCGCCGATGCTCATAAAAATAAGAATCAAAATCGGCAAGGCACATAAACGGATCAGCGACCGCCCCCGTTCCGTTGATCAGGTAATCGGCAATGTGTGAAAAGCTCTGTCCACCGATTGGGTGATACAGCCGTTCCACAACCTCGTGCAAACGCTCGGAGGAACGGTAGAAGGATTTAGCATCGTATCCGCTACGCCAAAGCTCGTCAACCTCCTCGGTGTTCATCCCGAAAATATAGATGTTCTCACGTCCCACGGCATCAAGAATCTCGACGTTCGCACCGTCAAGCGTGCCGAGCGTCAGCGCTCCGTTCATCATCAGCTTCATATTTCCGGTA
The DNA here is from genome assembly GCA_045532985.1 of Eubacteriales bacterium. Taxonomy (GTDB): domain Bacteria; phylum Bacillota; class Clostridia; order Oscillospirales; family CAG-272; genus UBA1740. Next base: position 11,230 of record JAZSGY010000097.1, on the reverse strand, counting down.
CCGCTTGCCTCTTTTCCCGCAAGCGATATTTGTTCGCTAATCTCACTTGCAGGAATCAAAACCTCTGCCATGCTGACGTTGTAATCCTCCATAAAAACGACCTTCAATCGATCGCGTGTCAGCGGATTTTTTTCAAGCTCCTCGCCAAGAAAATAAATGAGCTTGATGATCTGCTTTGCCATCACGTATCCCGGTGCCGCCTTCGCGCCAAAAATAAAGGTTTGCGGCGGAATATCTGCATTGGGATCGGCAGATAGCTCCAGGGACAACGCCATAATTTTCAACGCGTTCAGAAGCTGACGCTTGTATTCATGCAGGCGCTTGATCTGGACGTCAAAAATGCTGTCGGGCGAAAGGATTCGTCCCGTTTTTTCCTTGGCATACGCACAAAAGCGTTCTTTGTTTTCGCGCTTGATCTCTCCGATTCGCTGATTGACGTTCGCGTCCTCGCTGAATGTCAGGAATTTTTCAAGTAGCCTCGGTTCCTTCGCGTATCCGTCGCCAATACATTCGTTTAAAAGAGCCGAAAGCCCCGGGTTGGCCGCGCATAGCCAACGCCGATGCACGACTCCGTTGGTCACGTTCGTGAATTTCCAAGGGGTCATTTTATAAAAATCGTGGAAAACTGTTTTCTTTAGGATCTCACTGTGAAGCGCCGAAACTCCGTTGACCGTATGAGAAGCGAGTACGCTTAAATTCGCCATTCGCACCTGCCCGTATGCAATGACCGCCATGCGGGAAATGCGATCCCAATCACCGGGATACATTTTCCAAAGATCGGCGCAAAACCTACGATTGATCTCGTTGACGATCCCGAAAATACGCGGTAGCTTCATCTTAAAAAGGTCTACGCGCCAGGCTTCAAGCGCCTCGGGCATAACGGTGTGGTTCGTGTACGTGACGCTTCGCGTCACCGTACGCCACGCCTCATCCCAGGAATAGGAATAGACGTCCATTAATATCCGCATCAGCTCAGGAATGCAAAGAGCGGGATGTGTGTCATTGATATGAATTGCAACCTTTTCTTCAAATCCGCCAAGGCTGCCGTTTGCAACGAAATAATCACGGATAATGCTCTGCAGAGAGGCGGATACCAGAAAATACTGCTGCGTTAGGCGCAAGAGCTTCCCTTCATCGTGATTGTCGGGCGGATACAGCTGTCTTGTGATCTCTGTGACGTTCGTATTCTGTGACATCGCACGCAGATACGTGCCCTGCGTGGTAAAGCTGAAAGCCGTACTCTCCGCCTCGCGCGCACGCCAGAGGCGCAGTGTATTGACCGCCTCGTTTTCTGCACCGACGATCATAATATCATAGGGGACGGCACGCACCTCATCGTAATCCGTATGTCGGATCTTAAGCCCTTCCTTTTCCCAGATTTCCTCGACCCTGCCGCCAAAGCGCACGCTCACGCTTCTTTCAGGGCGCGGAATCAACCAGGAGCCTCCCTCCGGAAGCCAAAGGTCGGGGAGTTCTACCTGCTCTCCGTCCACGAGGCGCTGACGGAACAAACCGTTTTCGTAACAAAGCGAATAGCCGCCCGCAGGATATTCAAGCGCCGTCAGGGAATCCATAAAGCATGCGGCAAGCCGACCAAGCCCGCCGTTTCCGAGCCCGGGATCCTTTTCACACTCCTCAATCGCCTCAAAAGAAGAGCCAATCTCCGAAAGTGCCGCACTAAGCGTCTCATAAAGACCAAGATTCAAAGCATTGTTTTTAAGAGAACGACCGATCAAAAATTCCATGCAAAGATAGCACACCTTTTTCCCGTCGGATGCCGCCATTCTCTTTTTAAACTTTGCTCGGTTGGTCGCGATCACGTCCTTGAGTACGCCGACGGTCGCTTGATATAACTGCTCCGCACTTGCTTCGCCGCTTTGCGTGATTCCTCTTGAAAAGAGCTTGCTTTCAATCCTCTTTTTCAACTCCTCTTTGTCGATCTTCTGCGTTTGTGCCCTTTCTTTATTTCCCATAATTCCCCTTCTAACTCAATATTTTTTGATAAAGCGCTCCATACCTTTCAGCCGAGACTCTCCAGGAAAAATCCGTCTGCATCGCCTCTTTGACCAAACCTTCCCACTTCAGTGAATCCCGATAAAGCGCAAGTGCATCATGAACCGATGATATCAGCTGATCTGCACCGTATTCGTAGAAAACGAATCCGTTCCCGCCCTCGCGACCATATGGAACGATGCTATCTCTAAGACCGCCGACTGCGTGCACGATCGGTACAGCGCCGTAACGACAGGCAATCATTTGCGCAAGACCGCAGGGCTCTGTTTTGGACGGCATCAGAAAAAGGTCTGCCGCCGCATACATTTCCTTTGACAGCTGACGGTCAAAGCCTACGATGCATCGTGCCCGATCTCCGTGCGACTGACAAAGTGACGAAAGCTCCCATTCGTATCTTTTTTCTCCGCTGCCAAGGATCACGATCTGCATCTTATGCTCTAAGAGTGCATCAAACGCTTTTAAAACAAGCTCGATCCCCTTGCTCTCGGTCAACCGTGTAACCATGATCAGAAACGGAATTTCTTCATCGATTGGTAGTGCCAGTCGTTTCTGAAGAGCGCATTTGTTTTTCCTTTTTCCCTCAATCGCGTTACCGATCGCATACGGATATGGAATTTCATCTCCAAAAGGATCAAAATATACGTGATCGATTCCGTTTATTATTCCCGTTAGCTTCGACCCCAGCATTTGTATGATCGGATGTAATCCAAATGAAGCAGCAGGCGTTAAAAGCTCCTCAGCGTAAGACGGACTTACCGTTGTCACGGCATCGGCAGTGACTGCCGCACCCTTTAATAAATTTATAAAGCCATCGAATTCAAGACGCGGCGATTCATTCGGGTCGATCCCGAAAACGTCGCACAGAACATTCGTATGATAGCATCCCTGATATTCGATATTATGGATCGTGAAGATCGTTTTGATACAGGAAACCCGAGGAATTTCAGCCTTCATTAAATGTAAATACACCACACTCAAGGCGCTTTGCCAATCATTTGCGTGCAATATATCAGGGCAGAACTCGTCACGAAGAATAAATTCAATTACAGCACGTGAAAAATACGCAAATCGCTCGCCGTCATCAAACAGTCCGTACATCGAGTCGCGCTGAAAATAGTAGGGATTGTCAATGAAAAAATATAAAACACCATCCTTTTCGGTTTCATAAACGGTGCACGGCACGTGTCGCCAGCTTAAGTAAAAGGAAAAGGCAATTCTTGCGTGCAGCACTTCCCTATATTTTTCGCGTACCGAATGATAAAGTGGCAGTATGACTCCCACCTCATATCCATCGCCGAGAGCCGCAACCGCCGACGGCAGGCTCCCCATTACGTCGCCAAGCCCGCCGCTTGCACAAAAAGGCGTTGCCTCGCTCGCTACGTATAGTATTCTCATTCTTACACCTCTCTACCTTTCTGAATATACATCGGCATCGTAATGTGACCCGATAGAATTCTTTCACTGCCGATCTTCACCTTTTTGTCGCAGATAACACAGTCAAGCACCGTGTCGGAGCCGATCTCAGTGCCCGCAAACAAGATCGAATTTCGCACGACGCTACCGCGACCGATCCTGACGTTTCGGAAGACGATCGAGTTTTCAAGCCTTCCCTCGATCAGGCAGCCATCCGCAACCAAAGAATCTATAACGTCAGCCCTTTCCCCATAGCGTGTCGGTGTGGAATTGTGCGTGCGCGTCATGATTCTTTGAGCGCCGTTTCCGAACAGACTCTCTGCCACCTCGGGATTCCGCGTCAGCGCAATGCTATGGTAAAAATAATCCTCCATACTTTCGATCTTGGCGACGTAACCGCTATGCGTATACGTGCAGATCCTGCGCTCTGACCTTTCTTTTTTCAGGATGTCGACAGGAAGGTTATCATCCCCTGTGCCGTCATACGAGAGCCATTGTCTTAACAAACTGCAGGAGAGGATACATACTGGGAGTAGCCTCCTTGAACCATCCTCGCCCCTCTGTCCTGTTATATTCTCTGATACCGCTATTGTTACTTCTGCCTCGTTTTTAATGTGTGTTTCTAACATTTTCCGATAATCGAGATTCGCAATACAGTTGCAATCCGACAGGATTGCAATGCTCTCACCCATTGATTCAATATAATCCTTCATATGTAACAATGCTTCCCTTCGCGTGGAATAAACACCCTGACGGTCCCTCCCCGCATTCTGATAGGGTGACATAATATGTACGCCGCCCGTGTAGCGTGCAAGATCCCAATCCTTTCCGCTACCGATGTGTTGAATCAGGGATCGGTAGTTGTAGTTCGCGATCACGTTGATGTTACTGATCCCCGCATTCACCATGGAGGAGATCGGGAAATCGACCAATCGGTAACGGCAGGCAAACGGCAATGCCGCAAAGGTACGGTTCTGCGTCAGCGGGAGCTGCATTTCATCCCGTAAAGCCGAAAAAACAAAGCCGATCGTATTCAAAAGATCCCCTCCTTCGTCACCATTCGCTCTTTCCCAACAACGGTGATCTCTGTCCCCGCAGTATCTCCTACCGTCACACCGCGGTCAACGTATGCACGTCGGTCGATCATCGCGCGGGTAACGACCGCACCTGCTTTTATGACCACGTCCTCCATAATCACCGAATCGCGGACCACGGCTCCCTTTTCCACACAGACACCGCACGAAAGAACGCTATGATGCACGCTACCGCCGATGCGACACCCCTCGGATATCAAAGAGTCCTTGACGTCGGCATCCCGATATATCACCTGCGGCGCACGGGATAGGTTTCTTGAGTATATACGAAATTCACCGTTATTCAACCCTAAACGCGGCTCTCGCCCCAAAAGATCCATATTTGCCTCCCAGAGCGACCGCACGGTACCTACGTCCTTCCAATATCCGTCAAAGGCATAGGAGTAAACAGCTTCTCCGTTTTGGATCATAGTGGGAATGATATCCTTACCAAAATCGTTTGAGGAAGCCTTGTTTTCCGCATCCCTTTCCAGCACAGAAACAAGCTTATCCGTATTAAATATGTAGATCCCCATGGAAGCGAGATCGCTTCGGGGATGCTTCGGCTTTTCTTCAAACTCAAAAATGCGCCCGTCCTCATCCGTGTTACAGATTCCAAAGCGAGACGCCTCCTCCTTTGCTACGCGAAGCGTCGCAACCGTGCACGCCGCCCGCTTCTCAACGTGTGCGCGCAGCATTTTTCGGTAATTCATACGGTATATATGATCTCCCGAGAGGATCAGCACGTACTGAGGCGCACTTTTTAAAACGAAATTCAGATTCTGATAGATCGCATTCGCCGTCCCGCGATACCAATCCGCACGACGTGACCCCTGATATGGGGGTAAAACGAACAGCCCACCGTTTCTTCTGTCCAGATCCCACGCATCTCCGTTCCCGATATACTCATTCAGATCAAGCGGCTGATACTGCGTAAGGACTCCCACCGTATCGATCCCCGATTGGACGCAGTTCGATAGCGGAAAGTCGATAATGCGATACTTTCCGCCAAATCCAACCGCAGGCTTTGCCGTCTGGCGTGTGAGGTCGAGTAATCTGCTCCCCTGCCCACCTGCCAAGATCATTGCAAGCCATTCCTTTTTGTATTCCATCGTTGTATTCACACCTCCGTCAAACTGTTTTGATTTCGTACCGCTCGCAGTACCATCCCGCTCATCGGCGGCAGGTGCAGCGATATATAATGTCCCGTCGCATCCTCCTTCACGGGGATCGTCTCGGTCGCGATCGGATAAGCGAAGGTATGAAACAGGATCTCATACCTTCCGCACTGCTCTACGGGCACGCGCAGCTCACCACTGTCCGCTCCCGAAAAGCTGATCAACACAAGAATCTCCTTGCCGTTGATTGGATGACGGCGGTATGCCACCATATTCCGCTCCGCCTCATCGGCATAGACCCAGGAAAAGCCCGCCCCTTTGAAATCCTGCTCCCAGAGTGCGGGAGTATGCAGATAGAATCGGTTGAGCGCCCCGACGTAATCACGAAGGGCGCGGTGACGTTCGTCCTCAAGCAAAAACCAATCAAGCTCCCCCTCGTAATTCCACTCACGCAGCTGACCGAATTCAGTTCCCATAAAGGTCAGCTTTTTTCCGGGGAACGTCATCATCAGGAGCATCGCGACGCGGAAGGTCGCCTGCTTTCTGTCAAAATCGCCATGCATTTTATCCAGGAAGGAGCGTTTTCCATACACGACCTCATCGTGAGATATGGGTAACACGTAATTCTCACCAAATGCGTATACGATTGGGAAATTCAAAGCATAGTGATGATATTTTCGAAACACGGGATCCGTCGCAAGATAATCGAAAAAGTCATTCGCCCATCCCATATTCCATTTTAAATTAAAACCGAGGTTTTCTCCGGAAACCGGGTGTGTGACCCCCTGCCACGCCGTGGATTCCTCGGCGATCATAAGCGCATCAGGGTATTCCTTGAAAACGCTTTGATTGAGCTTCTGTAAAAAAGCGATCGCCTCCAGATTATGATTGTTCCCGTAAACGTTCGGATACCACTCACCGGGTCCCCTATCATAATCGAGATAGATCATCGACGCGACCGCATCCACACGTAAACCGTCTATATGATATTCACGTAACCAAAAGAGTGCGGACGATATTAAAAAGCTTTGGATCTCCTCTCTCCCCAGATCAAAAAAACGCGTGCCCCAGCTTCTTGACTCGATCCTGTCCCATCCTTGATACTCATAGAGCGGTCCGCCGTCAAATTCGTAAAGCCCCCACGCATCCTTCGGGAAATGTGCGGGCACCCAGTCCAAAAGCACGCCAACCCCTGCAGTATGAAAAGCGTTAACAAAGTAACGAAAATCGTCAGGGCTGCCATATCGAGAGGTGGGAGCAAAGTAACCGCAGACCTGATATCCCCACGAGCCGTCGTAGGGATGCTCCGTAACGGGCATCAGCTCAATATGCGTATACCCCATTTTTTTAACGTACGGCACCATTTTCTCTGCAAGCTCCCGATAGGACAAGTAACTACCGTTTTCCCGTCGCATAAACGATCCAAGATGTACCTCGTAAATGTGAATGGGCGCAGATAGATAATTCCCGTCTCGGTACGTAACCGTCTTCTGTCGGTAACGTATCCAATTTTCGTCCTCCCAGCAAAATTCGCTGCCGTGCAGGATTATGGATGCCCCACCGCTTCCGCCCTCGGAAAAAAATGCATAGGGGTCTCCTTTAAGATATTCACCCCCGCCTGCAAGTATTCGATACTTGTACTTTGTGTTTTCGATCGGCCGATCGCTTTCGAAAAAGACCTCCCAGAGCCCACGCTCCGTAGTCCTTTGCATCGCAATCCCCGTTTCCCATCCAAATGCGTCACCAACTACGAAGATCGCTCGCGCACGCGGTGCCCACGTTCGAAAGCTGTAGACCCATCTGCCGTCACACTCTTCCGCATGACACCCCAAAAATTCGTATGCACGGAAATTCGTTCCTTCGTGAAAATAGTATTCAGCCTTCCGATTCTTTTCTTTTTTCATATACACTCTCCTTTTCTACGGCTCTATTGTACCAAACTCCCCGTGTAGAAAGAGCGCGGATCGCGCGGTTATCAAAAAATGCCATATTCAATAGTATGCACAATACACCCCTATTTATTTTATAATAAAAAAAGAAGCAAACGTTCTGTCTGCTTCTTTTCAAACAAAAGCGGCACGGGTCTCTCCCGTGCCGTTATTCTATACGACCTTCGTTGCGTGCCGCATCACGTGGCAGTTGATATTGACCGCCACAGGAAGCCCCGCAATGTGCGTCGGTGCATGCTCGACCTTTACGGCAAATGCAGTCGTATCACCGCCAAAGCCCTGTGGTCCTATCCCAAGCAAATTGATCCGCTCCAAAATTTTCGTCTCAAGCGCCGCGTAGCGCGGATCTTCATTTGTGTCGGAAACGTCACGTACCAAAGCGCGCTTTGCCAAAAGGGCACACTGCTCAAAGTCGCCGCCGATCCCAACGCCGACCAGAATCGGCGGACAGGGATTCGAGCCTGCCCTTTTGACAGACTCTACCACGAAATTAACGACGTCCTCCTCGGTTGCGGCAGGCGTCATCATTCGCAGCTGACTCATATTCTCACTGCCGAAGCCCTTCGGAGCGACCGTTATGCGCAATTGATCGCCGGGGACAGCGGTAATATGTAAAATTGCCGGCGTGTTGTCGTTCGTATTTTTGCGGTCGTATAAAGGGTCGCTGACGACGGAGCAACGCATCGCTCCCTCGACGTATGCACGCGCACAGCCGCGATTAATAGCCTCCGCAAGACTTGCTCCCTCTACGTGAACGTTTTGCCCAACCTCCGCGAAAATAACTGCCATGCCCGTATCCTGACAGATCGGTACACCCATATTCTCAGCGGCTGACAAATTATCGCAAAGGGTCGTCAGCACCTGCTGTGCCAACGCGTTCGTTTCCGCGCATTTTGCGTGATGAATGCATTCGACAGCATCAGACGGCAGGCGTCTGTTGACCTCGATCAAAAGATCCTTTACGGTCTCCTCTACACATCCAGCCGAAATGCGGCGTATTTTATCTTCCATAAGCCTTCCTCCAAGCTAAAGAGCATCCTCACTGCGTTCGGCTTCCCTCAAAACGTATCGATATGCATAAGCGGAATACAAACGCAACCTTATCATATCATATAAACGGCAGAAAATCAACCGAAATTTTCTTAAAACAAACAAAAATCCTCGAAACGCAATTCGGAGCGGATAGAAAAGAAAAAAACCGATATAAAGCGCAACGACACGCAATCCAAGCACGATATAACCGGCAAAAAACAGAACCGCCCGCCCGACCGTAAAATAATAAAGAATGAAAGAGCACAAAAGCCCCACGAGAGCGAAAAAACGGAACTCTCCGTCGTTGACCGCATATAGCAAAAGCGAAAAGGATATACCCGCGAAGATCATAAAGAACAGATCCCCCAAAAACACGAAGCTCCACTCAAGGAACCTTCCTATGCGTTTACGTTTTTGAATGACAGATCTGTTGATCAATGGCAGCTCTCTTAAAAATGGTGCGCGATCAAGCGCGGCATCGCAACCGATCCCTGCCGCAATGCGAAGAATACGAACGAGATCGTAGACAAATCCAAGAAAAAATCCAAGAAGAAGGGCAAAAAAAAGCAGCCCCGCCTGCTGACCCAATGAAATTTCCATCGATCAACGGAAGAGGCCGGAGAAAAATCCGCCTTTTTCTTTTTTCGTATCATCAAGATATACGATTGCAACGATCGCACCGGAAATCTCAAGAGCCCCCCGCTCGATAGAAAGGTCCGATATTTTCAGATCCTTCCCCTCTACGGAAAGCCCGCCCCTCGTCGTGAGCAGGTGAACCGTTCTGTCATCGAAGCCGATCACGTCGGTCACACCCTCTATCAAGAGATTCTTGCGGTCGTCCAGACGCACCCTGTGCATTTTGGGTGCGACCTGATTTTGATGATTCTGTGTCATAAGTGCCTCCATAATTCATATTGCTATAAATTATGCCTCAGCACTTCAGGTTATTCCTGAGAGAGCACCTCGTACATTTCCGAGGCATCCGCCTTTTTGGTGCTGTCCTTTACTGTAAGGACACGAACAGTCAGGGTGCGTGCGCCAAAGCGGATCTGGATCACGTCTCCCTCCTTCACGTTGTAGGAAGCTTTCGCCGGTCGAGAATTAACAGAAACGAACGACGCATCACATGCGTCGTTCGCAACCGTTCTTCTTTTAATAATTCTCGAAACCTTCAAGAATTTATCAAGACGCATAATTAGCCGTTAACGCGATCCTTCAAAACCTTGCTGGCGGAGAATGCAGCGCGCTTCGAAGCGGGAATGGTGATCTGCTCGCCGGTGGCGGGATTGTGACCCTTCTTTTCGCCTCTTGCCTTCACTTCAAAAGTACCGAAGCCGATCAGCTGAACCTTATCCCCCTCAGCAAGTGCAGCAGAAATAGCCTCCAGAACAGCGTTTACTGCCTTTTCAGCATCCTTCTTCTTGAGTTCGGTCTCCTTGACGACAACGTCGATCAACTGAGTCTTGTTCATAATTTGAAATACCTTCCTTTTTATTTGAATTTAATGAATGATTTTTGCTACTTTCATTATAGCATATTTTTTCAAATAATCAAGAGGTTTTTATAAAAAAATAGAAATTTTCCCTACTTTTTCGTATAATTTGACCAATTTTTCCAAAAATATTGCATTTAATGATTCAAATGCTTAAAAAAAGACCTTAAATACGATTCAAAAAAAGGAATTTGAGGCATTTACGTGCCAAGAAGTCGGAAACGAAGAAGAATAGCGAGAATACGCTCCCCCTTCGGCAGCATTTTCACGTCGTCGGATGTCACGGCACGGAAGAAAAACAGGGTAAAAATATATACCGCCGCACAAAGCGCAATTGCGATAAGAAGGAACAATTCGCCGAGCCCCGACGTCAGCGAGGTTGCAACCATATAAAACGCGGCGGCAAGCGTCACCGAAAAGAGTGCACAAAGTGCGGGACGTAAAAATATCCTTGTGAATTGCGGCGTCACGTTTATGCGTCGCATCACGAATATCAGATCAAGAGTGACCGCAAAAAGATAGCAAAGCAGCGTTCCGATCGGCGCCCCTGCAATACCGACCTCAGGGATCCCGATCAAAACATAGCTCGTGAATAGCTTCACAGCTCCCCCAAGACACATAGAATAGATCGGCAAATGTGCACAGCCGCAGGACTGCAGGATCGAATTGCTCACGGTCAGAAGACCGACAAAGAATATAGACAACGAAAGGATCGACAGAAGTGGCCCTGCATTCCTTGCCATTTCATGGTCTCTGAAAACAAGGTAAATGATCGGCTTTGCAAATACGGAAAGCCCAAGTGAGCAAGGCAGACCGATGATCGCGGCAACCCGCATTGCGGACTCAACGATCCGATGAATACTTCTGCCCGCCGCGATCGCCGCGGAAATGACGGGAACGATCGAATACGAGATCGGATAGATCAAAACCGTCGGCAGATTAAAAAGCGTCACGGCACCCGTCGAATAATCTCCGTACAAGCCGTTTGCAACGCTTTGCTCATATCCGATCGCGTTCAGTCGGTCTGCCATAATGATCGTATCGATCACGTTCGTCAGGCTGAGGATCGAGGCACTGACCGTGATCGGTAGCGCGATCGCAAGCAAACAAGTCGGAGGCCAAGCGGTCTTAGGAAGACAA
>JAZSGY010000089.1:0-15674 GCA_045532985.1 Eubacteriales bacterium | reverse complement strand
TACCAACGTTCAGGGATCTGATTCATTTCTTGCATTTTTATGACTCTCCTGATAGATATAATAATACATTTTCATTATATCACAAAATCTGACAAAAAGCAAGTGTTGTTGCAGAATAGTGCGGAAAAGAGTATAAATTTGAGGTCGCGCGCGGTCAAACGAAAAAACACACGAAGCGGTGCTTCGTGTGTTTTTTATTTGGTAACTGTTCGTTAGTAGTTGATCGCGACGGCGAAGAAGAGGACGCCGACGGTGAGCAAAAGCAGAAGGAGCTGGAGCTTCCAGGTCCATTTGAGCCATTTGCCGTAGGAGACGTTTGCCATCGAGAGGCCGATGAGCAAAACGGGGTTGGTGGGTAGGATCACGTCGGTGAAGCCGTCGGCGATGCAGTAGACGAGGATGATGAGCGCGGGGGAGAGGCCGAGGGCGGTGGCGACGGGCAAAAGGATCGGCATGATGAGGAAGATCTTTGCGGATGCCGAGCCGATGAAGAATTGTAGGATCAAGATGAAGGCGTAGATCAGAAGGACGGCGAGGAATTTGTTACGGCCGTCGAGCAGAAGGATCGCCTTGTTCATAACGGTGTCGAGGATGCCGCTTTCGTCCATCACGAGCTTGACCGAGGAGGCGAGCGCGATCAGAAGGACGGCGGGGAGCATCGAAAGCACGCCCTTGCCGATGTGTCTGAATACGCTTTTCTTCTCGTCGGCAACTAAAATGCCGCAGACCGTGCCCGCGCAAAGGAAGCTGACGGCAAGGATCGGGATCGCAAGAGAGGAGAGCGCACGGACCGACGCGATCAGAATGAGCGCGACGATCTGGATGGCGAAGAATACCGAATAGACCCGAAAGATCCTGTCGGCGTTTTTCTCGGGGATCTGCTCGACGTTTTCAAGCTCTGCTCTTTTCTGAAGATCGCTTTCGTAGGTCGGGGAGCGCGTGGGGTCCCTCTCGATGCGGCGCAGATGCAGCATCAGAAAGGCGCAGAGCGTCACGTAGATCAGAGCGAAGAACAGAATGCGGAGCCAGACGCCCGTCGAGGTGCCCGCGCCGTCGGCGAGCGATGCGACGAGTCCGACCGAGAAGGGGTTCGTGATCGCGGCGGAGAAGCCGAAGCACGCCGCAAGCAGGCAAGCGCCGAGGCCCGTCATGGTATCGAGCTTCATCGAAAGCATAAACATCACGACGATCGGCAAGAGCGTCACGAGCTCCTCAAACATTCCGAAGAAGCTGCCGAAGAGCATAAAGATCAGCACGGTCACGCAGACGACGGGGCCGCCCCTGTCGCGCAGCTTATGCATAATGCGGCCGATGAAGATCTTGATGCCGCCCGTTTTGTCGAGGACGTTGAAGATCCCGCTCATAATGAGCAAAAACAGGCTGATCATAAGGATGGTGATCGCATCCTCGGATTGCGAGGGGATCAGCACGCGGGCAGGGGCGGTCAGAACGCGCCAGAGGGCAATGCCCTTTGCCTGTCCGTCGGTATGATAGGAGCCGACGATGATCGCGCCGTCCCCGTCACGGTCAAAGCTCCCCTGCGGAATAAAGAAGGACAGCACGCTGACCGCGGCGATCGCGATCGCGAGCACGCAAACGACGGTCAGAAAGGACCTGAGTCCTATGGATGAGAATGCCTTTTCCTTGGTTTCCTTCGTCTTCATCTTACACCTCCGTCGGCGTGCTGAGTGCCGCCTTATACAGGATCTCGGATGCGATATAGTAATCTACGCAGGCGCGCTTTTCCTCGGGCACGAAATAGTAGATGTCCTTGCCCTGATAGACCTCGAAGTCCTCACCCGCGCCAAAGAGCAGGCGATAGATCCTCTGAATGGGAAATTCGAGCGTGACCGCTTCCCCATCCTTCGTCCCCTCGTAGGTCAACCCCGCACGCGTGAGGGTGCAGACACCCTGCCCTGCACTGCGAAGGAGCGTTTTTCCGTCGGTCGACGCCATTTTCAGCTCGACCTTGCTACCAAGGGCGTAGGCGGGATCCCTTTCGATCTCGTCCGCGATCTTTTCGGTCTGCCAAGCATACCAAGCGGCAAAGTTTTCAAAATAGGGATTCTCCTCGAAGGCATATCGATCGGTGAGCGTGAAGCTGCAGCCGCACGCCGCGCAAGCGACCGTTCGTCCTTCGGTCGTGATCGAGTGCTTTTTCCCACACTGCGGGCAGATGGAGAGGATGTTTTCAAGCCCCTGTGCCAGCGTTTTGGAGCGGTATCTTTGCTCGGGATGCGCCTTGATCCATTCAAATTCGTCGTAGTAGAGGCGTGACTCGACCGCTTCCCTGATCTGTTCGGTCGACAGCTCTGCGAGCTGCTCGGGGGTAAAGAGGAGATCAAGCTCCGCCTCGATATACGAGCCGCGGCGGAAGCCGTTGCCCCATTTGGGCGAGGCGAAATAGTCGCCGTGCATTACGATCGAATAGATCGGTACGCCCGATTTTTTCAAAAAGGAATAGGTGCCCTCCTGAATATCCTCGAATTTGCCGACGGTCGACAGACGTGCCTCCGGCATCATTGCCAGAACGTCGCCGTTTTTCAGAACGCGCAGACAGTTTTTCGCGCTTTCAAGGTCGGACGTCAGCATGCTTTTCGGGAAGCAACCGCTACGGCGCATGATCCGCGCGTACAGAGTCTTATAAAAATAAAGACGTGCCACGACGAAATTCGGCCGTTTTCTGCGGAGCAGCGTGCCCGCAAAGACGAAATCAAGGAAGGAGCCGTGGTTACACAGAACGATCGCGGGATTTTCGACGTCACCGCCAAGCTTATTCGTGTATTTCACCCGCACGCGCTTGAAAAAGAGAACGATCTTCGAGATCACGAAGGCGGTGTCGATGATGAAGGGTGAGCATTTTTTTACCGCGGTGTCGGGCGCCTTCCGCTCGTCGAGGTAGGCGTTGAGCTTTGCAAAGATCGCGTTTCTTTTAAGCGTGAGGATCAGAAGCAGAATAAGCAAGACCGCGAAGACGATCAGCGAGAAAACAAGGCTTTTCGCGATCGCGACGTGACCGAGTCCGACGCCGATGCAGACCGACGGGAGCGCGCCGATCAGCGTAACGGTGAGGTAGCGCGGCAGCTTCATCCCGACGCTTGCCGCCAGAAAGCAGATCATACCGTAGGGGATGGCGGGCAGAAAATAGAGAATAAAGATGATCAGCGTGATCCTCGCGCTTTCCGACAGCTTGTCAAAGTCCAAGCGCACGTTTTTGACGAAATAGTGGCGCACGCCGTCGCCGTAGATCTTATACACCGTAAAGATAAAGAGATTGCCGAAGAAGACGCCGATCATACAGAACAAAAGACCGATCGGGAAGCCGAAGGCAAGACCTGCGAGGACCTGCACGGGCTCTGCCGGCAGAAAGGGGAAAATGATCTGCAGCATAGAAAGGATCGCGACGGTGATATACCCCCTGATGCCAAGCTCGCCGAGCTTTTCCTGTAGCTGCGTGCCCGTATATTTTTTGGAGAGGATGCTTTTCAAAAGCTCAAGATTCTCTCCCGACAAAAGAAAGAGCGCAAGGAGAGCAAAGAGAGCTATAAGACCGCATCCGATCAAAAACTTTTTCTTTTTCGTAATCATAAAACACCCGCAATTATGTTTTACCGCCGTTCGCCAATACGGCGGTGCCAAAAGAGCTGTCTTATTATAGCACGTTTTGCGGAAAAATGCAAGTCTATTCTACGTGACCCGAAAAAACGCGGGGCTGTTTTAAAAACAGCCCCGCGGGAATTTATTCAGCGTAGATCGGGAAGCTTGCGCAAAGCTCCATAACTTCCTTCGAGACGGCTTCCTTGTTTGCCTCGAAATCGTCGATGACCAGACGGATCCAGTGTGCGATCTTCTTCATCTCGGGCTCCTTGAAGCCGCGCGAGGTGACCGCAGGCGTACCGATGCGCACGCCGCTGGTGACGAACGGGCTCTGGGGGTCGTGCGGGATCGCGTTCTTGTTGACGGTGATGTGTACCTCGTCGAGTCTGTGCTCCAGCTCCTTACCCGTGATGCCCGTGTCACGAAGATCGAGCAGCATCAGGTGGTTGTCGGTGCCGCCCGAAACGAGCGAGATGCCCTCGGCAAGCAGTGCCTCGGAGAGTGCCTTCGCATTCTTCGCGACCTGCGTCTGGTATGCGCGGAACTCGTCGGTGAGTGCCTCGCCGAGTGCGACAGCCTTTGCCGCAACGATATGCATCAAGGGACCGCCCTGTGTGCCGGGGAATACCGCCTTGTCGATCTGCTTTGCAAACTCCTCCTTACAGAGGATCAGACCGCCGCGCGGACCGCGGAGTGTCTTATGCGTGGTGGTGGTGACGACGTGTGCGTGCGGAACGGGAGAGGGATGCACGCCTGCGGCAACGAGACCTGCAATGTGTGCCATATCGACCATCAGGTACGCGCCGACCTCATCGGCGATCGCGCGGAAGCGTGCAAAGTCGATCGTGCGCGGATATGCGGATGCGCCTGCGAGGATCAGCTTCGGCTTGCATTCAAGTGCAAGGCGGCGGACCTCATCGTAGTCGATGGTTCCGTTTTCGTCCGATACGCCGTAGGGGACGATGTTGAAATACTTGCCCGAGATGTTGACGGGCGAGCCGTGCGAGAGGTGACCGCCGTGTGCGAGGCTCATTGAAAGAACCGTGTCACCCGGCTGAAGCAGTGCGAAGAATACCGCAAGGTTTGCGTTTGCACCGCTGTGGGGCTGAAGGTTTGCGTGCTCCGCACCGAAGAGCTTGCAGGCGCGTGCGCGGCCGATCTCCTCGACCTCGTCTACGTGAACGCAGCCGCCGTAGTAGCGCTTGCCGGGATAGCCCTCTGCATATTTATTGGTGAGGACGGTGCCTGCCGCGAGCAGAACCGCCTCGGATACGATATTTTCGGATGCGATCAGCTCAATATTGTGCTGCTGACGCAAAAGCTCGCGCTCAACGGGCGCGTAGACCTCGGGGTCAAATTTCTTCAGGGAATCGAAAAACATGGGGGTCTCCTTTTCTTACAAATAATCAATCGTCTTATTGTATCACAGTTTGTCCCGCTTGTCAAGTACGAACGTTGCGACAGACCGCCTTCATTTTACAGTTCTGGCAGGCAGCCGTCTTTCCCTTTTTCGCGGGGACGGCATCGGCAACGCCGTCGGCGATCCCGTCGGCGATCCCAAGGATCGCGCCCTTGATCTCGGAAAGAAGGGTGTCCATTTCCTCGGCGGGGATCAGGCTCTTTGCGGAATCCGAGTGGTAGCTGCCGTCCTTTTTCAGCTTGACGGGGATGAATTTGCCCGACAGCTCGCGATCCATCGCGCGCAGGATCTCCTCATCCTCGAGCAAAAGTCCGCTGCGGTCGATCCCCTCGCGCAGGCGCTCTTCGATATCCTCCTCGCTCGGCGTTGCGGCGTGCTTTTCACCCGCACGCGTTGAAAGATAGAGCACGCCCGCGGGTAAGAGCGCACCGCCGTCGGGCACGCCGACGGTTTTTGCAAAGGCGTCGCTTTCGGTCAGCGAGAAGAGGTAAAGGGGCATTTGCAGTCCCTCGCCCTTCGGGATGTCGGCGCGGGAAAAGCTCTTTGCACCCGTTTTGTAGTCAATGACGCGCAAATAGACGCGGTCGCCCTTACGGTAAACGTCCACGCGGTCGACGGTTCCGTATAGACAGATGCGGGTTCCGTCCTCCAGCGTCAGATCAAGCGGAGTGGGCGAGTCCTTCCCTTCACTGATCGGCAGCTCGAAGAAGGCGGGGATGAATTCGGATTGCGAAAGCTCCTCGTAAAGCGAGGTCACGACCGCCGCGGTCGAGCGCTTCAGCCGTTCGATCAGGCGCAAAAGACGCGGCGTGAAGTCGACGCCGTGCGCGATCGAGGAAATATACGCCGAAACGATGCCGTCAAGGCGTGCGATAGAGTCGGAAAGCGGCAGATCCGAGAGGCGTTTTCCCTCGTCCGCAAGAGAGCGAAAGAGATTTTCAAGCACGGCGTGAACGAAGTTACCGACGTTTGCGTAATCAAAGCGCGCGCGGCGATCCTCGTCGAGGCGCAGAACGTATTGGCAGAAGTAAGCGAAGGGACAGCGTACGTAGCTTTCAATGCGCGACTGCGTAAGGTTGAGGCGTCCGCGGTGATAGTCCTGCATCGCACGCTTCGAGACGCGCTCGGTGGGGCGGATCAGCGGCGTGCTTGCCGCCTCAGCCCGCGCACGGAAGTCGGGGAGCGCGTAAAGCGCGCGACAGATCGATGCACGCTCTTCGGACGTCGCCGTCGGGATCGCCTCCAGCGCCGCTGCGGGGCTTTGTACCCTTTCCTGTAAACTTAAGTTAGCACAGAGCGTCGGCTTGATGCCGCCGATCTCAAGAATACGAGAGATCACGCGGGCGGGCATTCCCGCATCGAGCGACGCACCCGCGAGGGTGTAGACGCAGGTCACGCTCTCGCTTGCCGCAGAGAAGGCGCGGGCGAACACGTAAAGCTCGCGCGAGGCGCGGCGGTAAAGGTCGGGATGAAACGGTAGCCCCAGCTCCTCTAAGATCGCGCGTTCCTCCTCGCTGAAAAGCCCACCCGCGGTGACGGTGGCGGGAAATTCGCCCTCGTTGACGCCGAACAGGTAGATATGGCGCACGCCGTCGGCACGCAATTCGGACGCTGAGCCGACCGTGACCTCGTCAGCCGAGGAGGGGATGCGCCCGATGTTGACCTCGGAAAAGAGCAGTCGCAAAAGATCGAGAAAGCTCTGCGAGGGCATCGTGAGGTCGCCGAGTGCCTCGACCAAGCGCGTTAAGGAATCACAGAGGATGCCGTACAGCCGCTCAAGGCAGGCGGCGTCGCCCGCGCGTCCCTCTGCCCTTGCCGTTTTCGCGTCGGCAAGAAGGATCCGCTCGGCATCAAGCCCCTCGAGGAAGCGGATCAGCGTTTCCGCGTGGGTGCGTACCGTGACGCTTTTACCCGCGCTCGGCGCAATGCCATTCAGCTGCTCGACGAGTCTGTGCTTGACCGTGTTGACGGTCGCAAGATATTCCTCCTCGTGCGGGCGCATTGCGCGGTCGCTGTAGCCGCCCGGGTGCATTTCAAAATCACGCGGGTCGGTATAGCGCTTGCCGCGGATCTGCCAGCGGGTGACGTAGGTCTCGAAGCGGTCAATGTCGGCGCGTGAAAGCCCCGAGAAGTGACATTTGAGGTAGGAGAGAATATCGTTTTGTCGCCAATCGTTTTGTAAGATCGCGTAGGCTGAAAAGATGAGCTTGACGATCTCGAAGCTCGAAACGTCAACCTTATTTGACATAAAGACGGGAATCCCCGATTTTTCAAGTGCCGCGTCGAGGATCCCCGCGTAAACCGTTGCATCGGCGGCAAGGATAGCGAAGTCGCAAAAGCGCGCGCCCGCGCGCACCCGCCGCAGGATGTCGGCGGCGACGTATTCCGCCGCCTCAAAGGGATCGCGTCCCTCCACGACGGAAAGACTGCCGTCGGGGGTCGGGGGCGTGTTTGCACGGCGAACGTCGATCGCGAAGAGCTGCTCTGCGACGGCACGGCGCGTCGGTGCGCCAAAGCGGTGATTTTCGGTCAGCCACTGCTCGGTACAGGGAACGCCGACCCGCTCGGCAATGCCGATCAGACGGCGGCGGAATTCCGCGACCTCCTCGTACGACAGGTGTGCCGCGTGGTCTTTTGCAATGCCGATGGAGACCGTCAGATCGCATTTTGCGAGTAGCTCCTCGGTGACGCGGTACTGCTGCTCGGTGAAGCTCGTGAAGCTGTCGATATAGATCTCGGCATCCCGAAAGAGATCGCTTTGCGGCAAAAGCGCGGCGAGTCGGTCGAGGTCGGAGAGCATATCGTCGTACGCCTCGTTCAGCTTTTCGTGATAATAGGGGAAGATCAGCGATAGATCCGCAAGCGTGTCGTGGAGCTTCCCTGCCTCGGTACGGCGCGTGGCAGAGGAAAGATCCTCTGCCGTCACGGCGGCGGCACGCAGCTCGGAGATCGCCGAGAGCATACGGCGCACCTCGCCAAGCTCGGGAGAATCCTTGCCGTTTTTAAGATAGGGAGAAAGATCGCTGAGCGTGCGCCACATCAGAAGCGCACGCGTGCCCGCCGTGGCGTAGCGGTAGGAGAGTCCGCCGTGCACGCGGAAGACCGTGTTGGCAAGGCGTGAGAAGTTCGTGACCTCAAAATACAGCGGTGCCGTGGGGGGAAGGATCGAGAGCGCGCTCTCCTCCTCCTTCACCGTCATCTGCTCGGGGACGAGGAGATAGGCGGGCTTTTTCCTTTCCACCTGCTCGCGGATCATATTGTAAAGTTTCGTTGTCTTTCCCGTGCCGAAATCGCCACAGATCAGTCTTAACATACGATCCCTCCCTTCAAAAGTGCGTAGCCGCGCGTGCGGTCGCTCACGATCCTGCGCCGTCCGTCCCCTTCGAGCTTTTCGCGCAGATAATGAATATAGACGTTGACGGTCTTTTCGTCCGCCGCGCCGTCCCAGACGCGCCCGATCAGCTCCGCGCGCGAAAGGTATTCACCGTCCGCCGCAAGCAGGGCTGAGAGCAGAGCGAATTCACGCCGTGACAGGGCGATCTCACGCCCGTCAAGCAGGACGCTGCGCCGCGCGGGAAACAGGTGCATCGGCGTGTCGGTGCCAAGGGTGATGCGGGAAGAAAGCTCCGCATACAGAGAGCGCGCGGAATAGGCGCGCGGATAGTCGCCGTCCTTGCCGAAGGTGATGACGTCGCCCTCGGGCGGCGTAACCGAGTCAAGGTCACAAAGATAGAGGTCGGCGGGGGGAACGTCCTTACTGCCGCCACGGCAGACCGTGACGGGAAGTGCCGTGCATTCCAGCTCCAGCAGGCGTCCGAGAAGTGGGTCGTCCGAGAGTACGCAGATCCGCATATCCTTGCTCCTTTTTTCAAATTTATTATAAATTTATTATAGCAGAATGCTATGAGAATGTCAACAAACGCAAAAAAGAGCCGCAAGAATTTGCGACTCTTTTTGCGGAATTGTCCGAGGGCGATCAATACATACCGCCCATGCCGCCTGCGGGCATCTGCGCCGCGGGGGCAGGATTTTCTTCCTTCTTCTCGTAGACGACCGACTCGGTGGTGAGAACGGTTGCGGCAACGCTTGCGGCGTTCTGGATCGCGCTGCGCGTGACCTTCGTCGGGTCAACGATGCCGTTTTCGATCATATCGACGTAGGTTTCACGGTAAGCGTCGAAGCCGTAGCCGACCTTGCCCGAGGACTTGATCTTGTCGATGATGACAGCGCCGTCAAAGCCTGCGTTGTCGGCGATCTGGCGCATCGGTGCTTCGAGCGCCTTGATCACGAGCATAACACCCGTCTTTTCGTCTCCGTCAACCGTCGGAAGAATTGCCTCGACTGCCGAAATGACGTTGATGAACGCGGTACCGCCGCCTGCGACGATGCCCTCCTCAACTGCCGCGCGGGTCGCGTTGAGCGCGTCCTCGATGCGGAGCTTCTTTTCCTTCATCTCGGTCTCGGTTGCGGCACCGACCTTGATGACTGCAACGCCGCCCGCGAGCTTTGCAAGACGCTCCTGCAGCTTCTCACGGTCGAAGTCGGAGGTGGTATTCTCAATTGCGGCACGGATCTGCGATACGCGGTTCTTGATCTCCTCAGAGTCGCCCGCACCGCCGACGATGATGGTGTTTTCCTTATTGACCTTGACCTGACGTGCGCGGCCGAGCTGTGCGACGGTGGTGTCCTTCAGCTCAAGACCCAGCTCCTCGGTGATCACGGTACCGCCCGTCAGAATGGCGATATCGCGGAGCATTTCCTTGCGGCGGTCGCCGAAGCCCGGTGCCTTGACGGCAACGCAGACGAAGGTGCCGCGCAGCTTGTTGAGAACGAGCGTGGTGAGTGCCTCACCCTCAACGTCCTCTGCAACGATCAGGAGCTTCTTGCCTGCCTGAACGATCTGCTCAAGCACGGGCAGGATCTCCTGAATGTTCGAGATCTTCTTATCGGTGATGAGGATGTAGGCGTCGTCGATGGCTGCCTCCATCTTATCGGTATCGGTTGCCATGTAGGGGGAGAGGTAGCCGCGGTCGAACTGCATACCCTCAACGACCTCGCTGTAGGTCTCGGCGCTCTTGGATTCCTCGACCGTGATGACGCCGTCGGCGGTCACCTTCTCCATTGCGTCTGCAATGAGGTTACCGATCTCGTCGTCACCCGCGGAGATCGCACCGACACGGGCGATGTCCTTCGTGCCGTTGACGGTCTTTGAGTTTGCGACGAGTGCGGCAACTGCCGCGTCCACTGCCTTCGAGATACCCTTGCGCAGAACCATCGGGTTCGCGCCTGCGGTGACGTTCTTCATACCCTCACGGATCAGTGCCTGTGCCAGAAGGGTTGCGGTCGTCGTACCGTCGCCTGCCGCGTCGTTGGTCTTGGTCGCGACCTCACGCACGAGCTGTGCGCCCATATTCTCGGCAGGGTCGTCAAGCTCGACCTCCTTGGCGATGGTCACGCCGTCGTTGGTGATCAGGGGCGTGCCGTACTTTTTGTCGAGCACCACGTTGCGGCCCTTCGGACCGAGGGTGATCTTTACGGTGTCGGCGAGCTTGTCAACACCGCGCAGAAGTGCGTTTCTTGCTTCGATTCCATAAAGAATTTCTTTTGCCATTTTCGTTCACCTCACAAATTACTCAACGATGGCGAGAATGTCGCCAACTCTTACGATGTTGTACTCGATGCCGTCGCATTTGACCTCGGTGCCTGCGTACTTACTCGTGATCACGCGGTCGCCGACCTTTACGGTCATTGCGACCTCCTTGCCGTCAACGATACCGCCGGGACCCACAGCGATGACCTCAGCGATCTGCGGCTTTTCCTGCGCCGAACCGGGCAGGATGATGCCTGTTTTCGTAGTCTCCTCGGCCTCAACCGACTTTACCACGACGCGATCAAGAAGCGGTTTGATTGTCATATTCATTCCTCCGTAAAATATCCCTTGCGGGAAGCTGTTGCTTTTTGTTTTAGCACTCTTGTTGTTTGAGTGCTAAACCTATTCTACTCACTTCCAGGCGAAAAATCAAGGGGTTTTTGCATAATTCACAATTTGTTAACATAATGTGGAAGCATTTCCATTCTATGACAGCTCGCGCCGCAAAAACTCGAGGATCTTTTTCTCCTCGCGCGAGACCTTGACCTGCGTCAGCCCCAGCCTTTTTGCAGTTTCTGCCTGCGACAGATCGCGGTAGTAGCGCAAAAGGACGATCTTTCGGCGCTGTGTCGGGAGCTTGCCGATGGCATCCGCGAGTGCCATACGGGTGAAGCTACGCTCACCCTCGTCCTCGTCGCACAGACGCGATTCGAGGGTCGGTCCGTCGCTCTCCTTATATAAATAATCGGAAAGAGAGGTAACGGGCGAGATGGCGTCAAGGGCGGATGCCGCCTCCTCGGGGCTGACGTTACAGCGTTCCGCCAGCTCCTCGATGCGCGGCTCCTCACCGCCGCGCTCCGCCTTCACGCGCTCGCGCTCTGCGGCGAGCGCGGCGCCGAGTCTTTTTTGCGTGCGGGAGACCTTGATCATCCCATCGTCGCGCAGAAAGCGGCGGATCTCTCCGAAGATGAGGGGGACGGCGTAGGTCGAAAAGGCACACTCGCGCGCGGGGTCGAAGGTGCGGATCGCCTTGAGCAGACCGAGCCTGCCGATCTGCTGGAGATCCTCAAGATCGGTGCCGCGCCCGATGAAGCGGACGGCAATGCTATTGACAAGTCCTCCGTTGGCGATAAAGAGCTCCTCCGTAGCGGCATCGTCCCCCGCGCGAGAGCGCAGGATCAGGGTAAGGTTTTCCTGTTGTTTTTGAAGATTCAAGCACTTAACTTCTTTCTCATAACCAATTTCGTACCGACACCGACGCGCGAGCGCACCGAAAGCGTGTCCATAAAGGTCTGCATCACGGGGAAGCCCATGCCCGAGCGCTCTCCGCTTCGATCCGTGGTGAACAGCGGCTGCATCGCGAGCGCGACGTCGGCGATTCCACAGCCCTTATCCCTGACGTCGATGCGAACGCTGCGGTCGCAGTACAGAGTTACGGTTATGTAGATCTCGCCGCCGCGGCCGCCGTAAGCGTGCACGATACAGTTGGTGATCGCCTCGGATACGGCGCACTTGATATCGGCAAGCTCCTCGATCGTTGGGTTGAGCTGTGCTGCAAAGGCGGCGCAGACCGCGCGTGCCGCCGCTTCGTTTTCCGAGATCGCCCAGAGCGTCATTTGCATTCGGTTGCGGACGTTTTCATCTTTTTTCACGTTCCTTCTCCTTTCCCTCTCGCTCAAGAGTGATCCCCTCGAGGCGCGAGACGCCCGCAAGGGCAAGTATTTTCGAGATCTGCGGGGTCATATCGCAAAGATGGAGCTGACACCCCATCCCCCGCGCGAGTGCGAGGCGTCCGAGGATCAGACCAAGCCCCGAGGAATCCATAAAGCCGACCTCGGAAAGCGACAGCGAAAGCGTACGCGGACGGTGGCGAAAGAGCTCGCCGTCGATCTGCTCGCGCAGATCCTTTGCACTGTGGTGGTCGATCTCACCGAGGACGCTGATATACAGCACGTCACCGCGCTGCTGTGTCCTGATCCCTGCCGTTTTGAATCGCATTGCTACCTCCTTGTTTTTTTCTTTATCTTATCACACGTCGCGTGCGGATTTTGTCAAAGCGTGGCGGGCAAAAGAAAAAAGCAGAAAACTTTTCAGTTTCCTGCTTTTTGTAAGCTTTGGTTTACTTATTCCTTGAATTCGTCCTCGGTTGCGCTTTCGTCAACGGGGATATCCATCATCTCAGGCTCGTCGCTGATCATCGAGTCGTCAAGATCAAACTCGTCGATCTCGTCGAAATAATCAGCATCACGCGCTTTCTTTTTTTCCTCCTTCAGCTGGTACAGAAGGTAGGTGCCTGCGGCACCCTCTGCCGCGGAAAGGGCAAGGAATGCGCCTGCGATGCTCTTCTTCTTTGCCATCAGGATAAAGAACAGGCAAAGGAAGGAAATGGCCTGAACGACCAGGGTGATACCTACGAACAAACGGGATTTTCTCAACATAGCGGTTTCTCCTTTCTAACAATTTATTTTATGCGTTGGTTTGATTTGCGGTGGAATTTGCCTTCAGGTAGGCGTTGATGAAGCCGTCGATCTCTCCGTCCATGACCGAGTCGATGTTGCCGTCCTCATAGCCCGTGCGGGTGTCCTTGGCAAGCGTGTAGGGCATAAAGACGTAGCTGCGGATCTGTGCGCCCCACTCAATGTTGGTCTTGTTGCCCTGAATATCCTCGATGCGCTCGAGCTTCTCGCGCTCCTTGATCTCGCGGAGCTTTGCCTTCAGCATACGCATTGCGGTCTCCTTGTTCTGTAGCTGACTGCGCTCGGTCTGACAGCCGACGACGATGCCCGTCGGGATATGCACGATGCGGATCGCGGAGTCGGTCTTGTTGATGTGCTGACCGCCCGCACCGCTGGAGCGGTGGGCTGTGACCTCGATATCCTCGTCTCGGATCTCAATGGTCTCGTCATCCGTAAATTCGGGCATGACCTCGACCGATGCAAACGAGGTGTGGCGGCGACCCGAGGAGTCGTAGGGCGACACGCGCACGAGGCGGTGGACGCCGTTTTCTCCCTTGAGATAGCCGTAGGCGTTGATGCCCTCGATCATAACCGTGGCGCTCTTGATGCCCGCTTCCTCGCCGTCCAGCCAATCGAGCAGCTTGACGGTGTAGCCGTGCTTTTCGCCCCAGCGGGTGTAAAGACGGTAGAGCATCATTGCCCAGTCCTGCGCCTCGGTTCCGCCCGCACCCGGATGGAAGGACAAGATCGCGTTATTTTTATCGTACTGTCCGCAAAGCAGGACCTCAATGCGCTTCTTTTCTGCCTGCTCCTCGATGAAGGCAAGCTCGCTTTCGACCTCCTCAAGCGAGTCCTCGTCGTTTTCCTCGATCGCCATCTCGGCGAGGGTCAACGCATCCTCAAGCTTCGCGCATAGCATTTCGTAGGACGAGATGGTGTCCTGCATCTGCTTGACGCGCTGTAAGATCTTCGAGCTGTTTTCCTGATCGTTCCAGAAGTCGGGGGCGAAGGTCTGCGCCTCCAGCTCCGCCAGCTTTTCCCGCTGGGCGGGGATACGCAGGGAATCGCCAAGCTCCGAGAGCGTGGTACGCATTGCGATCAGTTTATGTTTTGCTTCCTCAAGGGCTATAATCAAAGGATCCTCCCCGACGCGTCGCGCGCCGCAAATATCTGTTACTTTTTGTGTATATAGTATACCACAAAAAGAAGACTTTGTAAATACCAAAATAAAAAAACTTGCACGTTCCTCCTTTTTGTGGTATACTACGAAGGATAAAAGCATTTGTGAGGTATCTTCTATGTACTACGGAATGGATCTTTCCGAGCGCACGGTGGCGCTCGCGCGGCAGGCGGAGGCGGACTGCGCCGCGATCTTCTCGCATTTTGAGGAGGTCTCGATGCACTGCAGTGCGCGGGTGCTTTCCGCCTTTCAGCGACACCGCGTTTCGACCGTCGATTTTCTGGAGGTGACGGGCTACGGCTTCTACGACGGCGGGCGTGAGAAGCTTGAGGCGCTCTACGCCGACGTGTTCGGTGCGGAGGATTCACTCGTGCGCATTCAGCTGATGTCGGGCACACACGCGCTTGCCGTCGCCCTCGGCGGGCTTTTGAAGCACGGGGATACCTTATTATACGTGTCGGGCACGCCCTACGACACGCTTTGCAGCGTGATCGGTCTGTCGGGCGAGAGCAGAAATTCGCTGATGGCACACGGCGTGAAATATGAAGAAATTGATCTTCGCGACAGCGAGTTTGATCTTGACGCGATCCGCGCGCGCGTGTCGCGCGGCGGCGTGCGCGTTGCCGCCATTCAGCGCAGTCGCGGCTACGCACACAGAAAGAGCCTGACGGTCTCTCAGATCGAGGAAGCGATCAAGGTGATCAAGGAATGCTCGCCCGAGACGCTCGTTCTGGTCGACAACTGCTACGGTGAGTTTACCGAAACGCGTGAGCCGACCGAGGTCGGGGCTGACGTCTTGGTCGGCTCGATGATGAAAAACCTCGGCTCGGGCTTTGCCCTCTCGGGCGCGTACTGCGTCGGCACGCGTGAGGCGATCGCCGATATCGCGGAGCGCTTCTCCGCTCCCTGCATCGGCAAGGATCTCGGCGCGAATCTCAATCAGCTGACCTCCTTCTATAAGGGGATCTTCATGGCACCCGCCGCGGTCTGCGCGGCGCTGAAGACGATGGCGTTCGCCGCGCGCCTCTTTGAGCTTGCGGGCTATCCCGATACCGATCCGCGCTACTACGAAAAGCGTACCGATATCGTGCAAACGATCGATCTGCACTCCGCGGAGCGCCTCGTTCGCTTCTGCCGCGGCATCCAGCGCGGCGGCCCGATCGAATCCTACGTCGATCCCGAGCCGGGGCCGATGCCCGGCTACCCGCACGAGGAGATCATGGCAAGCGGCACCTTCGTGACGGGCGCGACCAACGAGCTGTCCTGCGACGGTCCGCTTTGCGAGCCCTATACCGCCTATATGCAGGGCGCGCTGACCTACGAGTACGGCAAGCTCGGCGTGATGCAGGCGCTTGATTTTATGGAAAAAGAGAATTGAAAAAGGAAAGCGGGGGAAACCTTTTGTAAAAGGTTTCCCCCGCTTCCCCTTCG
>JAZSGY010000038.1:0-11490 GCA_045532985.1 Eubacteriales bacterium | reverse complement strand
AATATTTGGAGAAATTCGTCAGAATTTCAACCTTAGAACTTCTTCAAACGATTACAAAGCGTAATAGAGTCAATTACCCTTTGTTCTTTTCGCCATTTTCGGTTTTACCTAAATGTGACAGCCCCTTTCGTTTTATTCAGCCTTCGGTGCGGCATCCTTCATAGAAAGATTCATGCGTCCGCGATCGTCAGTGCCAAGATACTTGACTCTGACGGTATCGCCGAGGGATACGACGTCCTCAACCTTTTCGGTGCGGGTCTGTGCGAGCTTCGAGATGTGTACCAAGCCCTCCTTACCGGGAGCATACTCAACGAATGCGCCGATCGGGATGATGCGGGTAACGGTACCCTCGTAGGTCTCACCAACGACGGGCTCGAATACGATCGCGTCGATGATCGCCTTTGCCATATCAGCCGCATCGCGGTTGACGGCGGAGATGAAGACCGATCCGTCGTCCTCGATGTCGATCTTTGCGCCCGTGTCGGCGGTGATCTTCTGAATGACCTTACCGCCCGAGCCGATGACCTCGCGGATCTTATCGGGATTGATCTGCATCGAGATCATCTTGGGTGCGTAGGGCGAAACCTCGGCACGCGGTGCCTCGATCGCCTTGAGAATGATCTCGTCGATGATATAGTCACGTCCCTTATGGGTCGTTTCGAGTGCGTTCTTGATGATCTCGGGCGTCAGACCGTCGATCTTCAGGTCCATCTGGATCGAGGTGATACCCTTATGCGTACCTGCGACCTTGAAGTCCATATCGCCGTAGAAGTCCCCAAGACCCTGAATGTCGATCATCGTGGTCCAGCTGCCGTCATCCTCGGTGATCAGACCGCAGGAGATACCTGCAACGGGAGCCTTGATCGGAACGCCTGCATCCATCAGTGCGAGCGTCGAGCCGCAGACCGATGCCTGCGAGGTGGAGCCGTTGGAGCTGACGACCTCGGAAACGAGACGGATCGCGTAGGGGAACTCCTCAACCGAGGGAAGAACGGGAACGAGCGAGCGCTCAGCGAGCGCGCCGTGACCGATCTCGCGGCGGCCGGGGCTTCTCAGGGACTTTGCCTCACCCGTCGAGTAGCCGGGCATATTGTAGTGGTGCATATAGCGCTTCGAATCCTCGTCGTCGATGCCGTCGAGCTTCTGCGCCTCACCGATCGTACCGAGCGTTGCAACAGTCAGAACCTGCGTCTGTCCGCGGGTGAAAAGACCTGTGCCGTGCGTGCGGGGCAGAACGCCGACCTCTGCTGCGAGGGGACGGATCTGGTCCATACGGCGGCCGTCAACGCGCTTCTTTTCCTCGATCAGCCAACGGCGAACGATCTTCTTCTGGATCTTGTAGATCAGCTCGTTGATGATCACGGGCATATCGGGATACTTCTCGCCAAAGGTAGCGGAGATGTCCTCGATGATGGGCTGCAGCTTTGCGTCGCGTACCGTCTTATCGTCGGTATCGAGTGCTTCCATCACAGCCTTCTCGCAGTATGCGAAGATCTCGTCGAACATATCGTGGTCAAGCTCGCAAGAGGGGTAAGCGAACTTCGGCTTACCGATCTCGGATACGATCGAGTCGATGAACTTGATCAGCTCCTTGATCTCCTCGTGCGCCTTCATGATCGCGTCGAACATCACGTCGTCGGCAACCTCGTTTGCGCCAGCCTCGATCATAACGACCTTGCCTGCGGATGCGGCAACGGTCAGCTCAAGATCGCTCTTGGCACGCTGTGCGGCGGTGGGGTTGATGACGATCTCGCCGTCAACGAGACCGACGAACGCGCCGCCGATCGGGCCGTTCCACGGAATATCCGAGATGGAAAGGGCGATCGATGCACCGATCATAGCGGTGATCTCAGGCGAGCAGTCGGGGTCGAGCGACATAACGGTCAGGGTCAGGGCAACGTCGTTGCGCAGATCCTGCGGCAGCAGGGGGCGAAGGGGGCGGGCGATCACGCGCGAGGTGAGGACCGCCTTCTCCGAGGGCTTGCCCTCTCTCTTGAGGTAGCCGCCGGGGATCTTGCCCGCTGCGTACATCTTTTCGTCATAGTCTACCGACAGGGGCAGAAAATCGATGCCGTCACGCGGTGCGGGGGATGCGGTCGCGCAGGCGAGGATAACCGTCTCGCCGTAGCGGATGAGGCAGGAGCCGTTTGCAAGCCCTGCAACCTTACCGGTCTCTACCACGAGCGGGCGGCCGGCGAAGTCGTACTTGAATACCTTGTAATTTTCAAACATTTTTTCGTCCTCCATTTTTTGTTTTGCCGCGGCGGACATAGCACTTAACTGCGGGTCCAAGATTTTGGGCGCACAGTTAACTGCTACTTCCCCACGGCTTGGTTTTTGCGGATTAGTAGTTACCCCGCACGGAAGCCGTGCGGGGTAACCGTACAGTAATACGCAGGTATTACTTGCGAAGACTCAGCTTCTTTACGATCGCACGGTATCTTTCGATATCGCTCTTTGCGAGGTAGTTCAGCAGGTTCTTTCTGTGACCGACCATACGGGACAGACCACGCTGAGAGTGGAAGTCCTTCGGGTTAGCCTTCAGATGCTCGGTCAGCTCATTGATGCGGAAGGTCAGGATGGCAACCTGTACCTCGGGCGAGCCGGTGTCGGTGTCATTGATCTTGTTTGCCTCAATGATCTGCTGCTTGATTTCCTTGTTGAGCATTCTTTTTTTCACCTTTCTTTTAAATTTGCCGGGATCTTAGGCTGTGGCGGGTGAAAACAGCCGTCGGGCTCTTTACCCACAGTCCAAGGTCGAGGTCATACGAAGTGTATTGTATCACACAAAAGCGAATTTGTAAATACCTTTTTTAAAAATATTGAAATTTTTTTTAGCTGTCCGTGGAGAGCGCCTCGCGGTCCTTGACTCTTTGCAGGAGCCTTCGGTAGGTATCGCGGCCGTAAAGCAGATTGATCGCCGCGAGAAGCGAATTTGCCGACATCTCGGGCGGCAGTCCCATCTCTCTTGCCAATGCGGCGCGGCGCTCGGCACTGCCGCGTGCGCCCGAAAGACCGTCGGCGTAAAGCTCCGCCTTCGTGATCGGCTCGCCCCGCTCGATTTTCGGTGCATCGGTGAAATAGGGCTCGAAGATGGTAAGCAGGCGTTCCTTTTCCATCCCCTCAACGCCGAGCAGTCCCGCCTTTGACGGCGCGCTCTTGCGTTTTTCCTTGCCCTTGATCGCGGGGGTATACAGATGCGTCACGCGCTCCTTCGGCAGACAGCCCGAAATGCGTGATCGGATCAGCCGCCCCGCGCCGTCGGCATCGGTCAGCACGAGGATGCCGCGCTCCGCTGCCAGACGTGCAAACAGTGCCATTTTTTCCTTCTGATTAAAGATACCGAAGCCGTCGGTCGTAAAAATATCCGCATCAAGGATCGAATCGAGCTTGATCTTATCGTAGCGTCCCTCGACGATCACGGGTCTGTCAACGCGCGGCTTTTTCATGCTTCTCTCTCCTTTTGCATAGTTCTGCCAAGGGGCACTCGGCACAGCGCGGCGCGCGCGCCGTGCAGTATTCGCGCCCGAACAGAACGATGCGGTGGCAAAAATCCGAGGTCTCCTCGGGCGGGAGCAGGTCGGTCAGAATACGCTCGACCGCCAGCGGTCTTTTTTCCGTCTCGGGATAAAAGCCGAGTCTGCCGCCGATGCGGATGCAGTGTGTGTCGGTCACCACAGCGGGAAGTCCGAACAGATCCCCGCGCAAAAGGTTTGCGATCTTGCGTCCCACCCCCGGGAAGGAAAGCAAGGCGTCCATATCCGACGGCAAAGCGCCGCCGTACTCGCTCACAAGACGGGCGGATGCCGCCTTGATGTCCGCCGCCTTCACGCGGTAAAGACCGCAGGGACGGACGAGTGCCTCAAGCTCCCCGATATCGGCGCTTGCCATTGCCTCGGCACTTGGATATTTTGTAAACAAATCTTTACATACGATATTGACACGCGCATCGGTGCACTGTGCGGAAAGCCGTCCCATCACCAAAAGACGCCACGGGTCGCCCTCGTACTGTAGAGCGCATTCCGCCGCAGGATAGATCTCCTTGAGTGCCGAAACGACCGACGCGGCGTGCGCGCGCTTTTCTTTTTTCGTCATACGCCCTCCCCCGTGATCTTGCACAGCAGCCCGTCAAGAAGGGTGCGCGGCAGACCGACGACGTTATCGAATTCACCGTCGATTCCCGAAACGAGCTTGCCGCCAAGCCCCTGAATGCCGTAGGCACCCGCCTTATCCATCGGCTCACCCGTGTCGACGTAGGCGACGATCTCCGCATCGGAGAGCGTACGGAAATCGACCGCCGTCGTGCAGACGTCGGAGAGCATTTGATCGCCGTAGCGCACGGCTACCCCCGTATGCACGTAATGGCGCGTGCCCGAAAGCCGCCGCAGCATCCCGATCGCGTCGGCGCGGTCGGTCGGCTTGCCGAGCGGCACGCCGCCGTATTCAACGAGCGTGTCGGCGGCGATCAGGAGCGTATCGGCGGGAAGCGTCAGCGCCATCGCCTTCCGCTCTGCGAGCAGAAGAACACCGTCGCGCGGAGAAAGCCCTGCGGGCAGACGTTCGTCGACGTCAGCGGATGCGGCGGTGAAGCTGTGTCCCATCCCTGCAAGATATTCCCGACGGCGCGGCGAATTTGAGCCGAGGATGATCGGGAGCTTTTTCTGATTTTGGAATTTATACATTATTTTTTACCTATTCTTCTGACCTGTATGCCGAGCGGCGTGCCGTCTTCATAGGCGCGCAGTACGGTGGCGATCTCCTTTTCGTCTTCTACCGTAAAGATAAAATGCGTATGGTTGATGCGGTAGCGCGCAAGCTCCTCCCTCGCGTCGCCCATATAGGTCGGCAGACTGTTGAGGATCAGGTTGCGGTGCAAATACTCCCGCAGCATCGGGAAGGCGGCACCGCGGCGATCTGTAAGCACACTCTTTCCGCATTCGCTACACCCAAAATTCTCCTTGATGAAGCAACGCTCGGTCAGCATCAGCGGAATGCGGCCGTAAACGATCACGCCACCACCGATATCCCGTGCCTGCGGCAGGGTCAGCTCGGGGGAAAGCAGGGCGGTCGAAAGCCCCGTATCCCGCCAGAACGCCGCGCTCTCACGGTTATAGATATTGAAGCGAAAATCGCCGTGCGGCGTCATTCCGTATTCCTTGACGAGGGCGATCTGTCCGCCGCCCGAAACGAGCGCGTCGCGGACCCCGCGCGCGGCGGCATCCTTCAGCATACGGCGCACGTCGGGCAGCTCCTTTTCGGTAACGGTCGGCGGAAGAAAAACTCCAACGCCGTCACTTTTCACCGCGTCGAGCTTCCAGAGCGGCAAAAATACGCGGTCGAAAAAGCTCTTGTTTTGTAAACTTAACTTGTCATAAGCCGTCGGATCGTAGAAGCTCGCCGTCACAAGGCGCGGGGCTACCGTTCCCCCTCTGAGCATTGGCATCTCGGCGACCCGCACGTCGGGCGGTGCCGTCAGCAGATCGACGGCGGCGCGGCGCAGGCGGTTGATCGCGGCGGGGGAAAGATTCAATCCCCCGTCAAGCGTCAGCGTAAGATTTTCATCGGGGAGCGTGAAGAAGGTCCCACCGAGCTTTGAAAGATTGCGAAGCACCGATTCGCGCGAAAGCGGCGCACTGCGCGCAGGCTCGGGAACGTCGCCGTTTACGGTCACGGAGCGACCGCGGTGCGTGAAGGTCAGACTGCTCGGTCGATCGCGAAGGATCTGCATCCTTGCCGAAAGCGGCTGTGTTTTTTCCTTGCGCTCTATCTCGGCTTGTGCCTCGCTTGGCAGACGCGTGCCCGTCATCGGGTCGGCGGTTCTGCCCGTCAGATAGCCGTCGGTAAAGCCGCGGGAAAAGAGGGCGTGCAGTGCCTCGATCTCCTTTTTCGTTGCGGCACGCCCCTCGTCAAGAAGGCGGCGGTAGATCTCGACGGTGCCCGACACGTAGGCGGGGCTTTTCATCCGCCCCTCGATCTTCAGCGAAGCAGTGCCCGAACCGATCAGCGCGGGAATATGCTCGGCAAGGCAGAGATCGCAAAGGCTGAGCGGATAGCGGTTGCCGTTATAAGGCAGGCGGCAGGGCTGAGCGCACTCGCCGCGGTTTCCGCTACGGCCGCCGACCAGCGAGGAAAAGAGGCATTGCCCCGAGGTAGAAACGCAAAGCGCGCCGTGCAGAAAGATCTCGGTCTCGACCCCCGCTTTTTCGGTCGTCGCCGTCAGATCGGCAAGCGACAGCTCACGCGCCAGCACCACGCGGGAAAGACCGAGTGGGGCGAGCGCGTCGGCACCGTCGGCGGAATGCACCGACATCTGCGTGCTACCGTGCAGTGCAAGCGCGGGAAGGTAGCGGTGCAAGAGCGACGCCGCGCCGATATCCGCGACGATGGCGGCATCCGCCCCCATTTTTGCGAGACTCTCGGCGTAGCGCAGAAAATCGGGGATCTCTTTATCATAAACCAGCGTGTTGAGCGTCACGTAAACGCGCACGCCGTGCGCGTGCGCGTACGCGATGCCACGCGTCAGCATATCGCCGTCCAGATTCTGCGCGTTCATACGCGCGTTAAAAGCAGTCCCCCCGAGGTATACGGCATCTGCCCCTGCGTTGACCGCGGCGACCAGTGCGTCGTACGAGCCCGCGGGCGCGAGAAGCTCGGGAAGTCGGTTTTTTCGTTTCATTTTCTGCCTTTCTTTCGGAAAGACTTGCTTTTTTCCGAAAAATCAGTATAATGTAAGTATATTATAGTAAAAATGCGCTCCAAAATCAAGGGCGTTATGAAAGAAAGACGGAAAATGAAGAAGATTCTCGACTCCAAACGCATCATTATCAAGGTCGGCACGTCCACGCTGACCCATGAAAACGGCCATCTCGATCTGCGCCGCATTGAAACGCTGGTACGCATCGTCTCGGATTTTAAAAATCAGGGGCGTGAAGTGGTCTTAGTCTCCTCGGGCGCTGTCAGTGCGGGGATCGCACGCCTCAATCTCGACCACCGCCCCCGCTCTACCGAGGAAAAGCAGGCGCTTGCCGCCGTCGGACAGAGCCAGCTGATGAATATTTACGAGCGGTTTTTTGCGGGATACGGTCACGCAGTCGGTCAGATCCTGATGACCAAGGACGTCATTGACAATCCCCACCGCTTCGCCGCGGCGGAAAGCACCTTTGCGAAGCTGATCGCGCTCGGCTGTGTGCCGATCGTCAACGAGAACGACTCGATCTCAAGCGAGGAGATCAACTTTGGCGGTAACGACACCCTCTCGGCGTACGTTGCCTGCGTCTGCCACGCAGACCTTCTGATCAACCTATCGGATATCGACGGTCTTTACACCGCCGATCCGCGTACGGATCCCGATGCGCGTCGCGTACCGCTGGTCGAAGCGCTGACCGATGAGATCTACGCAATGGCAGGGGGTGCGGGCACCGAGCGCGGTACGGGCGGTATGCAGACCAAGCTCAAGGCGGCGGCGATCGTTACCGAAAAGGGAATTCCGATGCTGATCGCAAACGGTCACAACCCCACGGTCCTTTACGATATTCTCGACGGGAAAGACGTCGGAACGCTCTTTCTTGCAAAATAAAAGAATCCATTCAAGCCTTACGCTTGAATGGATTTCTTTTTTCCTGTTTTTCGATCAAAACGAACAGTGCCACCGTGATCAGCTCGTACGGGAGCGGTACGAATTCACCGGGATTGACCTGACTCATCAGGAAAACGCCGAGATAGGACAAAAAGAGACAAAGCGTACACGGACCGAGTCGCAAAAGAGCGGAGCGCACGCGCAAAACGATCTGCCAGAGGTAGGCAAGGATGCCGACAAGACCCATACTGCCGACCACCTGCGGAATAAACATATGGTAAAAATACATCGCGCCCTGCCGCGGATTATAAAGATCACTGTTTCCGCTGTACCCGATCCCCTGCCCGAAGATCGGCGCCGCCTTAAAGCCCTCGATCGCGCGGTCGATCAGGAGGAAGCGTGCCTCATCCTCCTTAACGATATTCCCGTCGAGAAGACGGTTGAAGAAAAAGGACAGATCATATTGCCGATACAAAAAGAAAAAAGCGAAGCCGCAAGCGAGAAGGACTGCGGAATTTGCAAGCTTACGCCACTTTCCCTTCCCGACGAAGACGGCGTACGGGATGAGAAGCGCCATCTCAACCGTGCCGAACAAAATCCCCCCGCGGGAGGAGGTGCAAAGAAGCGCCGCATACATCAAAACCGAGGACAGCACGTGCCAGGGTCCCTTGCGCGCAAAATAAAGCGGAAAGGGCATACAGAGCATCAGAACCGTTGAAATATTGTTACGCCACTGGAAATTCAGGCTCAGCTTTCCCGCCAGCATCGCTTCCTTATTCTCGAGGAAAAAGCCAATGCAATGCTCCCCTACCATATACGCAGCAAAGAGCCCCCAAAGGTACATATAGAGCATAAAACGGCGCGTGATCTCCTCGCTGTCGTGCGCTTCGATGTCCGAGCGCATCAAAAGATAGAGCAGGAGCATTCCAAAGCCGAGCATCAGAACGTGGTAGATCGCCGCCCCCGCGAAATAGTCGCGCGCGCTGATGTAGAAGGCACCGCCGAGCGTCAGCGCGACCGCAACGGCAAGCGAGCCCGTAAAATGCTCACCGAGCTTGATCGGGTGGCGGTAAACGGCAAGATGAAAAATAAAGCAAAGCGCCGCTGGGATCAGCATCCACATATACGGCGAGAAAAGCGCGTAGCCGTCGTACGCCGTCAAAACGAACGCCGCGGGGAACAAAAGCGGTAGCATCACCGAGCAGAAATCGTCGCAGACCAGAAGATAGAGCATCACGATCCAAAGGAAGGCGATCGCCCCCGTGACGGGCTTTTCAAAATGAAAGATCAAAACGGCAAGCAAAAAAAGCACGCCGTGCGCGAAGGGTGAGCGCAGTGCCGTGCGGGCAATATGCAAACAGTTCCGAAAATGCCGTAACGCTTCCATATCCGATCCTTTCAAGATGACCATCCTTTATTTTACAACCATTATTTTACCAATCTGTGAACGAAAAACTTTGTCTGTTCTGCACAAAAAAAGTTTGTATTTTTGAAAAAATATAGATAAAATCTTCAAAAACCTATTGCACATTGCATTTGGATGTTGTATAATAAATTCAGATGCTTCATATTCGTTTATCTTATGATACCATCAAAACTACATTTATATATGGGAGGTCTCTTTTTTATGGAACAGGTTTACACCAAAAGTATTCGCAACGTTGCTCTTCTCGGACACAGCGGCGGCGGTAAAACGTCGCTCGTCGAATCGATGCTTTATATTTCAAGACTGACCGACCGTTTGGGCACGGTCGCAGGCGGCAATACCGTGTGTGACTACGACCCTGAGGAGATCAAGCGCGGCTACTCGGTGTCTGCGGCAACGGCGCCGATGCTTTGGAACGGCACGAAGATCAACGTGCTGGATACCCCCGGCTTCTTTGACTTTGAGGGTGAGGTCCGCCAATGCGTGCGTGCGGCAGACGCGGCGATCATCGTCGTTGACGGCAAGGCGGGGATTGAGGTCGGCACCGACCTTGCCTTTGAGCTTGCGAGCGAGCAGGGGATCCCGAAGGCGTTCTTCATCAACAACTTTGACGATCCCGACGCACGCTTTTACAAGGTGTTCGGCGCGATCCGCGAAAAATACGGACTGACCGTCTGCCCGATCCAGATCCCGATCATTGACGGTGACACGGTCATCGGCTTTGCCAACCTCGTCGAGATGTGCGTTTACACCTTTGAAAAGGCAACGGGTGAGTACGCGCGTAGCGGCATTCCCGAAAAATTTGCCGAGGTCTGTGCCGAGTATCACAATATGCTCCTCGAGGCGATCGCGCAAACGAGCGACGAGCTGATGGACAAATTCTTCAACGAGGAGCCGATCTCGCGTGAGGAGGCGCTCGAGGCGATCCATCAGGGGATCATCACGGGCGACATCATCCCCGTATTCTGCGGCTCTGCCGTCAAGAACTGGGGCATCAAGACCCTGCTTGATACGATCGCCGAATCCTTCCCGCGTCCGCTCGCACGCAAGGTCGAGCATCTGATCGACGCCGAGGGCAACGTCAGCGAGACACCGATCGAAATGGAAGGCACCGATACCTCGATCTTCGTCTTCAAGACCGTCGCCGACCCCTTCGTCGGTAAGATGTCCTTCTTCAAGGTCATGAACGGCGAGCTGCGAAAGGATATGACGCTCCGCAACACCACCACGGGCGTGCAGGAGAAGATCGGCAAGCTGATGATGATGCGCGGTAAAAAGCAGATCGAGGTCGACGCCCTCTCCTGCGGCGATATCGGCGTGGTTGCAAAGCTGCAGAACACCAACACGAACGACACGCTAACGACACGCCCCGATCCGATCCGCTATCTGCCGATCTCGTATCCTACTCCCTACTACACGATGGCGATCACCTCAAAGAGCAAGGCGGACGCCGACAAGCTCTCGGGCGGTATTGCGAGACTGCTTGAGGAGGATCCGACCCTTCAGTACAAGAACGATCCCGTCACGAAGCAGCTCACCATCTCGGGTCTTGGCGACATTCACCTTGATATTCTGACCTCGAAGCTGCAATCGCGCTTTGGCGTATCGGTCGAGCTGACGAAGCCGCGCCTCGCCTATAAGGAATCGATCAAAAAGCCCGTTGACGTCGAGGGCAAGCATAAAAAGCAGTCGGGCGGTGCAGGTCAGTACGGCCACGTCAAGATCAAATTTGCCCCCTACGACGGAGAGGGTCTTGATTTCCAGACGAGCGTTGTCGGCGGTGCCGTACCGAAGAACTTCTTCCCTGCTGTTGAGGCAGGACTCGTTGAGTGCATGCAAAAGGGTATCCTTGCGGGCTACCCGATGGCAAGCCTCTCCGCAAATCTCTACGACGGCTCCTACCACGACGTCGACTCGAACGAGATCTCCTTCAAGCTCGCGGCAGGTCTTGCTTACCGTGAAGCAATGCCGAAGGCACAGCCCGTGCTTCTTGAGCCCGTCGGCTCACTCAAGGTCACCGTACCCGAAAGCTACGTCGGCGACGTCATGGGCGACCTCAACAAGCGCCGCGGCAGAGTAATGGGAATCGATCACGAGGAGGGCGGAAAGCAGTCGGTGCTGGCAGAGGTTCCTTTTGCCGAAATGACCGATTACGTCGTCGCTCTGCGTGCCGCAACGCAGGGACGCGGCAGATTCAATTTCGCCTTCGTCCGCTACGAGGAGGTTCCCGCGAACCTGGCGGATAAGATCATCAAGGAAGCCGCAAACGGATAAACCTGAAAAAAGCAAAGGAGCTGTCACATTTAGGTAAAACCGAAAATGGCGAAAAGAACAAAGGGTAATTGACTCTATTACGCTTTGTAATCGTTTGAGGTGTTACTTAAGGTTGAAATTCTGACGAATTTCTCCAAATATTAAATGCCATTTTCTTTCGCCGTTTTCGGGACTCGACGTACCAAGTACGCCTCACGTCCCGAAGAACGACGAA
>JAZSGY010000044.1:0-32135 GCA_045532985.1 Eubacteriales bacterium | reverse complement strand
TCATAATCGGGAATGCAAATTCTTGACATGGTAACATACCTCCAATGTAGTATTGATTTCATTATAGCACCGCATTTTCGCGTTGTATTTATAAAATCTTAAGGAATTTTTACACAATATTAAAAAGATTTAATATTGACTAAATAAAAAAACGTGCTACAATAGAGGAGAGGGAGATGATCTGATGGAATTTAAGCTCAAGAGCTTCAAGCGTGCGATCAACGTCACGCGCCTTGCCAACATTCATTATTTTGAATTTACGAAGGAGTATCAGACCTATAAGGACAGGCATGCCTTCCGAGAGCTGGTCTACGTTGACCGCGGCGAGATCCAGATCGACGCCGAGCATTATACGGGCAGACTGCGCCAGAATCAGATCATCATCCACGAAACGGGAGAGATCCATTCACTTGGCTGTTCGGTCGATCAGGCGCCTGACGTGATTATTATCGGCTTTGAGTGTGAGGCGGAGGAGCTTGACGCTTTTTCAAGCACGCCGACGCTTCTGTCACTTGACTGTCAGCGCCTTCTGACCGACGTGATCAAGGAGGGGCGAACCGTTTTTTTGCCGCCGTACGACGTACCGAATCTGAAGGATATGAGAAAGCGCCGCGATTTTCCCTTCGGCGCCGATCAGATGATCAAGCTGAGGCTCGAAATATTCTTAATTGAGCTGATTCGCAGTGCGCACGCACACCCATCGAACATTACCGATCCTGACGAATATAAGATGCACGAGATCTGCTGCTACATCAATGAGAATTTCAGGGAACGGATCACGCTTGACGATCTTTGCTTCCTTTACGGAACGAATAAAACCTCGCTTTGCGCTTCCTTCAAGGCGGCGTACGGTGAGACCATCGTCGGCTATATCAATCGCAAGCGCATCAGAGAAGCGAAGGGGCTCTTCCGCGACGGCGGTCACAACCTGACCGAGATCAGCGAGCTTGTCGGCTTTTCCTCACTCCATTATTTCAGCAGGATCTTCAAAAAGTACGAGGGGATCTCGCCGACGGAGTATTTCAACACCATCAAATCAAAGCTGGATCTTGCATAGATCAAGGATTTGAAAGAAAAGTTTATTTTTTTTCAAAAAGCTCTTGCAAAATGAATTTTCCCGTGCTATAATACTTGTGTTTGTAAAACAAACGCACGAACGGACAGGTATCGAAGTGGGGACGTTTGCGAGCGCTGCCGGGGGCAGATGAAGCGAGCAAAAAGGAGTGGCAGCGGTCAAAATTTGGTGAGCGAATGCGAGCGACAAATTTTGGGCACCGCAACAGGGACATAACGGGACGTCCCGTTTCGAACAATACAGCGATCATTCTCTCAATTGAGTTTGATATATAATACGGACAGGTATCGAAGTGGTCATAACGGGACTGACTCGAAATCAGTTGTACCTCACGGTACCGTGGGTTCGAATCCCACCCTGTCCGCCAAAAAACCATCCTCGGACTTGTTCCGAGGATGGTTTTGTCTTTTAATAAAAAGTTGCCGCTGAGGCTTTGTGCCGTCAGCGGCATTTTATGATCGGGTTATTTTGACATCTTAGCGTTCGTATCAGGAGATCTGTGTGATCACAAGATGCGCGGATACAGACCGAGTGCCGCCTGCGAGGGGCGTGACGGTAAGTGCCGCGGCGTTACCCGCAGGGTTGCGGACGGTGAGTACCGAGTTGACTGCACAGTGTGTCGAAAAATGGTTTTTTATGATAAACCATTGATATTTTGTTTCCTTTGTGGTACAATACAGGCGTTAGACGAATTGATTTTATCTTTTGAGGGGGAAGAACAATGTTGAGCAAAAAAGAAGTAGAAGACGATCATAGCGGAATTTTAGGAATGGGAATTCTGTTTTTGTTAGCATTGCCTATTTACTTACTGATTTTATCGTTCGTATTAAAGATATTTAATATCCAAGCTCATTTTCATTGGCTGCCTTTAATAGTAAATGCTGCTTGCTTTTCTTTCGTCGGGGCAATGTTGGGGTGCTCATATGATTATTTAAAGGAGCGTCATTTTTTAATTTGTCATGAATATAAAAATACAGGTTGGGAAGAGGAATATAGCTTCTTTTTAGACCCTTATGGCAAAACGCTACCCGAGATCGAAGCTGCATTAAATTCCAAATACAGGGAAAACGGTTATAGAAAAAAGCACCGCATCAGAGTTTTTGTTTTTTTGACGTTGGGTCTTATCATTTTACTGATTGCTTACTTTATCCATTCTGCCTTGATCAGCTCCTTGGTTACGTATCCGATTGCGATGATCGTTGCTTTCATTTTTTCTTCGTCCATTTCCGCGGAACCCTGTC
This sequence comes from Eubacteriales bacterium, assembly GCA_045532985.1. Lineage (GTDB taxonomy): Bacteria > Bacillota > Clostridia > Oscillospirales > CAG-272 > UBA1740. Next base: position 29,819 of record JAZSGY010000044.1, on the reverse strand, counting down.
TCGATAAGGTTGCACACAAATGGAAAGAATGCATTTGTCCTAAGTGCCACGCGATCTGCAAATACTTCGATTCGAAAACATCCGACTATAAGAAAACCAGCTCGGTCTACACTTACACAACTCAAGTAACCGATAAGCTAACCGACGGTTATAACAACGTATATATTGAACGCGAAGAGCAGCGTTTGGGCGTCAAAAATACGTCCTCTTGGAAAGAGACCTATTACTGCAAAAGATGTAAGTCGCATTTTACGAAAGAGGAGAGCTATACGAGCTACGGCAATCGTAACGGTTAAATGCAAATGAAAGGTGCTCGTTTTCCGTTTCGACTACTACGCAAAAAGAAGCATCCTCGACAGAGGGTGCTTCTTTTTGCGTAAATATAGGCAGGAACAAAGATCTACCGTGTCCCTTTGCGCTTGGTCGCCTCAAAGCTTGCGTTTGTGAGAAAGGATACCACGTCATCGGGCGCATCGGGCAAGAGTACCGAAACCCAATGGAGCTTATTCATATGATAGGCGGGGTAGACACCGTCCTTTTTTTCGAACGAGCCGAGCATCTCGAGCGGCTGCTTGAGGTTAACAACGTCTATGACCTCGTTTTGGTCAAAACCAAATTTGCGACGTGATACCTTCATCACGATCGCATACCACTTGCGGTTATCTCTGTGCCGTAACACCGCCGTCTCAAGATCCTCGTCAAAGGGATAGTCTGCCGCTGTACCGTACGTATTCAGGCAGTATTCAAGAAATTGCCGTTTTGTCATTCGTGTGACCGCCTTGATCAAGATTGAACTGTTTCAAAACTCTGGACAGTTCTTTTTCATTATAGCAGCAATGCTTTAAAAAGTCCAGCGAAATCTAAAGTCTGAGGGCTTTACCAAACGTCGCGTGGTGCATAGGCGGCAAGGATGCAAGTTTCAAAACGGTATTGAAGAATTCATATATTTGTGGTATAATGATATTGGATTATTACGGAGGGACGATCATGTTTTGTGATTTACATACACATTCGGTTTTTTCGGATGGGACCTGTACCCCCGAACAGATCGTTGACGGTGCGATCAAGGCGGGGCTTTCTGCCGTGGCGCTAACCGACCACAATACGGTTGACGGGTTGTGTGATCTTATTGCCGCGGCGAGAGGGAAGGCGATCGAGATCGTTCCGGGGGCTGAGTTTTCGGTCGATTACCGTGGAATCGAGCTGCATATCCTCGGGCTTTTCATTCCGCCCGCGGCGTTTGGCAGGGTGTCCGAGCTGATGGAGAGCGTGAACCGACGGAAGGCGGAGAGTAACATTGCACTGATCGACTCGCTGAACCGTGCGGGCTACCGTCTTGATTATGAAGAGATCAAGGGGATGACACCCAACGGGAAGATAAACCGTGCGCATATTGCGACTGCTATGGTGCAAAAGGGATATATCAGCTCTGTCAAGGAGGGCTTTGATACGGTTCTTTCAAAATCGGCGGGGCATTATAAGGAGCCCGCGCGACTGACGGCGGCGGAGATCATCGCTTTTATCAACTCGATCGGTGCCGTTGCCGTGCTGGCGCACCCCTTTCTGAACCTCGGTGAGCAAGCACTCGTTGAATTTTTAAGCACGACCGAGGGGCTGTGCGGAATGGAATGCTATTACGCAACCTATGACGAGGAAACGACAAGGACGTCGCTCCGCATAGCCGAGCAGTTCAACCTGCTTTGCAGTGGGGGAAGTGACTTTCACGGAACGACGAAGCCCGATATCGGGCTTGGCATCGGAACGGGCACGCTCAGGGTCCCCTATGCGTGCTATCTTGCGCTGAGGGAGCGCGCAAAAACATAACGTGCGGCAGAATCGCCGTGTAGAGAGTGAGGCAATGAAGCGTATGACCAAACGGAAAATATGGATCATAGCGGGCGCGACGCTCGCGGTGCTTTTGCTCGTTTTCGGAGCTTGCGCCATTTACGTGCTTGATTATTACCGCGCGGACGAGGGGGCGGTCGTGCCCTTTTGGCCCGAGGAGAATATCACGGTGTCAAGGCTTGACGGCGGCGACGTGGTATTTGAGCCCGAAGGGGCGACGGTGGGCTTTATCTTTTATCCCGGTGGAAAGGTTGACCACAACGCCTATCAGCCGCTTTTGGCGGCGTTGGCGCGAGAGGGGATCCTGTGCGTGCTTGTAAAGATGCCGTTGCGGCTTGCGGTGCTTGACATCAATGCGGCGGATGGGATCAGGGAAGAATACCCGCAGATCACGGATTGGTATATCGGCGGTCACTCACTTGGCGGCTCGATGGCGGCGTCCTATCTTGAAAAGCATACGGATGAGTACAAGGGGCTGATCCTGCTTGGTGCTTATTCCACGGCAGATCTTTCCGACAGCGGACTTCGGGTGCTTTCGATCTACGGAACCGAGGATAAGGTGCTGGATCGCAAAAAGTATGATGAAAATAAGGCAAATCTGCCAAGCGACCTTGCCGAGGCGGTGATCGCGGGCGGTTGCCACGCCTATTTCGGTATGTACGGCGCACAGGACGGCGACGGCGTGCCGACGATCTCAAATCACGAGCAGATCAAATTAACGGCCGCGTGTATTCTGGATACGCTCAGAAAAACAGAGGACTGAAACGCTTCAGCCCTCTGTTTTCTTTTTCTTGAAATATCGGATCGTTATGACGGTTACGATGACACCGAGAATCGGGAAGAGCGAGGTAACGAGCATGCCTGCTTGCAGACCTGCGCGGTCGGCGACGATACCCATCAACTGCGGCGCGAGTGCGGCACCGAGGTCACCGCCAGCCGCCATTAAGGCGTATGCGGCAACGCCGAGTCCCGGCATTTTTTCTTCCATCAAAATCAGCGCACCCGGCCAGAGCATTGCGGTAAAGATGCCCGTGAGAACGCAGGCGATAAAGGCAGGTACGACGTGCGTGGAGATACCTGCAACAAGGTAGCAGACGGCGGCACCGCTGATACCGAAAAGCAGCATTTTCTCAATGCTCTTGCCCCACTTGGCGTAGCCCATTCTCGTCATGCCGAGAAGGATCGCGAAGAGTGCCACACCGAGCAGGTCACCGAGCGCCTTGTCAATATGAAGCTCGGCTTCCATATAGCCCGAGATCCAATTTGACATCGTATTTTCAGCACAGCTACCGAGAAAAATGCAGGCAACGCAGAGCGCGATTCCGAGCTTCTTGTCCTTTTTCTTTGGGTGTGCCAAGGTCGTCTCGTTTGCTTGCATATCGGGGATCGGTGAGGTCATAAAGAGGACGGCGGCGATGATCGGCAACGCCGCGAAAAAGAGCGTGAGATAATACCAATGTGTAGCCCCCACAAGCTTTACGTACAGCGTGCCGATGATGACGACGGTAAAGGCACCGAAGGCGTAAAGAGAGTGAAGAAAGCTCATATCCCGTTGCGGATTATCAGAGGGGATCGCGGCGATGGTGGGGCTGAGAAGCACCTCGGACAGACCCGCGGAGAGCGAAAAGATGACCGTACCGAGCAAGAGCCCGACGTATGCAAGATCGGGCAGAAAAAGAGGGAAGAGCGCGTAGATGAGAAGACCGAGCGAGGTGATCAACGGCATCGCGTGCAGAATCTTTTTCACGTTGAATTTTTTGGAAAATGCGGTGAAGATCAGATCCACCGTAAGCTGAGTAACAAAATTGGTCAAAACGAGCGTGCCGAGCAGCGTCCAGGAGATGCCGTAGAGCTCACGGAAGGTCACGAACAGAATCGGCGGCAGGCAGAAGATCGAGGACATTGTGAAGTAGGCAGAGTAGCAAGCTAATTTCGTTCTTTTGAAGCCTTTTGCGGTCATAAAATATCCTTTCGGTAAAATAGCCCGACACTGTTTCGGTTGCTTTGGATTTGGCCTGACGCCAAGGACGGTTCAACTACGATCACCGTGCGAATTGAAGGATATACGGAAATAGGCCATTACGTACGTAACAGCCTGTTTTGGTCACTGGAAAATCTCAAATTTATAGCCGACGCCCCAGACGGTCTTGAGCGCCCATTTGTCGGAGATGCCGTTCAGCTTCTCACGCAGGCGCTTGACGTGCACGTCAACCGTGCGGGAGTCGCCGAGATAGTCAAAGCCCCATACCTTGTCGAGGAGCTGATCGCGCGTGAAAACGCGGTTGCAGTTCGAGGCGAGGAAGTAGAGAAGCTCCAGCTCCTTTGGCGGGATGCTGATGATCTTGCCGTTCAGCTTCAGCTCGTAGCGTTGCAAGGAGATATCGATATTCTCATAGCGCACCGCCTCTTCCTTCGGCCCTGCGGTGTCGTTCTGACAGCGACGGAGCACCGCCTTGATGCGTGCGGATAATTCCTTAAAATCGAAGGGCTTGACCATAAAGTCGTCAGCACCGAGCTCGAGTCCTAAAACCTTATCGAAAAGCTCGTCCTTTACACTCGTCATAATGATCGGCTTCTTGGAGCCCTCGCGGATCTCGCGGCAGACCTGCCAACCGTCCTTTTGCGGCATTAAAATATCGAGGATGACAAGATCCGGCTCGTAGATCCTGTAAAAGCTGATCCCCTCAACGCCGTTTCCTGCGGTCTTGACCTTGTAGCCTTCTTTTTCAAAATATTGACGGGCACTCTCGCAAAATGCGGGATCGCTGTCGATCACAAGTAATTTTGTGTTCACAAATTGACCTCCGTTACAGAAAAATAGAGGATGAATATTAAAAATCTCGGCACTATTATATAACGAAATCGTCACGAAATGGTGAACAAACTATGAATTTTGAAAAAACTGTGGACAAATTATGAAAGAAAACGAAAAACGGAAAAAGGATTGATTTTCTTTTTCAAATATGCTATACTACTACGGTAAACGATGAAAACTTTTGAGGTGAAGATATGAAGCTTGGTATCGTAGGACTTCCGAACGTTGGAAAGAGTACGCTTTTTAACGCGCTGACAAATGCGGGGGCGCAGTCGGCAAACTATCCTTTTTGCACCATTGATCCGAATGTAGGTATCGTTCCCGTGCCCGATGCACGACTGGACAAGCTGGCAAAGATGTACGACCCCGAAAAGTACACGCCTGCCGTGATCGAGTTCGTTGACATTGCCGGGCTTGTGCGTGGTGCATCCAAGGGTGAGGGACTTGGAAACAAGTTTCTGTCGCACATCCGTGAGGTGGATGCGATCGTGCACGTGGTTCGTTGCTTTGAGGACGACAACATTATTCATGTGGATGGAAAGGTCGATCCCTTGCGTGACGTTGAGACGATCAACCTTGAGCTGATCTTCTCGGATATGGAGATCGTTGAGCGCCACCTTGACCGTGTGCGCAAGCTTGTGAAAAACGATAAATCCCTGGCGGCGGAGGTTGCCGCGCTTGAAAAGGTATACGAGGCGCTCGAAAACGGAAAGTGCGCCCGCACCGTCGAGCTTGACGAGGATGAGAGCGCACTTTTGTACGAGGCGCGTCTTTTGACGCTGAAGCCCGTTATTTACGTTGCAAACGTAGCCGAGGACGATCTCGCCTCCGAGGCGCTGGAGCAGAATGCCGCCTACCTGAAGCTTCGTGAGTTTGCCGCAAGTGAAAATGCGGGGCTGATCGCCGTATGTGCGGAGATCGAGGCAGAGCTTTCGGATATGCAGGGCGAGGAAAAGCAGGCGTTTCTTGAGGAGCTGGGGATTCCCGAAAGCGGACTGGATAAGCTGATCCGCGCAAGCTACAGCCTGCTCGGTCTGATCAGCTTCCTGACCGCAGGACCGAAGGAGGTGCGTGCCTGGACGATCACGAAGGGCACGAAGGCACCGGGAGCTGCAGGTAAGATCCATAGCGATTTCGAGCGCGGCTTTATCCGTGCCGAGGTCGTTGCATACGAGGATCTGATCCGCGAGGGCAATATGAACGTTGTGAAGGAAAAGGGCCTTTTACGCAGTGAAGGCAAAGAGTACGTGATGGAGGACGGCGACGTCGTTCTGTTCCGCTTTAACGTTTGATGCGGATCGTTACGGATTCGCGGATGAAGAGATATGATACCTTCTTGGTATCAGTGTTTTGATTGTGCGAGATTTCAGCGCTCTGCTGACATCCGCACAGAAAGAGCTTCCTCTCGGCTCCGTTTTGATCGTGCACGTAGATTTCTTGGAGAGAAAGACAGTTCAAAAACAAATAATCGCTTGCCGCCACCACCGTGGCGGCATTTTTATAGTCATCCCGCAGTTGTCTGTAACGCAAAAAGGTATAAAGTTCTTCCCGATAGGTGAAGGTGAGGATCCCGTAGGGGAAGTCCTCGTTCCGTCCCAGAAGAGAAAGCGTTCCGCCCGCGACAGAATACGAGCTGTCCTGCGGAAGCTCGAGCGTTTGGATCCCGTGCCCCTCGGCAAGAGAAAGAAGCTCCTCCTTGATAAGCTCCTCTCCCTCACTGACCGCGGGTGGCAGAAGCAGTGTGTAAAGCTTGACGTTGACCGCAAGCTTTTCGATGACGTCATATAAACGGTAGGAGTAATGAGTCGGGAGATAATAGTCGAGCTCTGTCAGTCGCTTTTCGTCCATAATAGCGAGCGCGTCCGATACGGCCGTCTTTGAAAACGAGCTCATATCGACGAGAAGGCTCCCCTCTTTTTCGGAAAGGAGAAGATAGTCGCCGTTAGCTTCTGAAAGAACAGTCATTTCAAGATAGGCATCGCGGCGTTTTGCGTCAACTGCCAGAAAGCCGCCAAGCGCCGTGCAGAAGGAAAGAAGGATCAAAAGCGGCGCGCGCCAGGATCGGATGCGTGAAGAAAGCAAAAGAAGCAGTGCAAGAAAGGTGAGGAGAACGGAGGAGAGAAGAAAGGGATGTGAAAGGCTGACGAAAATACCCGATGGCTCCGCAAAACGGTCTGCCAGATCAAGAATACCGTTACAAAAGCCTGTTGCGTACGAAGCGATCACAGAGGGCAAGGGCAAAAGGAGAAGGAGGATCGAAAGATAGATGCAAAACGTCAGAAGGGGTGAAAATACAAGGTTTGCCAACGGAGCTAAAAGCGAGGTCTCGCCAAAATAAAGGGCGGAAAGCGGAAGCGTCATTAAAGAGGCGCAAACCGAACAAACGAACGCAAACAGAATGCCGCGCAACAGTATGACGACGCGGTGCGGCTTCTTCTTTTTCTTCTTTTTGCCTTGACCGTCAAAATAAAAGGAGGCGAAAAGAAGTCCGATGACGCCGAACATAGAAAGCCAAAGTCCTGCATCGTAGACAGCCCACGGTGTGAACAGGCAGATGAGAAAAACCGAAACGAAGAGTGACGTGACCGTATCCGCCCGTCGGGCGACGAAAAAGGATGCGCCCGTCAGAAAAAGCATAAAGCCCGCACGTAAAATGGAGGAGGAAAAATCCGTGATCGCCATATAAAACAGAACGAGAAGCACGGCGGATGCAATGCGCAAGGAGCGTGGTACACAAAGGCGACGGAGCAGAAAATATAGCGCACCCGTAAGGATCGAAAGGTGCATTCCGCTGAGCGCCAAAATGTGTGTAATACCGATGCGGCGGAAGTTCAGACCGGTCAAGCCGGAAAGCGAATCCCGTTCACCGAGTAAAAGCGCACAGAGAAGATTGCCGCCTTCGCCGTTGACGGAGCGGGTGATGCGCGCGGAAAGGCCTTTCCTGAGTGTAGAAAAGCGCGACGTAAGGGTCGCGTCCCCCTTCTCGATCAGCGTGATATCCGTAATATCGGTCGCGGAGCAATAAAACCCGTCGGCGATCGCATAGGTATACTGCTCGTCCAGCGGGAGAAGCGTAAGAGTGGCCGTAAAGCGGTCGTTTTCTTCAAGCTCGGTCATAGCGGGGAAGCTGCACTTGATCTTTGCCTTGCAGTCCTCACCGTTCGCTGACAGAAGCGTGCAATCCGCACGAAGGGTATAATCCTTTCCCGTGATCTTATCAATGCGTGCCTCTGCCGTGATCGGGGTGCCGTAAAGCGGACGAAAGGTTGCAAGACGTGCGTCGATGCCGAACAAAGAGACAAGGAGTGAAAAGGCAACGGTAAGGCAGAGGACGAGAGGACGGCGAAAAGCCCGTACGCGTAGGAGTACGGGCAATAATAAAAGAAGCGATGCGATGGCGAAAATTGAAATCGCCAAAATTTTAGCGTGGAGTGACAGACTTACGGAAAGCGTCAGCGTCAGCAAGAAGAAGGTGATGAAAAATACAAGCGGTCTGTGATGAAAAAAGCGCATACGGTGGGCGAATGGCTCCTTACTGTTGTTTTTTGCGGATCAGCTCGTAATATGCCTTGGCGGCCTGCTCGGTCTTGTTCTGACCGAAGGTGTAATAATGCTTCCCCACAAGATCCTTCGGCAGATAGGTCTGTTCGATGAAATGGTTCGGATAATCGTGCGGATATTTGTAGCCCTTGAAGAGAGGGCTTTGCAAGTGTAAAGGCATTTCGGCTCCGCGTCCAAGCTCGATATCCTCGCTTGCGGCTGCATATGCCGTATAGGCGGAATTGGATTTGGGTGCGGTCGCAAGGATCACGGTAGCGTTTGCGAGAGGGATCGCCGCTTCGGGAAGTCCGAGATCTTTCGCACTTTCAACGGCGGCACGAACGATGACGGGTGCCATCGGATAGGCGGCACCGATATCCTCGGACGCGATGACCTGTAGGCGGCGGCAGGGCGAAAGAAGATCGCCCCCTGCTAAAATTTTGGCAAGGTAAAAGATCGCAGCGTCGGGATCGGAGCCGCGAATGGATTTTTGCAGTGCGGAAAGAAGATCGTAATGAACGTCGCCTGCGCGGTCAAAGATCCCCGTCATAGAGGGGCATAGCTCCTCGACGGTTTCCTTGAGAATACACTCTGCCGATACGTAATAGGCGTTTTCGAGAATCCCGATGGCACGGCGCACGTCGCCGCCGCTATGCTCGGCAATGCAGAGGAGTGCATCCTCGTCCGCTTGCTTTTCGCATCCCTCGTCGCGGTTGAGGATAGAAAGTGCGCGAAGCAGGGCGGGAAGGATGTCCGATGGGGTGATCGATTTGAATTCAAAGACCGAGGAGCGTGAGAGGATCGCGCTGTAGATGTTCATATAGGGATTCTCGGTGGTGGACGCGATCAGCGTGATGCGGCCGTCCTCCATATATTCAAGCAACGATTGCTGCTGCTTACGGTTGAAATACTGGATCTCGTCAAGATACAGAAGGATCCCGCCTGCGCCAAAAATATTCGACGTGGATTGCGCGATCTCCTTAACGTCGGAGAGTGATGCCGTCGTTGCGTTCAGCTTATAGAGCGTGAGCTTTGACTGCTTGGCAATGATGTTGGCGGCGGTCGTTTTTCCCGTGCCGGGAGGACCGCTGAAGATCATATTGCCAAGGCGGTCGCGCTCCATCATACGGCGCAGGATCCCGTTTTTCCCGACAAGGTGAGCTTGTCCTACCATTTCGTCAAGTGTTGTTGGACGGATCCTGTCCGCAAGCGGTTGATTAGTCATATGGATATCCTTTCTTAAGAAAAGGTTTTTTCGTTGATGTCAAAGGCGCGAAGGACGAAGTTACGCAGGGGTGCGTTTTCCTCCTTTGACAAGGCGGGGTCGCTTGCGATCAGCTCGCTTGCAAATTCGGAGGCGAGTGCAAGCAGGGACTGATCGGAATAAAGGCCTGTCAGTCGGAAAGAAAAACCGCCGCTTTGACGGACGGAGCCGTCGTTGCTTGCGAAAAAGTCGCCGGGACCGCGCAACGCAAGGTCAGCCTCTGCGATCTGATAGCCGTCGTACGTGCTTTTCATAGTCGAAAGACGGGAGGATGCGTTTTGTCCGCGGTTTTCGGATACCAAAACGCAGTAGGATTTTCTTGTTCCGCGCCCGACGCGACCGCGTAACTGATGAAGCTGGGAAAGCCCGAATCGGTCTGCGTTTTCAACGATCATCAGCGTAGCGTTCGGGACATTCACGCCAACCTCGATCACGGTGGTGGAGATCAGAACGGAAAGCTCGCCCTCCGCAAAGCGGCGCATCGTCTCGTCCTTTTCGGACGGCTTCATTTTTCCGTGCAAAAATCCGATGGAAAGATCGGGGAAAACCTCGTTTTGCAGTTTTTTCGTATAATCAGAAACCGTCTTAAGGTCGGGGAGGCTTGACGCGTTTCGCAGAGTCATCGTTGACAGATCAAGCTCTGTCTCCGAGATCTCCTCGCCGTCGGCTTCAATGGCGGGGCAAACGATATAGACCTGCCCGCCGTCCTCGACCTGCTTGCGAATGAATCCGTTGAGGCGTGCCCGATAGGATTCGTCGACAACGAAGGTGTCGACACGCTGACGTCCCTTCGGCATTTCGTCAATGCGGGAAATGGAGAGGTCGCCGTAAAGGGCAAGCGCGAGCGTGCGTGGGATGGGCGTCGCGCTCATTACCAGAAGGTGTGCGCGCGGATTCTTTTCACGTAGGACGGTGCGTTGCTTGACACCGAAACGATGCTGCTCGTCGGCAACCGTCAGAATCAGATTGCTAAACTGCAGATTCTCGTTCAGAAGCGCGTGCGTGCCGATCAAAAGAGAGATCTCGCCGCGGCTGACTGCTTCATATATTTTTTTCTTTTCTGCGGCGCGGGTAGAACCGAGCAGGAGGGCGACGCGGTAGCCGAGCGCCTCAAACATCGGCGCGAGTGATTCCGCATGCTGACGCGCCAGAATTTCAGTCGGCGCCATAATGGCTGCCTGTCCGCCGTTTGCAAGTGCGTTGTAGACGGCAAGCGCGGCACAGACCGTTTTTCCGCAACCGACGTCTCCGATCAGGATACGGCTCATCGGCGGCGTGCTACCGCCACGCATATCGTTGTATATCTCACGGCAGACACGAAGCTGTGCGTCGGTCAGCTGATAGGGGAGCTGTGAAAGCAGAGGTGCGGGATCCGCAGGCTTGCAGGGAATCCCCTTTTCGGTGCTGTGGTTCCCCTTCGCGAGGGCGTGTCCCAGCATAAAGGAAAAGATCTCGTCAAATGCCAGACGGCGCAGAGACTCCCTCAGCTCATCGGTGCTTTTGGGGGCGTGAATGCCGCGCAGGGCGACGGAAAGCGTGGGAAAGCCCGCCTTCAGGCGAAGCGACTCCGGCAAAGGGTCCGAGAGCGTTGGCAAAAGCGCGTGAAAGGCTGCAAAAATTGCGTTTTGCAGGATCTTGCGACTAATGCCGTCGCAGAGCGGATAGAGGGGCAAGACCTCCGGCAGAGGTGCGTCCTCGCGGTAAAGCTCGAAGGAGGGGGAGGAGAGAAGGAGAGCGTTGCGCTTGACCGAAAATTTTCCGTGAAAACGGTAGGTTTCACCGACCTTGAAGCTATCCTTCAGAAAGGGTTGGTTGAAAAAGGTGATCTCGACGCTCCCGCTATCGTCAAAGGCGCGGAATTTCGTCAGGGTCATCGTGCGCTTGACGATTGCGTTTTTCGGTGCGGTCGCAACGGTCAGAAGCGTGGTCGCGACCTCGGCATCCCTTATCGTACATAGGGGGCGAATATCCTTGCGGCTTTCAAAGGCGCGCGGGAAGTGATAAAGAAGGTCGCGGAGGGTAAAGATCCCAAGCCTTGCGAATGCGGCGGCACGCGCCTCGCCGATCCCGGGCAGCTCCTTGACCGAGGAATCCTGCGTCATCATATCAACACCCCTTTCAAAAATTACTTAACAAGAGTATTTTACCTTATTCTCTTGGAAAATGCAAGAAGAAAACGACAAAATACGTAAAAGACTATAAATATTTATGAAATAAATTTCAAGAAAGAGGCTCGTGGGTATTTACAAAAGCAAAAAAATCTGTTATAATGTAATGAATCGTAAGTTTGATTTAAGTTATATGTGTAAAATAAATCTATTAGGAGGTGCCGAAAGGCGGCAAAACTATGCGGAAAGAAACAAGACGAATTGCGACCAAGGCCGATCTTTTAGTCTGCATTCTGCTCGCGTGCTTTGCAATGCTCGCTTTTGCGATCGTTTGCGAATATACAGAACTGATGTCGATCTACGTCGGTGCGGTGGTATTGCTTGCATATCTGCTCCTGATCTCGCTTTGGGCGGGGATCCGCATTCGGAAAAACAGCGCTGACTCCTTGCAGGTACTGCGTGAAAACTATATCGGCGACACAGCCGGTGCCGTTATGAAGCTGAAATTCCCTGCCGTTATCTGTAACGAGAAGGGCGCGATCCTCTGGTGCAACCAGAGCATGATCGCGGCGACGGGTCATGCGGATATCATTATGGGAGAACAGATCGGTAAGATCTGCGCGATTGATCCCTCTGATTTTTCCGACGGTGCGAAGGGCGCAATTACGCTCAGCGGTCGCGATTATGTATACGAGCAGATCCAACTGGTCTACTGGGACGGGTCGCCGCGCTTTTTCATCTATTTTGAGGACTGTACCGAGCTGAATGCGGTAAAGAAGCTTTACGAGGATGAGCGGACGATCGTCGCTTATGTCGTAATTGACAACATCGAGGAGCTTTTGCAGTACGTGCAGGAGAAATTTGCCCTTGCCGCGGCAGAGGTGGAGAAGCGCCTGAAGAATTGGGCGGCTTCGATGAACGGTATTCTGCGCTCGTATGAAAACGATAAATACATCCTTTTCATGGATGCGGACAAGCTGAAGCCCTGCCTTGAGAGCCGTTTTTCGATCATGGACGAGATCCGTGACGTACGCGTCGGCGACAGTATGCCCGTTACGATATCGATGGGCGTTGCGAATATCCGCGGCACGCTTCTTGAGCGTGAGCGAATGGCACAGTCTGCCCTGGATATGGCTCTGCAACGCGGCGGCGACCAGGTGGTTTATCGCTCGGATGACGGAATCACCTATTACGGCGGTAAAACGAAGGCGGTCTACAAGCGCACGAACGTGCGTTCCCGCGTGATCGCCAACCGCTTGAGCGCGTTGATCGGACGTGCCGATAACGTGCTCGTTATGGGACACAGATTCGGAGATTTCGACTCCTTCGGTGCGGCGATCGGTGTCGCAAAGCTTGCGATGATCCACGACGCCCGCGTCAATATCGTCGTCAATCGCGGCGACCAGAACCTGCGTTCCTGCTTTGAAAAGATCGGTACGCTTGATGCCTACGAGGATATTTTCGTTGACGGTGCGGCGGCGATGGACCTGATCCGTCCCGACACGCTTTTGGTCATTGTTGACGTAAATAATTTCAATCACGTCGAGTATCCGAATATCGCGCGAAACGTCCGACAGATCGTCGTCATCGACCATCACAGAAAGACGGGCGATTTCCCCGTTGAGCCTGTGATCGAATATATCGAGCCCTCTGCTTCCTCCGCGTCCGAGATGGTGGCAGAGATGCTTCAGCATCAGCTGGCACTGCGCAACCTTGAGCCCGAAGAGGCGGAGCTGCTTTTGTCGGGTATCATTCTTGATACCAAGCAGTTTACGCGTAACGCGGGTGTCCGTACCTTCAGCGTTGCAATGTATTTGCGCGGTGAGGGGGCAAGCCCCGGTGATGCACAGGAAATGTTTAAGTCCGAGGTGGAGGATCTGACGAAGGAAGCGCGCTTCCATACGCACGTAACGATCTACCGAGAAAACGTCGCCATCGCGGTTTGCGACGGCGAGACCGACTCCTCCTTCCGCGTGATCGCGGCAAAGGCCGCCGATAAGCTTCTGAGCGTTCGTAAGGTGGATGCTTCCTTTGCGGTGGTACGCATCGGGGACGTCGTTCATATATCGGGTCGCTCGAACGGGAAGGTCAACGTCCAGATCATCCTTGAGCGTATGCATGGCGGCGGTCATTTTGACGTGGCGGGTGCGCAGGTCAACGGCGAGTCCATTCATAACGCGCTGACGACTCTGAAGGCGTCGATCGACTACTACTTCGACGAGGTCGCAAAGGCGCAGAACGAGGACGAGGAATAATTTTGATCATTCAGAAAAGGCGGATAATCATATGAAAGTCATTTTACTTGCAGACGTAAAGGGACAGGGCAAGAAGGATCAGATGGTGGAGGTATCCGACGGATACGCAAGAAACTATCTGCTTCCCAAAAAGCTGGCTGTAATTGCAGACAATAAAGCACAAAATGAAATGAAAAACAAAGAGGAGGCGCGTCTTTTCCGCATTGAAGAGGAAAAGAAGGCGGCAAGACTTCTGGCGGATCGCTTGGCGGGGATCACTCTGAAGATCCGTTGCGCGTCGGGTGCTGACGGCCGTCTTTACGGCGCGGTCACCGCGAAGGATATTGCGGAAACGATGGAGAAGGAGCATTCGATCGCGATCGATAAGCGCAAGATCCAGCTTGCAGATTCCATCAAGGCACACGGCACCTATTCCGTTGAGGTGAAGCTTTATACCGATATCAGCGGAAAGTTCACGTTGGTCGTACACGAATAAGCGTACGCATACGAATTCAGAGGGATAAAGGATGGAGATCCGATGAACGGAGATCTTTCAAGAAATTTACCGGTTTCTATTGAAGCGGAGCAGGCGGTGCTTGGTTCGATCATCAGACGCCCCGAGTGCTTTACACAGGTTTCGGGACTTTTGACGGCGGCTGATTTCAAGCTCGATGAGCATCAGCGGCTGTTTGCTGCAATGAACGAGATGTTCCTGCAGAGCAAAAATATGGACCCTGTGACACTGATCGATGCCTTGGTGCAAAGCGGTCAGTACGACAACAAGACCGGTATTGAGTACATTCAAATGATCGCAAAGGGCGTGCCGAGCGTTTCGAACGTGGTGGATTACGCCAAGATCGTGAAGGGGAAAAGCACGCTGAGACGGCTGATCGAGGCATGCGAAAAGTCCCTGGAGGAGGCATACGCCGAGGAGGGCGAGGTCTCAGCGATCGTTGACAGCGCGGAGCAACGCATTTTTGAGGTTGCACAGGATCGTGAGCGCAAGGAGTTCAAGCGCATTCGCGACGTGATGAACACGGTCTACTCGGATCTCGAGTTCACCTCGGAGCATCCGGGTATGATCGACGGCGCAAAAACCGGATTCTCGGGGCTTGACCGCGTGCTTGTTCAGCTCGGCAAGGGTGACCTTGTGCTGATCGGTGCGCGCCCCGGTATGGGTAAAACGAGTTTTGCGATGAACGTTGCCGTGAATATTGCGAAGGAAACCAAAAAGACGGTATGCGTCTTTTCGCTTGAAATGTCGGCAGAGCAGCTTGCCGTACGTATGCTTTCGAGCGAAGCGCTCGTCAATTCCTACAGTCTGCGTAGCGGACAGATCCAGACCGATGAATGGAAGCGGCTTGCTTATGCGGTCTCCGAGCTTTCCAATACCGAGATCCTGATCGACGATACCTCGGGCATTTCTCCGACGGAAATGAAATCAAAGCTACGCCGTGTTGACAACCTCGGTCTCGTAGTGGTCGACTATCTGCAGCTGATGCAAAGCGGCCGCAACATTGATAACCGCGTGCAAGAGGTTGGTGATATTTCGCGCAACCTCAAAATCATGGCAAAGGATCTCGGTGTTCCCGTGATCTGCTGCGCACAGCTTTCCCGCGGTCCTGAATCGCGAACCAGCAAAAAGCCGATGCTTTCCGACCTGCGTGACTCGGGTGCGATCGAGCAGGATGCGGATATGGTCCTCTTCCTTTACCGTGAGGAGTACTATAAGGATTCAGAGGGATCGAAGGATCCCCGACCGAACGTTGCCGAGGTGATCGTGGCAAAGAACCGTCACGGATCGGTCGGTAGTGTTGAAATGGGCTGGAACGGTGAGTTTACCAAGTTCTTGACGCTCGACGAGTCCAAAGAGGGTGGGCAGTGAAAAATCGCACCGCAGAAAGCGTCGAGCTCGTTCGCTTGAAGCTTGAAAAGCTGATACAGACCCACGGTATGCAAGAGCGGATCCGCGGCGGTACGTTGGTCGCCCTGTCGGGCGGTGCTGATTCGGTTCTGCTTTTACATCTGTTACGGGAAAAGGCGGAGCGTGAAGGATTCCCCCTTTTTGCCGCACATATCAATCACGGAATACGCGGGGAGGAAGCAACGCGCGACGAGCTTTTTTGCAAGGCGCTTTGTGAACGCCTTTCCGTTCGGTTCGTCTGCCGCCGTTTTGACGTTCCCACCATTGCAAAAATGCGCGGAATGGGAATAGAGGAAGCCGCCAGAGCCGTGCGCTACGACGCGCTCTCGGAGATCAAGCGTGAGTACGGACTCTCCGTGATCGCAACGGCACACAATGCGACTGACGATGCAGAGACGGTTCTGTTTCATCTGCTACGCGGTACGGGACTGCGCGGCGCGTGCGGGATCCCTCCTGTGCGCGACGATCTCATCCGCCCCCTGCTTTCGGTCACGCGTGCAGAAATTGAGGATGCGGTGTCGGCGTGCGGTCTTTCTTACGTGAATGACAGCACGAATACGGATCAAGCCTATACGCGTAACTTTTTAAGGCACAGCATTCTTGGGGAGCTTGCTATGCGTTTTCCGTCCCCCGATGCCTCGATCGCACGCAGTGCCAAGAATCTTTTATGTGACGCGGATTATATTGACGGTGCGGCACGCTCGATCCTTGCACAAAAAAAGATTTTCGATCGGGTGGAACGCAGCGTTTTGAATGAGATGCATCCTGCGATCGTACGGCGTGCGGTTGCCTTTATGTATGCCAATGCGGGCGGCACCTCAATGCCGGAGCAGGTGCATTTTGAAAATCTGCTTTCGCTGTGTCGGGGCGATTCCGTTACATTTCAGCTCTCCTTTCCCGATGGGATCCGTGCAGAGTGCCGTGACGGAATCGTGAGATTCGGTGAGGAGAGAGAAGAAAGTCCATCTTACCGTGTCCGTCTGCGGATGGGCGAAAACAGATTGCCAAGTAAAGACGTTCTTTATCTTTTGAAAGAAGGCGAAAGCGTTCCGCAGGGATATGAGGATGCGTATTCGTTTTACGCAGTCGGATACCTTAACGTTGCAAACGAGGGCGCCGAGCTGTATGCTCGCACGCGCTTGCCGGGGGATGCTTACAAATACGGCGGAATGACGCGCAAGCTGAAGAAGCTTTTCAATGAAGCGAAGCTGCCGCACGCCTTGCGCGAAAGGATCCCCGTCGTTTGTGACGGTGATGAGATCTGCTGGGTCCCCGGATTCGGTGTTCGGGACGAAAAACAAAAAAACAAACTTTGTGCATACTTCTATATATACGGAGGGAAAGATGAATAAAGACATTTTGAAGGTGCTGATCGGTGAGGAGAAGCTTGAGGAGATCGTCAGCGACATTGCATCAAGAATAGACAGGGATTATGCCGATTTGAACGGAAAGCTGGTTTTGGTCGCTATTTTGAAGGGGTCCGTTGTTTTTATGGGGGATCTGATGAAAAAGGTAACGCTTCCCGTTGAGATCGATTTTATGAAGGTTTCGTCTTACGGCTCCGGCACGAAAAGCACGGGTAATATCAATATTCATCTGGATCTGCAAAGACACGATATTGATCAGTGCAACATTCTGATCGTTGAGGATATCATCGACAGCGGAAAAACGCTCTCGCATCTGGTGCATTATCTGAAGCTCAAGGGTGCGAAGAGCGTCAAGACCTGCACGCTGCTTGATAAGCCGTCCCGCCGTGAGGTAGATTTTGAGGCGGACTACGTAGGCTGTCAGATCCCCGATGAATTCGTGGTGGGCTACGGTCTCGATTTTGACGAGAAATACCGTGCATTGCCCTACATCGGTATTCTGAAGCCTGAGGCATATGCGAACTGATATCCGTCATATTTATATATCCATAAGGAACGAAAGGTACGGTAAATATCCGGCATGAAGGTAAACGTTAAAAACATTATACTCTTTCTCGTTTTGATTGCCAGCTTCGTATTTCTGGCGGTCTTCCTCGGAAACCGAGGTGACAGCGTTACGGAATTGAAGTACGGCGAGGTCATTCAAAAATTCGAGGACAATCAGGTAACTGAGTTCGTCGTGGATGCCGATGGCGTTCTGACGATCACGTATACCGATAAAAAGGTAGAGGCAGATACGGTCATTGATGACGCCGATACCAAAAAGGCAACCTATCGTCTGAGCCTGAACTATCAGATCGAAACGATCCTTGAGTATGCCGAAAAGGAAGGCACTCAGATCAGAAAGTACGACGTTGAGTCGGCAGAGCCGACCGCTTGGTATATTCAGTTTTTGCCGTATATCATTCTGTTCGTGCTTTTCATTGCGTTCTGGATCTATATGGTGAAGCAGGCGGGTAAGGGCGGAAAGATGAATTCCTTCTCCCGCTCACGCGCAAAGATGGGAAGCAACGACAAGAATCCCGTGAAATTCAACGACGTGGCAGGTGCTGACGAGGAAAAGGAAGAACTGCAGGAGATCGTTGAATTCCTGAAAAATCCAGGCAAATTCGTACACATCGGCGCAAGAATTCCGCGCGGCGTGCTTTTGGTCGGCCCTCCCGGTACCGGTAAAACACTGCTTGCAAAGGCTGTTGCGGGGGAAGCGGGCGTTCCGTTTTTCTCGATCTCCGGCTCGGATTTCGTTGAGATGTACGTCGGCGTGGGTGCATCCCGTGTGCGCGATTTGTTTGAAAGTGCGAGAAAGCATCCCGCAAGCATCATTTTTATCGATGAGATCGATGCCGTGGGACGGCACCGCGGTGCAGGTCTTGGCGGTGGTCACGACGAGCGTGAGCAGACGCTGAACCAGCTTCTCGTAGAGATGGACGGCTTCGGCACGCACGAGGGCGTGATCGTCATTGCCGCAACCAACCGCCCCGACATCCTTGACCCTGCATTGCTTCGTCCCGGACGCTTTGACAGACAGGTGACTGTAAATTATCCCGACCTGAAGGGGCGCGTGGAAATCCTGCGCGTACACGTGCGCAACAAGCCCCTTGAGGAGAACGTTGACCTTGAAAAGGTCGCACAGACAACGGTTGGCTTTACGGGTGCAGATCTCGCCAATCTTCTGAACGAGGCCGCTCTGATCGCCGCAAAGCGCGGAAAGCATCTGATCGGTATGGATGAGATCGACGAGGCGACCCTGAAGATCCTTGTTGGAACCGACAAAAAGAAGAAGGTACGCTCCGAGGCGGATACGAAGCTGACGGCATACCATGAGGCGGGACACGCGATCCTTTCGCATCTGCTTCCCGGTCAGGATCCCGTTACCAGAATTTCGATCGTTCCGACGAGTAAGGGGGCAGGGGGATACACCCTGACGCCGCCCGAAAAGGACAGATCTTACGAGTACAAGACGCATATGGAGGGCTCCATCGCCGTCTTTATGGGTGGACGCGTGGCAGAGCAGTTGATCTTTGACGATTATACGGGCGGTGCCTCGCAGGATATCAAGCAGGCGACCTCTATCGCACGTACAATGGTTACGGTTTACGGTATGAGCGATACGCTCGGTGCCGTTTGTCTTTCCGGACAGCACGGTGAGGAGGTGTTCCTTGGCCGTGATTTCAGTGCCTCTCGCGATTATTCGGAGGCGACCGCCGCGCAGATCGACGCGGAGATCCGTAAGATCGTTGACAAGGGATACGCTACTGCAAAGGAAATTCTGAGTCAGCACATTGATAAGCTGCATTTTATTGCACAGTATCTGATCCGTCACGAGGTGATGGACGGCAATCAGTTCAAGGCCGCAATGGATCAGAATGCAAGCGAGGAGGAGCTCGTTGCAATGGCGGAGGAGCGTGACCGCAAGAGTCGCGAGGAAAACCGCATTGCCGCCGAGAAGGCTGCAGCGCGTGAGCGTCGCTTCGAACAGGAGCGAGACCGCCTGACGCGTGAAGCACTCGGTATGCCGGTGGAGGTCGTGGATGACACGGATTCCTCCGACGAGGTTCCGCATTAAAAATAATAAGGGGATGTCTCAAATTGCAACATTTGAGACAGCCCCTTGTTTGATGAAGGGCTAGGCAGATTTAGGGTGAGCAAATCAAAACATCACGGTGTGATGCTTTGATGCCGCGAAGTCTGACCAAGTGCGAGCAGGCAGAGCCGAGATTTACGAGGCGACAGACTGCGACACACGACTCGGACAGGGCAATTCGTCGTTCTTCGCCCCGAAGGCGTATTTACATACGCCGAGAGAGCGAAAACGGCGAAAGAAAATGGCATTCGATATTTGGAGAAATTCGTCAGAATTTCAACCTTATAATTCCTCAACCAGTTACAAAGCGCAATAGACTCAATTACCCTTTGCTCTTTTCGCCATTTTCGGTTTTACCTAAATGTGACAGCCCCTTATTCAAATACAGACTCGATGATCTTCTCACACCCCGACGGAGAATAGCGCCAGCGGTCAATATGCTTTGTGACTTGCGGATCGATGAAGTAACGAAGGGGCTTGATGCTGTTTTCTTCTTCGTGGACATCGATGATGACGAGCTTGATCTTCATTTTTTCGGGAATGATGCTTTTAATGTATACCGCCGCGTTCATTTCGGGAAGTATGCCCGATTTCAGCTCGGCTAGCCCCGCAAGATTCGGCGCAAGCTCAATGAAAATACCGTAGCTTTCCACACTGCGAACAACGCCCGCTACCGTCTGTCCTGCCGAAAAAAGGGCGGCGTTTTCCTCCCACGTGCCGAGAAGCTCACGGTGGGTCACGTAGATGCGTCCCTGATCGTCAATGCTTTTAATCACGGCAAAGATTCGGTCGCCGATGCGAAAACGGCAGCGTGGATGCAGGATGCGTGAGACCGAGATCGAATCGATCGACATCAAGGAGACGATGCCGCAACCGATGTCAACGAAGACGCCGAAGCTTTCGATATGCGTGACCTTGGCAGGGATAACGTCGCCGGGAATCAGGGCGTCAATGAAATGTAACGAGCATTCACGCTGAGCCGAGCGTCTGGAAAGGATCGCGGTGATCTGATTCCCCTCCTTACAAAAGCCGATGACGTGAAAGCAAACGGGCTTTCCAACTCGCGTAAGGACGGCGATGTCCTTGATCGGTTCGTCGTTTGGCGCGTACTGCACCTCTTTTCGCGGCATGATCCCGCGGATGCCGCAAAGATCGAAATGGAGATTGAATTCGTTGTCGCAAAGCAGGGCGGTGGATTCAAGTATTTTTTGACGCTCAAGTGCTTTTTCAAGTCCCGATAAAGAGGATAGGTATTCGTGGTTTTCGGGGAGTGATATAAGGGATCCTTCGGGTTTGTACTGATTCGTCATAAACAACCTCTTTTATTTTTAAATGATGGTACAGTGTATGACCGGAATCATATAAATAGACGTAAAAAAACGCGCCGCGGCGCGTTTTTTTACGGTTATAGATCCTTTAGCTTCAGTTGAGCCTCTGCATTCGTTTTTCCGTCTTTGCGCACGCTTTTGAGATAGAGCGTATCCCCATCGCAGCATCTGTAAATGCTCAAAACTTCTCCAAGAGGCGCCTCGTTGACGTAATTGATCACAAGGGAATGTGCGTATTTTCCGCGCATATCCTGCGTGCTGAGCAGCATGTCGGGATAGCGCGTGTTGTTCATATGCATATTTTTGTCAAGATCGTCGTAAAGCACGGTATAGCTGCCGACTCTTTCCATTTCCTCGGTCGGCTTGGGAATACGGAAGTGCGTAGGAAGATCGAGCGAGAGTGTTTCGTCGATCTCAAAATTCGCGTGGTAGCTGTCGACGCGCAGTGGGCGGTGCGTATTCATATCAAGAAGCGCCCAGACCGAACCCCCCTCCGCAACGACGGTGTCGCCACGGTAGATGCGGTAGAAGCGGTTGAAGCTGAAACCGCGGCTTTCACCCGCCCAGGACTGCGCGCGCAGCTCCTCGTAGGCGGCGATCGGCTCGTAGGTCAAAAAGCCGATGCGGCTGAGAAAAAAGGTCTGCCCATGCTCCATCAGCTCGTCGTTTGAAGGACCAAGCTCGTGCAGCTGCATATTTGCCGCCTCTTGCATATATTTCAAAACGCCCGATGCGCGAAGCACTCCGTTATAATCCGTATCGTGTGAATTGACCTTGATCGGTTCTGTCCATTTCATTTTTTCGTCCTCGTTTCCTCTGATCCATACGCATTATAGCAGAAAAGAGTCGAGGAGTCAAGTCCTTATCCCGTTGTGATCGGACCGTCGCCGCCGACAAAGTAGCGGTTTGGCGTAGCCTCGATCGGCTCGGGCAGACCGAAGCTGATGGAAATGGCGTTATTCACCTGCCGCATGACCGTTTCGTCAAGATGTCCCATTTTTTCCTTCAGTCTGCGCTTGTCAAGCGTCCTGATCTGCTCTAAGAGAATGACGGAATCCTTTGCAAGCCCAACCTTATCCGCATATACGTCGATGTGTGTGGGAAGCTTTGTTTTTCCCATGCGGCTGGTGATCGCCGCCGCAATTACGGTGGGGCTATATCTGTTGCCAACGTCGTTTTGTACGATCAGAACGGGGCGAAGTCCGCCCTGCTCACTGCCGACGACGGGGCTGAGATCGGCATAATAAATATCTCCGCGTTTTATGTTCATACGCGCATCGCTGTAGCGAATCCTTTCTCAAAACTTTCTATCGTTATTTTTGGCGAATCTCCCAATCTTTTAATCAGGAAAATTCAGGGAATCGTTCGACAAAAAGAGGATAGCTTCCTCTAATAAAAGTGTATCGTCGATCCTTCGTTTCGTGAAAGGCTACGGAAAGCTTCGCAGATATAAAAAAACCGCAAAAGCGCGCTTTTGATAACGCGATTTTGCGGTTTGTCGGAAGAGGTGCTCGTATTATTTCATCAGCTCGTCTGTAAGACGGATGATCTCCGGGGCGATCTTTTTGCGTTTTGCCGTGAGGATGGCGTTGTAGATAGGATAAGCAAGGCCGGCAAGCGTGCCGCCGATCAAGCCGAGAAGAATACCAAAGACGTAAGAGAGAACTCCAAGCGAGCTTCCGAGGTCGGTCATGATGAGGCTCATTCCGAAGCCGAGGAAAAGCGCACCGACGATACCGAATATGAGCGATACGGTCTGTGCTGTTTGCGTTACACCCGTATCCAATCGACGCAGACGCTCGTTAAAGTCGCGTGCCTTGCAGAAATAAAAAGAACCGACAAGGATCATCCTTGTCGGTTCTTTGGATCGGCTTGCGGTTACGCGAAAAAGCCGATAAACTCAAGCCAGCGGTGAAGCATTTCTGCCCAGCGGGCGACGTAGGGATTCTTTTCGAAGGGGATGCCGAGACCGTGATTCCCTTCGGGAAAAATATGCATTTCAACGGGTACGTTTACGGTACGCAGTCGGGTCGCATAGCGATAGGAGTTAATGACCGAAACGCCGCCGTCGGCTGCGGTGTGCCAGATGAATGCGGGGGGTGTATTTTCATCGGCGATCAGGTCGGGAGAGACCGTTGGCTGAAGATCGAGCTGCTCCTCGCCCAAAAGGTTTTTCATACTGCCGTAGTGTCGGATCGTCTCGTCAACGGTAGAGATAACGGGGTAGCAGAGAATTTGCGCGTTCGGCAGATAGCTTTCTTTGTCGATGTCGTCCATATTCTCGTTTGCGATTTCGCCGCGGTAGGTCGAAAGCATAGCGGAAAGATGACCGCCCGCAGAGGAGCCCATAATGGCAATTCTGTTTTTGTCAATGCCAAACTGCTCGGCGTGATAGCGCACGTAGCGGATCGCGCGGCGCGCATCGTTCAGGGGAAGCGGGAAGCGGTTGGGGCTGACGCGGTATTTCAGCACGAAGGCATCCATACCGATACCGTTCAGATAGTCGGCATAACCCTTACCCTCGTGGTCTGCAAGATTCGCGTATCCGCCACCGGGGCAGATCACCACGGTTGCAGTCGTTTTTTTTGTTGGCGGCAGGGTAATAGGTCAGCTCAACGTCCCAATCGATCGGAAGACCGTTCCATATATTCATAAAAAACTCCTTGTGAAATTTGGTATTTTCATTATAAAGCACCCGAGCCGAAAAATCAAGTTTTTTTGAATTTTCCCCGAAAAAAGTGGACAAGCCGATCCGATTATGCTATACTTAAGAGAGAAAAGTGGAAAGGAGACCGAACATGAAGGGGTACGATCATATCGTCTGGGACTTTAACGGAACCATTCTTGACGACGTTGGAATCGGAATCGAATGCGTAAATATTTTGCTTGAGCGGTACGGACACCCGATCATCAAGGATCGGGAGACCTATTACCGTCTGTTCGGCTTTCCGATCGAGGATTATTACCGCCGTGTCGGCTTCGACTTTTCGGTGACGCCGTATGAGATGCTGGCGCACGAATGGGTCGCTGAATATCGGGCGCGTGAGGATACGGCGCCGATTCGGGACGGTGCGTTGGAGCTGATCCGCTATTTTTCTGTCAAAGGGATCCCGCAGACGGTGATCTCCGCCACGAAGGAGACGATGCTGCGCGAGCAGATTGAAAAGCTCGGGATTCTCCCTTATTTTGAGGAGACGGTCGGACGCGGAGATATCTATGCCGCGGACAAATCCGCTTTGGCTGTCGATTGGCGAAAGCGGCGTATGCCGGGACGCACCCTGATGATCGGGGACACGGAGCATGATTACGAGACCGCACGCGCGGCGGGATTCGATATCGTTCTGCTTGAGGGCGGACATCAGCCGCGTGAGCAGCTGATGCTTTGCGGCTGTCCTGTGCTTTCTGGCTTTTCCGCTCTCACGGAGTGGCTTCATGATTGAGTGGGATGAAAAGGGCGAGGCATTCGTTTTTGAAAAACGATGGGATCTGATAGAGCCGATCTCCTTTACTCTGACGCAAGAGGCGGGGTTGAGGATCAAGGCGTATCCGTCCGCCGGGGAGGCGGTCTGCGATTTTGCGGCGCTTTTTGCGGACGATCCGTTTTCCGATGCGGCGCTTGAATATTTGTGGGGGCGGCTTGCGCCCTATATGGAAAAATGGGGATACCGTGACGGCAGGTTTCGTGGCCGCTACGGTTATATCCTTACGTGTGATAGGGATTCCGTGCGAACCGACAGGATCCTGCCGTCAACACGCAAGCTTTGCGGTGAGGACGATCGGATCAATCAAACGACCTACCGTTTTTGCGACTGTGAAAAAAGCGGATGCGTGATGTACGGGACCGAGCAGGACGGAGCGATCCTTTCCGCGGCGGTCAGTCATACGGGAGTGCCGATGTCGACGGCGATCGAATTCAGCGTAGAGACGTCACCCGTTGCAAGAGGGCGCGGCTATGCGGTATCGAATCTTACGGCGGCGGTTTCTTCGCTCGAATACGGTGTGACGGCGATTTACCGATGCTATCGCGATAACCTTGCATCCTTGCACACGGCAC
This sequence comes from Eubacteriales bacterium, assembly GCA_045532985.1. Lineage (GTDB taxonomy): Bacteria > Bacillota > Clostridia > Oscillospirales > CAG-272 > UBA1740. The sequence continues at coordinate 4,696 of JAZSGY010000044.1, read as the reverse complement.
AGTCGGCGGGCTTCGGTATCGTCGGGCAATACTATCGTTATCTTGGGAGAAAAAAGAATGGCATATGATGCAGGCATGTTACGTGCCGTCCTTTATGAAATAAACGAGCGTTATAAGGATGCGCGGGTGGAGAAGGTCTTACAGCCCGCGAAGGATGAGATCGACCTTCTGCTTCGTGCAGGGGGACGTTCGGGAAGGCTCGTGCTGAATGCGGGAAGCGGTAATTCCCGTATATCGCTGAGTGAAAAAAGCAAGGAAAATCCGCCCGTTCCGCCGATGTTTTGCATGCTTTTGCGTAAGCATCTGAACGGTGCCAAGCTGATCTGTGCAGAGCAGATCGGCTTTGAGCGTGTTGCAAGGCTTCGCTTTGCTTGCTTTGATGAAATGGGATTCCCCACCGAAAAAATGCTGTATGCAGAGGTAATGGGAAAGTACAGCAACCTGATCTTCACCGACGGTGAGGATAAGATCCTTGCCGTTTTGCGGAGCGTCGATTTTTCTGCCAGCCGCGTGCGGCAGGTGCTTGTCGGAATGCGTTACGAGCTACCGCCGTCGCAGGGAAAGGTCGATCCCTTGACGGTGGACAAGGAGCGCTTTTTGCAGCTGCTTGCAGGATCTCCCCCCGAAAAAGCGGCGGATAAATTCTTCTCTATGACCTTTCTTGGGATTGCAACGGGCGTTGCGCGTGAGATCGCTTACAGCGCGGGCGCCGAATCGCTCGGCGACGTCCCTGCAGAGCGGCTTTGGACGGCGTTTGACGCGTGGTTTACCGACGTGCGTGAAAACCGATTCGTCCCGATCATGGCACTTGATCCGCAGGGGACGCCGATCGAATATTTTTATGCCCCCGTGCATTTTTACGGGGATGCGGCAACGCTGACGCAATGCGCTGATTTCACAGCACTCCTTGACGGTTTTTACGGCACGCGGGATCACGCGGAGCGTATGCGTCAGCGCGCGGCGGACATCTCTCATCTTCTGACGCGTGCGGTGAACCGCCTGATGCGAAAGCTGGAAACGCAGCGAGGCGAGCTTGCGGCGGCACAGGACGGCGAGCAATATCGCCGCTTTGGAGATATGATCACTGCAAATCTTTACCGTCTTTCTCGCGGAATGACCGAGCTTTTGGCAACCGATTATGAGTCGGACCCGCCGTGCGAGGTAAGGGTCACGCTGGACCATAGGCTCTCGCCGTCGGCAAACGCGCAAAGGATGTATAAGCTGTATGCGAAATCCAAAAAGGCAAGGGAGGTTCTGACCGAGCAGATCGCCGCGGCAGAGGTGGAGCTTTCTTACCTTGAAAGCGTCTTTGCCTTTTTGGAACGCGCACAGAGCGAGTCGGATCTTGTCGAGATCAGAGACGAGCTTTATCACGCGGGGTATGCGACGCGAATGAAAAATTACGTGCCTCAGAAAAAGCAAAAGCTGCGTCCGATCCATTACGTAACGAGCGGCGGATACCGCGTTTTGTGCGGACGCAACAATACGGAAAACGACAATCTGACCTTTACGGTGGCGAAAAAGGGCGATCTATGGTTTCACGCCAAGGGTGTGCCCGGGTCACACGTGATCCTTCTGTGTGACGGCGAAGAACCGCCTGCTTTAGATTATACGGAGGCGGCGGAGATCGCGGCGTACCATTCCAAGGCGAATACCGCATCGGTCGCCGTCGATTATACGCGTGTGAAAAACGTGAAAAAGCCGCCCGCGGCAAAGCCGGGCTACGTAACCTACAAAACGAATTACACGGCGTACGTTGAGCCGAATATTCATGAGGAGCTGAAGGACAATGGTTGATCTTTTAGAGCTGCAAAAATATTTCATTTTACAGCATTTGAAGGCGGGAGACGTTGCCGTTGATTTTACGATGGGAAACGGAAACGATACGCTTTTTCTCTCGCGTACGGTCGGTGAAGATGGACGCGTGTATGCCTTTGATATTCAGGAGGAGGCGCTGATCTCCACGCGCGCACACCTGGTGGCAGAGGGCGCGCCCGAAAATTACACCCTGATCTGCGCTTCCCACCATCGCGTCAAGGAATTCGTAAAAGAGCCCTTTAAGGCGGGGATGTTCAACCTCGGATATCTGCCGCGCAGCGGTCGAAAGACGGTCACAACGATGCGCGAAACCACGATGCCAGCAGTCGAGGCGGCGCTTGAGCTGCTGGCTCCCGGCGGTATTCTGATGGTTGCCGTATATCCCGGGCACGAGGAGGGGAACAAGGAGGGCGAGATGCTTGCGGAATATTTTGCGGGTCTTAGCCGCTTCAAGATCTGTGTGTCGCGCTTCAACATTATGAATTCGCCGACCTCGCCGTATTTCTTTATTGCTGAGAAAAAATAAAAGAAGCTGTCGCATTTCTTGCGACAGCTTCTTTGTTTATTCATCTTCGTTTTCGGTCTTTTCCTTGACTGTAACGATCGCTCTTTCGATGCGGTGGTCCTTGATCTCGTCGATCTTTACGGCGAGCTGCTCGGTTTCAAGATCAACGACGCTGCCATCCTCCGGAATGGCACCGAGAATGCTGAAAAGATATCCGCCGAAGGTATCGCAGTCGATCTCTTCTTCCTCGGGAAGGACGATTCCGAGTGCTTCGAGGGCATCGGCAAAGGAAGCAGACCCCGCGATCTGCCAGACGTTGTCTTCAAGCGGCAGGATGTCGGGAACCGATGCTTCGGCAGTTTCCTCCTCATCGGGGAACTCACCGACGATGCATTCCAGAAGGTCCTTTACGGTGATGATACCGCTGGTACCGCCGTATTCGTCAAGAACGACGGCAAAGAAGTCCTTTTGCTTTTTCATATTCTTGAAAAGGACGTCCGCTTTGACGCTTTCGGGGACGAAGTAGGGCGCCTTCGTTGCGTTTTCCATAACGCTTTCGCGGCTTCGGTCCTCTAAGCGATAGTAGTCCTTTGCATTCAAAACGGCAACGACGTTATCGACCGTACCGTCGCAGACGGGATAGAAGGAATGTCGCCCCTCGTCGATTGTGCGATCCCATTCCTCGGGCGTTTCCTCCATCCAAAGCATCGTGATATCGGTTCTGCGTGTGGAAAGCTCGCCTGCTGACAAGTCGTTGAATTCGAAAACGTTCTGGATCAGCTCCTTTTCGTCCTCATCGATCGTGCCCTTTTCACTGCCCGCATCCACCATCATTTTGATCTCATCCTCTGTGACACCCTCGTCGATCTCGTGGGGATTGATGCCGAAAAGACGTAAAACGAGGTTGGTGGAGAGCGTTAAAAGGAATACGAGGGGGGCAAAAAGCTTGGCAATGAAGGCGATCGGAGTTGCAAGCACAAGCGCAAGCTTTTCCGATTTTTTCATTGCGATCCGCTTAGGCACAAGCTCACCGAATACAAGCGTGATATAGGATAGGATCAGCGTGATCAGAACGACAGAGCCCGTGTGCAGGATCGAGGCGTATTCCTCTCCGATCCCAAGCTTATGGAAAAGTTTGACGAAAAGATCTGCAAAGTTGTTAGCGGCGAAGGCACTTCCGAGAAAGCCCGAAAGCGTGATCGCAACCTGAATGGTCGCTAAAAATTTTGCCGGATTCAGTGTAAGACCTTGCAAGAGCTTCGCCTTTTTGTTGCCGCTTGCCGCAAGCTGTGAGAGCTTTGCGTCGTTCATCGAGATGACCGCGATCTCAGCACATGCAAAAACCGCGTTCAGGAAAATCAAAAGAAGCTGAAAGAGCAGAGAGAGCCATATATTATTATCGCCCATTTTGTTAAATCATTCCTCCAAATTTGTTCGTAAAATTCTAAAAATGCAAAAAAGCACAGCCGGACCCAGTCGTATAGGTCAGGCTATGCTCTCAATTTTATAAATACTTCGGGGCACGTCTAAATCGCCGCTGATCATTGATAAAACCTTTCACAAAAAAGTACTATACATATCATACACGAAAAAAGGCGTTCTGTCAATAGATTTTCCAAAAAAGAAGCGGATGCGTGATCACACATCCGCTTCACGGTGCTTATTCGTTCGCAGTATCCTTTTCGTAGACGATTTTTCCGTCCTTCACGGTCGCCGTTATTTTGTCGCCGCCTTTGATTCGCCCCTCCAGCATCTCGCCCGAGAAGGAATCCTCGATCATGTGCGTGATCGCACGGCGCAGGGGACGCGCACCGTATACGGGATCAAAGCCTTCCTTTGCAACGAGCTTGATGATCTCGTCGGTAAAGGTGACGTCCACGTTCAGCGCATCCATGCGGCGCTTGACGTCCGTCAGCATGATCTGTGCAATTTTTTCGATGTCGGAATCCGAGAGCTTGTTAAAGATGATGATCTCGTCAAGACGGTTGAGAAATTCGGGACGGAAGGTGCTTTTCAGTGCCGCCATAACGTCGGCGTCGCGTTTCTTCTTGTCGTCGGAGGCGGTCTGATCGGGGTTGCTGAAGCCAAGTCGCTTCGGCTCCGTGATATTTCCCGCACCAACGTTTGAGGTCATAATGATGACGGTGTTTTTGAAGTCAACGCGGCGTCCCTGCGAATCGGTCAGAATTCCGTCCTCGAGGATCTGTAAAAGCAGATTGAAAACGTCGGGATGTGCCTTTTCGATCTCATCAAACAAAACGACGGAGTAGGGCTTGCGGCGGATCTGCTCGGTCAACTGTCCGCCCTCGTCAAAGCCGACGTAGCCGGGAGGCGAGCCGATCAGCTTCGACACGCTGTGCTTTTCCATATACT
>JAZSGY010000052.1:0-13106 GCA_045532985.1 Eubacteriales bacterium | reverse complement strand
CTAACTATACTTTTTTATATAATTGTATCATATAAGTTTCCTTTGTGCAATATTATTTTATCTTTTGTATAAGACAAATTTGTATTATAGTGTTATGATAAAGGAAAAACTTGGAGGTGCATGATGAAAAAATACGATCTTGCCGTGATTGGCGGCGGTTTTGCGGGTGTGGCGGAGGCTTTAGCAGCTGCAAGAGCGGGGGCTAAAGTTCTTATTGTTGTAAAATCAAATTGCCTTGGCGGTGCGGCAGTGAATTGCCTTGTCAACCCGATCATGCCGTATTGGACTGAGATGGACGGAAAGCGAGTTGATCTTTCTGCTGGTATCTTTAAGGAGATACATGACCGTCTGGAACATCATAACGCGATGAATAAGGAAAGCTTTTTGGAAGAGAAACTGAAATATATTCTGAATGAAATGGTTGCCGAGGCGAACATCGACCTGCTTTTCCACGCTTATATTTTCAAAGTTGAGAAATGCGATGAGCATATTGCGTCAATAGTAGTTGCAACCAAGAGCGGCGAGATGCAGGTTGAGGCAAATTATTTTATTGATGCTACGGGAGACGCTCAGCTTGCTTATCTTGCGAACTGTCCTACGGTACTCGGAAGAGAATCGGACCACCTGTGTCAGCCTATGACGCTGTGCTTCCGAGTGGGTAACGTGGACGTTGAGAAGTTCTATGCAAGCAGAGAAAGATTAAAAATTGCGCATGCGCAAAGTCTTGCGGCTGGCGAGTTGACCAATCCAAGAGAAAATATCCTTGTGTTTAAAACTCCTATACACAATGTACTTCATTTCAATACCACCAGAGTGGTAAAGAAGAATCCGACCTCTCCTGAGGAGGTAACAGAGGCGGAGGTATTGGCTCGTCGGCAGGTATACGAGATATACGACTTTATGAAAAAACACGCTGACGGACTTGAAGATAGCTTTCTTATGATGACGGCGGCTGAGATCGGGGTCAGAGAAAGCCGCATGATCGTGGGAGATTACGTCTTGACAGAACAGGATTGCAGAAATTGCGTAAAATTTGAAGATGCGATCGCTGCCTGCAACTATGATATTGATATCCACAATCCCGAGGGTACGGGAACCAGTCATTACTATTTTCCGGCAGGGGAATATTATACCATTCCTTATCGTAGCCTGATTCCGAAGAGTGCGGAAAATCTTCTGGTAGCCGGAAGATGTATCTCCTCGGATCACGGAGCTCAAGCATCGTATAGAATTATGCCCGTTGTATGTTGCATTGGTGAGGCGGCGGGCTCTGCGGTTGGATTAGCTGTAAAACAAAATTGTACAGTACGTGAAGTCGACGTCAAGGAATTGCAAAACGAGTTGAAAAGCAATCGTGCGTATATAGGTGTATAAATTACGATGAGTTCTGACTTTTCTACAAGTTGCAATTTTATCCTATGAACTCAAAAAATCCAAGCCAAACGGCTTGGATTTTTTCATTTGTGCTGTAAGGCACAATATCATTTGACCGAAGGTCAACATCATTTCGAGCAACGCGAGAACATCATTTCTCATTCCTTCGGCACAAACGAACGAGGCTCTGCTTCGCGCAAACGGAAAGTTGCCTTTTTCACACTTGTCCGTTTTTTAAAAACATATTGAATTTGCAGAGCATTTGTGCTACAATTAAACAAAGAAGCTATCGCAGAAAATACAGGGAGGATCCGAGATGCTATTTATCTGTGCGGAGGATTTTTTCAACAAAGCATTGACGGCGAAACGGCTGTCGCGTCAAGAGGAAGAAGATATCTTTGCCCGTATGCGGGCGGGCGATACGGTCGCGCGGGAGCAAATGATCGAAGGCTATCTTGCGGTTGTTGCCGCACGGATCAAGCGCTTGCCCAAAGATATGCAATCGTTAGATTTAATATATAGCTGTATGCAAGCATTGGAGCGTGCGGTTGACCAATTTGACTTTTCGCAAGAGGGAGAACCGTTTACGCATAGGTTGGGCTTGCTTATAAAGCGGGAGCTTACCCGATCGATCGCAAAAAACTAAAAGGCGCACAATCAATTTAATTTATAAAGGAAAGGAATTCGTTATGAAAAAACTTGTATCACTTCTTCTCATTTTTGTACTTTTGGCTTCTTTCGTTTCTTGCATGGGCGCGTCCCCCAAGGAATTCAGCTGTGAAGGCATGACCATCACCTTGACGGACGATTTCTCCGAGAAGAGCTATGAGGGATATACCACGTGCTACTCCTCGGATGACGTTGCCGTCTTTATCCTGAAGGAATCCTTTTCGCTGGCGCCGGGGGTGTCCGAGCTTACGCTGGACCAATATGCACAGGCTGTTTATGAGGCGAATTCGTCAAAATCCCCGGATCCGATCAAAAAAGAAAGCGGCCTCACTATCATGGAGCACAGCTTTTTCAACGAAGAAGAGGAAAAGACCTACGGCTACTGCTCCGTTATGTTTAAGGGCGAGGATGCCTTCTGGCTCATTCAGTTCGCTTGCTATGAAGACGACTATGATGAAAAGAAGCCGCAATTCATTGATTGGGCAAAATCCGTAACCTTCGATTCCTGATACAAATGAAGGATCCCTCGAGCTTGAGGGATCCTTCTTTTATTCCTTCTTGCCTTGACAAGGAGCGCGGTTTTTGGTAAAATAAATGCGTGCGGACCTACGCGGTCCAAAGCTGCCACCAACCGTAAGGAGAAAAAAAGATGAAAGCAGTCATATTGAACTCGGGTATGGGTACGCGTATGGGCGTTCTCACGAAGGAGCATCCCAAATGTATGACCGAGATCGCAGAGAATGAAACCATCCTCAGCGCACAGCTGAAGGCGATCGCCGAGGTCGGGATCACCGAGGTGCTGATCACCACGGGATATTTCAACGACGTGCTCGTGAAGTATTGCGATTCCTTGAAGCTTCCGCTCGAGATCGAATACGTATACAATCCGCTATTTGAACAGACGAACTATATCTACTCCCTCTATTGTGCGCGCGAAAGTCTGCGTGACGAGGATATCATTTTAATGCACGGCGATATGGTCTTTTCCCCCGACCTCTTTGAAAAATTTGTGGATTGTCCCCGAAGCTGTATGGCAATCAGCTCAACCGTAGCACTGCCCGAGAAGGATTTCAAGGCAGTCCTTGAGGACGGCAGGATCGTTGCCGTCGGCATCGAATTTTTTGAAAATGCCGTGGCGGCACAGCCGCTTTACAAGCTGCTTTCCGAGGATTGGAACGTCTGGCTTGACGCGATCGAGCGCTACTGCGAGAGTGACAACGTCAAGTGCTATGCGGAAAACGCCTTCAACGAGGTCTCGCGCCAAACCGAGATTTATCCCTATGACGTGGAGGACGTTCTCTGCCAGGAGATCGACAACAGCGACGATCTCGCCGTCGTATCGGAACGGTATCAGAGCCTGATGCAATGCGAGCCGCCGAAGACCGCCGAGGAATCGAAGTTCTCCGACGATCTCCCCTTCCTTTACGAGCAGCAAAAGGAGCGCCTCGCGCACGAGCGTAAGGATTCTGCCTTCCGCAAGGCGAAAAACGCCTTCTCCCTGCCGATCGAAAAGGCGGCGTTCCAGATGGCGTTTATGCTCGTGATCTCCCTGTTCCGTTCGATCATTTTCTCCTGGGTCAATATCTTTATGTTCGTCGCCATTCTGGTCTGCGGACTCCTCGATCTTTTGTATTTACCTGTCTACGCGGTCCTTTACCCCTTCCTCTGCCTTTATTTTGCTCTTTTTAAATCGGCACGCATCAAACGCCTTGAGCGCGCGCTTGCCGAAACAGAAAAAGCCTTGGCAGATAAGGTGTAACTCCTTTAAAAAACGCTCTGAGCGGAGCTGTTCCCGCACTCGCTGTGGGCGATCTTGTAAAGTTAAGTTGGCAAAAGCAGACGATGCCGCAGATTGCGGCATCGTCTGCTTTTTTGCTGAAAAACATCCCATTTCCGTTTTGAGGTTGACAAGCGGCATAGAAGAATGGTATAATTAATAAGATAAAACAGTATTCGGGCGAATTTCGTCCTGTGGGGAGGGTTGAACCATCAAACAGATCAGATCACAGAGCCACATCAACGCTCTCGGCGAAAAGTTCAAGGAATCGGCGATCTCGGTTCTGCCCATCCTCATCATCGTCTCTCTGCTTTGCTTGCTCGTCACTCCGCTGTCGGCGAGCCTTCTGCTCGCATTTTTGATCGGCGCCTTGATGATCATCATCGGTATGGGATTCTTCACCCTTGGGGCGGAGACCTCGATGACCGTCATCGGTAACCGCATCGGCTCGACACTGACGAAATCGAAAAAGCTGTGGCTGATCCTTCTTGTCAGCTTCGTGCTTGGTGTCGCCGTCACGATCTCGGAGCCCGACCTTCAGGTGCTGGCACAGACCGTACCGCACATCGACAATATGGTGCTGATCCTCACGGTCGGCATCGGCGTCGGCTTCTTCCTTATGGTCTGTATGCTGCGTATCTTTCTCGGCATTAAGCTGCGCTGGCTTCTGATCTTCTTTTATCTGCTCGTATTTCTGCTTGCGGCGTTCTCCGACGCGGATTATCTTAGCATCGCGTTCGATGCGGGCGGCGTGACCACGGGACCTATGACCGTTCCCTTTATTCTCGCGCTCGGTGTCGGTGTCGCGAACATCCGTTCTGACCGCGGCGCGGGGAGTGACAGCTTCGGTCTGGTTTCTCTTTGCTCGATCGGTCCGATCCTTTTCGTTCTGATCCTTGGCTTCCTTTACCCGAGTGCCGACGGCGTTACCGACGTGACCTCAGTCCTCTGGGACAGCACGACCGAGATCGGGCACGCCTACCTTTCCTCAATTCCGCATCATATGAAGGAAACGGCGGTAGCCCTCGCGCCGATCGTCGTGATCTTCCTTCTGTTCCAGCTCTTTGCCTTCAAGATGCCCGCCCGCGCCTTTTTCAGGATCTGCTGGGGCGTGCTGTTTACATACCTTGGACTCGTCCTCTTTCTCACAGGCGTCAACGTCGGCTTCTCCTCGCTTGGCGCGGTGCTTGGCACGCAGCTTTACGCGGGGTGGACTCGGTATCTTCTGATCCCGCTTGCCATGTGCCTTGGCTGGTTCATCATATCGGCAGAGCCTGCCGTCTACGTATTGGAAAAGCAGGTTGAGAGCGTCAGCTCGGGTGCGATCCCGGGCAAAGCCATCAAGTACAGTCTCTCGATCGCGATCGCCCTTGCTATGGGCATTGCGATGCTGCGCGTGCTGACGGGGATCTCCATTATGTGGTTCCTCGTTCCCGGCTACGCGATCGCGCTGATCCTTTCCTTTTTCGTGCCCGATATCTATACCGCCATTGCGTTTGACTCGGGCGGCGTTGCATCGGGTCCGATGACCGCAACCTTTATGCTGCAATTTATGATCGGTACCTGCTCGGCGACAGGCGGCAATATCCTGACCGATGCCTTCGGCATCGTTGCGACCGTCGCTATGATGCCGTTGATCTCGATCCAGATCGTCGGCTTTATCTACGGACGCAAGTCGCGCGTCGAAAGGTCGACCGATGACGTCGTTGACGACGAGATCATCGAGCTTTGGGGGTGATGGAATGAATTACGTAATTTCAATTATCAATCCCGAAATGTCGGCGCGGATGCACGCCATCTGCGACAGCCTCGCACTGCCGCTGTGCATCGAGCTGCACGGACGGGGCACCGCAACGCGCAACGTGCTGGATCTGCTCGGCCTCAGCTCGTGTGAATACCACATTCTGATGACGGTGGCGGACCGCGAACGCACAGCATCCCTGATCGATGAGGCACGCCGTCAGCTCTACATCGACGCACCGGGCCACGGCATCATCGTGGCAACCCCCATCAAAAGCGTAGGAGGAGGGAAAACCTTGTCATACTTAAACGGAGGCCGCCCGACGGAGGGCGCGCCCGAGCTGAATTTTAACTACGAGATCATTTTAGCGATCGCCAACGAGGGCTACACCGACGCCGTTATGGATGCCGCACGCGCGGCAGGCGCACGCGGCGGCACGGTCCTTCACGGAAAGGGCACGGGCTCGAAGGATGCCGAAAAGTTCTTGAAGGTCTCCATCGCCAGCGAAAAGGAAGTCATCATGATCGTCGCCAAATCCAGCGAAAAGGCGGCAATCATGCAGTCGATCGTCAGGGAAGCGGGCGTCGGCACCGAAGCGGGTGCCGTCACCATGTCCCTGCCCGTCTCCGCCATCGCAGGCTTCGGTATGCTCGATAACAATTGATGAAAAGGACTGTTTCCAAGTCTTACATAAGAAAACGTGGGCGATCCTGGTGATTTATCCCGTTGTGGATTATGAGCTTGACGCGCCGCTTCTTGCGGGGCAGACGGCAAACAGAAGCTGAAAGGAGCATTTTTATGGATAGACACAATCAAAAAGAACCGTTGACGCAAGAACGCATCGAAAGGGACGTCCGTCGACGTGAGGATATCGGTATTGACTTTTTTATCTTTTTGCCCATCAGTGCATTGCTGATCGGCGTGATCATATGGGTCGTGCTGACGGCACCGTTTGCCGCCGGCTTCTATCGTCTGTTGCTTCTTATCCTTTCGCTTCCGCTGCTTGTTTTGCTTGACGTCAGGCTCTGTATGAAGTGGCTTTCCGGTCGGCGAGCAATGCGCGAGATCCGTAGCGGCGATTATATCATTCGCTGTGATGCGCTGAATCGCAAAAGCAAAGAAACGCGGAGCTCTACCTTGCTGGCAAGAACGCGGAACAGGGAGCTTCTATGCTTTCATTTCTACGGCTTTGACTCCTTCGTGCTGAAGGAAAGACGATCGCCCGACGGACACGCGCTGGCGTCCGAGTATTGGTTTGACCGCTACAATGCCGGGGACCGATTTTATCTGATCATACAAAAGAAGACACGAAGGATCCTTGAGATCTACGACGCCGAAGCATATGAGCTCGACGCGTCGCTCCTTGAAAAGCAGGAGGATCGCGACGATCCCCACGTCAGTTAATTTGAGATAACGAAAAGCCGCCTTTCGGCGGCTTTTCGTTATTTCAGGAAAAAGCGCAGCAGCCCTTTGAAGCTCTGCTTGTAGGGCTGATAGCGCATCGGCAGGTCGATTCGCGTCCCTTTGCTGACGATGGATTTCGTGTGCGAGAAGGCGTTAAAGCCCGCCTTGCCGTGGTACGCGCCCATTCCGCTCTCACCCACGCCGCCAAAGCCCATATTGCTCGTGGCAAGATGAATGACCGTGTCGTTCACACAGCCGCCACCGAAGGATAAGCGCTCGGTGATCGCTTTGATATTCTGTCGGTTTTCGGAAAAGAGGTAAAGCGCCAGCGGCTTCGGACGGTCGGAAAGTCGGGGGATCACCTCGTCAAAGCTCTCGTAGGTCAGAATCGGCAAGATCGGGCCGAAGATCTCCTCACCCATCACGGCATCGTCAAAGGTCACGCCGTCAAGAAGCGTCGGCGCGATCTTCAGCCGCGCCCTGTCGGATTCACCGCCAAGCACGGTCTTGTCACGATCGATCAACGAAAGCAGACGGTCAAAATGCTTTTCGTTCACGATCCTTCCGTAATCGGGATTCGTAAGCGGATCTTCGCCGTACTGCACGCGGATCTGCTCCTTCAATTCGGAAATCAGCGCGTCCTTGATCCGCACGTCGCAAAGAATATAGTCGGGCGCAACGCAGGTCTGCCCGCAGTTGAGAAATTTGCCGAATACGATCCGCCGCGCGGCAAGCGCAAGCCTTGCACTGCTGTCCACGATGCAGGGCGATTTTCCGCCCAGCTCCAAAACGGCAGGCGTCAGATGCTCGGCGGTATGGCGCAAGACCTCCTTGCCGACGGCAGTGCTGCCCGTGAAGAAAACGAGGTCGAATTTCTGCGTCAGAAGCGCCGTGTTTTCCGCTCTGCCGCCCGTTACGACGGCGATATATTCGGGCGGGAAGCATTCGCCGATGATCCGTGCCACAAGCGTCCCCGTCGCGGGGGAGTAGGCGCTTGGCTTCAGGATCGCGGTATTACCCGCCGCGATCGCGTTGGCAAGCGGACCGAGCGTTAAAAGGAACGGGTAATTCCACGGGCTCATGATCAGCACAGATCCGTAGGGCGACGGCTTTTGATAGCTCCGTGACGGAAACTGCGCGAGCGGCGTGCGCACCCGCTTTTCCTTCGCAAATCGGCGTGTATGCTTGATCATATAGGAAAGCTCGGAGAGTGCAATTCCGCACTCGCACATAAAGCTCTCATACTCGCTTTTGCCAAGGTCGGCATAAAGCGCGTCGGCGATCTGTTTTTCGTGCGTCAAAATCGCGGTGCGGAGCTTTTTCAGCATTGCAATGCGGAACGGTATGGACAGGGTCTTACCGCTTTTATAAAAATCTCTTTGCTTTGCGAGCAAGGCTTCGATCTCATTCGCCGTCATAGGTTTTCCATCCTTGTTTTCGTTTTTACAGCCTTATCATACCACGAAAGAAGGGGGAGGTCAACAGATTTGAAAAAAGACCGCAAATTTCATGGAAAATTCCATTGTATTTGTTGCGCGATTATGATAAAATAATGTAGTAAAAAGGATTTTTGGAAAGGGGGACGGAAAAATGATCCTGATCATCGCGGAAAAGCCAAGCCTTGCACGTAACATTGCCGATGCGATCGGGAATATGAAGCGTGGCGACGGCTTTCTCTATGGCGACACCTATCTTGTCAGCTGGGCGTTCGGTCATTTGTTCTCCCTTGCCGATATCGAAAGCTATACGGGCGCGCCCGAGGGCACGCGCTGGAGCATGGAAAATCTGCCCTGCTTTCCCGATGAATTCAGGTTTGAGCTGCGCCGCGGCGCAGATAAAAAGGTGGATAGCGGCGTCAAAAAGCAATTTGAAACGCTTAGGAAGCTTTGTAACCGAGAGGACGTTGACGCGATCGTCAACGCAGGGGACGCGGACCGCGAGGGGGAGATCATCGTCCGTCTTTGCATCCGCTACGCGCTGAAGGGGGAGAAGCGCCTTCTGCGCCTCTGGCTCCCCGACCAGACGGCTGAGACCATTCGCCGCGCGCTTTCTGAAATGAAGGAGGAGCGCGACTACGATCCGCTTGCGGACGAGGGATTTGCACGCACCTATATCGATTGGCTGTACGGCGTAAACCTCACGCGCTACGCCACGCTGAAAACGGGCACGCTGTTGCGCGTCGGTCGCGTGATCATCCCGATCGTGAAGGCGATCTACGACCGCGATATGGCGATCCGCAATTTTATCCCCGAGATCTATTACGCCATCGTCGGGAAATCCGAAACGGGCGGCGTACCCTTTGAGGTCACAAGTAAACATAAGTTTACAAAAGACAAGCTCGCCGAGGCGAATGCGCTGGCGGCGGCGTACAACGCCGCGACAGCGACCGTCACCGAGCTGAAGCAGAAGAAGGAAACGCTCTGGGCGGGCAAGCTCTACTCGCTCTCGAAGCTCCAGAACGTGCTTGCCAAAAAATATAAGATGTCGATGGCGGACAGCCTTGCCACGGTGCAAAAGCTGTACGAGGAAGGGTATCTTACCTATCCGCGTACCAACTCTGAGTATATGGCAACGGCAGAGAAGGATAAGGTGCGGCAGATCCTTGCGGGTGTATCGAAGCTCGGCTACCCCGTGAAATTCAAGGACGGCAAGAGCATCTTTGACGATTCAAAGATCGAGTCGCACTCAGCGCTCACACCGACCTATAAGATCCCCGATGCCAAAAAGCTCACAGAGCGTGAGCGGCAGGTCTATTCAACCGTCTTCCGCCGCTTCGTCGCGGTCTTTTGTGCCGAGGAGTGCATCGTCAGCAAAAGCGAGCTGCACATTGCGGTCGGAGACCTTGAGGAATTCGTGCTGAAGGGGACCGTTATGCTGGAGCCGGGCTGGACGAAGTACGACGATTATACGCAAAAGGACAAGATGCTGCCGCCTTTGCAAAAGGGAGATACGGTCAGCTTTACCTTCGCGCCCGCAGAGAAGCAGACTACGCCGCCGAAGCATTATACCACCGAAACGCTGAACAATTACCTCAAAAACCCCTTCCGTGAGGAAAAGGCGGCGGCAGGTGACGCCGCAGGGGACGAGGAGGATTACCGCGCGATCTTCGAGGGGCTTGAGCTTGGCACCGAGGCAACGCGCACGGGCATCATCGAAAACGCGAAGAAAAGCGGATACATCGAGCAAAAAAAGGACGTTTACACCATTCTGCCGGGCGGTATTTTCCTGATCGAGTCGCTCGTGCGGATGCAGATCAGTATGGATAAGTATAAGACCTCCGAAATGGGTCGCGCGCTGAAGCGCGTTTACCGTGGAGATATCACGGTAAAGGAAAGCGTTGCGCTTGCGAGTGCCGAGATCGCCGAGGTCTTCCGCAAAAAAGAGGCGACGGACGACGGCGTCATCGGCGACACGGTCGGCACCTGCCCGCTTTGCGGCAACACGGTCCGCCGTACGGGCTTCGGCTACGGCTGTGCGGGCTACCGCGAAAACGGTTGCCGCTTCTCGATCCGTTCACCGCTTTGCGGTCGCGTACTTTCGCTTGATAACGTCAGGCAGCTCCTTGCCGACGGCAAGACCGAGAAGCTCTCGGGCTTTCTTTCCCGCCGTACGGGCAAGAGCTTTGACGCCGTCCTCGTCTTGAAGGACAACGACGTGAAATTTGATTTTGGGAGCTGATGCTATGAAGGAACTGAACTACGCCATCTTTGATATGGACGGCACGCTTCTTGATTCGATGCAGTATTGGCGTACCATCGTTTTGGATCTCGCTTCTCACTTCGGGATCGAGATCCCGTCCTCGCTCAGAGAGGAGATCGTTTATTACAGCTTCAGCCGCGCGGTTGCCCTTTTGAAGGAAAAGGTGCCGCACCCCGCGCTTGACCAATGCACGCCCGCGGTGGCGCTTGAAATTATGGATGCGCATTACCAAAGCGACGTGACGCTGCGCGGCGGCGTGCGCGAGCTGCTCGATACGCTTGCCGCCCGCGGCGTGCGTATGTGCTTATTCAGCGCAACGCCCACCGAGATCGCGAAAAGGGCGCTTGCAAGGCACGGACTCGATCGCTATTTTGAGCTGATCCTTTCCCCGATCGAGATCCCCGGCGGCAAGAGCGATCCCGAGTCCTTCCGCGAGGTATGCCGCCGCTTCGGCGGGATCGAGCCGTCCGAATGCTATCTTTTTGAGGATGCGCTTTACAGCATCAAAACCGCAAAGCCGCTTGGTTTTTACACCGTTGCGACCGAGGATGCACTCCAGGCAAAGAACAAGGACGCGATCGTCGATCTTTGTGACGAGTATTACACCGACGGATTCAAGATCCGTGTCAAATAAAAGGAGAAAAAACAATGAAACCGATCCGTATTCTTGCCATTGGCAACAGCTTTTCCCAGGATGCCTTCGGGCTTTTGCACGCCGTTGCAGAGGAGCGCGGGCTTGACGTTGAGACTGTCAACCTCTATATTGGAGGATGCTCGCTTGAACGCCACCACCAGAATCTTCTGAGCGGAGAAGCGGCGTACGATTACGTGAAAAATGCCGTAAAGCTCCGAAACTGCTCGATCGACGAGGCACTCGCCGAGGGGGATTGGGATTATATCTCGCTCCAGCAGGTCAGCCACGAAAGCGGCATTCCCGAAACTTACGAGCCCTTTCTCGAGGTGCTCGTCGCGCATATCCGCAAGACCTGTCCGAACGCCAAGCTTTTGATGCACGAGACCTGGGCGTACGAGCGCGACTCTGCCCACGGCGGCTTTGCGAAATACAATAACGATCAGGCGGAAATGTACGTAAGAGCGCGCGACACCTACCGCGCGGCGGCTGAGCGCTACGGACTGCACCTCATCCCCTCGGGCGAGGCGGTGCAGGCACTGCGTGCCGTCGATCCCTTCCGCTACGAGGCGGGCGGTATGTCTCTTTGCCGCGACGGCTTCCATATGCATCTGTACTACGGCAGATATCTGCTCGCCCTGACCTGGCTTGCGGAGCTGTTCGGCGTGCGTGCGACGGATAGCCGCTTCGTTCCGAACGACGGATGCGATCCCGCCGCACTTACGGTTCTGCGGGAAACCGTTGATGCTTTCTTTCAAAAAAGATTGCAAAAATAAATGAAACGTAGTATAATATTAGAAGAAAACGAAAACAACGAGGAAGCTTTATGGACATTCTGATTCCGATCCTTTGGTTTGCGGCGCTCGGCGGTGTGCTTGGACTCTTTCTTGCCATCGCATCCCGCGTATTTGCCGTAAAAAAGGACGATCGCGTTGAAAAGATCACGGAAGCCCTCCCGGGGGCAAACTGCGGCGGCTGCGGCTTTTCGGGCTGTGGTGCGTACGCAGAGGCGATCGTTGCGGGGGAGGCGAAAAACGGCGCGTGCGCCGTTGGCGGCTCTGCCTGTGCCGCGGCAATTGCCGAGATCATGGGGATCGAGGCGTGTGAGGTCAAGGTCATGCGCGCGCGCGTGCTTTGCGCGGGGACCTGCGACGCCGCAAGCTACAAGTACATATACGAGGGTGCATCCGACTGTGCCGCCGCCGTCGGG
This sequence comes from Eubacteriales bacterium, assembly GCA_045532985.1. Classification (GTDB taxonomy): domain Bacteria; phylum Bacillota; class Clostridia; order Oscillospirales; family CAG-272; genus UBA1740. The sequence continues at coordinate 601 of JAZSGY010000052.1, read as the reverse complement.
CTTTCGGGCGGCGATAAATTCTGCCGCTTTGGCTGTGTCGGGCACGGCAGCTGCGTCAAGGTCTGTGCCTTTGACGCGATCACCGTAAAGGACGGCGTTGCCGTGATCGATCCTGCGAAGTGTACGGGGTGCGGCACCTGCGTTTCGGTCTGCCCGCGCCATATCATCTCGCTCGTTCCCATTGACGCGTCAGTCGTGGTCGATTGCCGCAGTCTTGACGACGGAAAGACGACGCGCAGCTACTGTAAGGTGGGCTGCATCGGTTGTCGCATTTGCGAGAAAAACTGTCCTGCCTCGGCAATTCGCGTAGAAAACAACTGTGCCGTCATCGATTACGACCTTTGCACGGGCTGCGGTCTTTGCGCCGATAAATGCCCGCGCAAGATCATTCACCTCCGCGCGGAAGGATAAACCGAGAGCAAAAAACGATTGATAAGGGAGATCTCAATATGCTTACACTGGAACGGGCGAAAGAATTGCTCAACACAACGACAACGCAGGAGCACCTGATCCTGCACGCGAAAAACGTTATGGCTGCCATGGGCGGTCTGGCGCGGCATTTCGGGGAAGATGAGCAGCACTGGATGGCCATCGGCTATCT
>JAZSGY010000094.1:0-2196 GCA_045532985.1 Eubacteriales bacterium | reverse complement strand
GAATCGGGAGATCTGTTTGCATATGAACTTATTATATCGCTCACAGAAGCAAAAATGGTGATCGATCTGTCAAAGCCGCTTGGCTACGTAACGAATTAATTCGGAGGAAAAGAATATGAAAAAACTTTTAATACTTATGCTTGCTCTGCTGTTGGCGTACAGCCTTGTGGCTTGCGACAGCGGAGATGATCCTAACAACGACGATCCGCTGAACCGCGATCCCGGAACCTCGCAGAACGGCGGCGAAAACAACAACGGAACGCAGGGTGGCACACAAGGCGGTGCTACAAGCGGAGACATAGGTTCTATGATAAGCGGTATCGGTTCGTCCACTGCGCTATACAGCGATATGGATGCCGCAAGCAAGCAGGCGTTTATTGCAGAGGGGGCAAGACAAGGTCTTGACATTTCTTTTGGTGCAGACGGCAGCACGACTATCGTGGATACTACCGACGGAACGACCCTTATTCAGAAGCCCGACGGAAATTGGGTATTTTCGGACGGGCAAGGCGGCGAAGGTCAGATCGGCGGTAACTGGCCGGACAATGAATATACAAAGCTTGTTCCCAAGCCGAGCTTTGAATTGTATGCGGCAGTTATTGAAGACGAAACCTTCAGCGTTATGTTTACGAATGCGACCATAGAACAGATCAAGGCTTATGCCGAGCAGGTTAAGGCGGCAGGCTTTAACTTGAACGAAGAATTGACCGACGAGAATGTGATGGGAATGGTCATATATAGCTTTGCCGCAGAAAACGCAGACGGTTATTCCGTTGAAGTATTTTCAGCTTCCGGTACGACTGGTTTGCGCATCAGTAAATAACCCTTACCTAAAAATCAAAACAAAGCGAAGAAAAACGATATGGAAAATATCAGCTGTATGCGGTTCAAGTATTTATGCGAGTTCTTGACCGGCATCGAAGAAACCTACACGGACAAGAACGACAAAAGCTTCCGCATCAGCCGCTCCGCAAGAAACAAGCTCTCCACCCTTCGGCTGTGTAAAATAGACAGCGCAAAGACCGTCAGGGCAACGTATGATCCGTCCTCCAACGCCGTGGACTTGACCGTTTCGGGCTACGTTTACGATTCCGTCTTGGAGGATATGAAGGAAATTTTTGATACCGTTGACCTTCTCAATATATACGCAACCGTCGATTCTCAAATCCATATCGATTTAAGAGTCGTGGATATCTATAAGGGCTTGCCGAGGTATCCGGGGAGATTGAAAATACGCTAAAGGGATTTGTCCCGTTAACAATAAGTGTTCTTATGGCGGCAACGGGCAACCGTTGCCGCTAAAACTATCTATGCAAAAAATGACGAAAAATAGGAGAAAGAAAAAGCAATGAGATACTTTATGAAAGCACACGACGTGTCACCACCGAAAAGAACAGCAAACAATATGGCGCTCAATTCGAGTCAAACCGAGTTGGGCGCTCTCTTTTTGCCCAATCGACAAAAATCTATGAAAAATACGGAAATGCTTGAAAATTTGACAAGCCGTTTCCGAGAAAGGCTGAGTCATGACAAACGATAACATACAAAGCGAAATTACATACTTAAGAACTGTGATCCAAAATCAAGATTTTAACACCGAGCCAAAAAAGTTGATTTGAAAGCCTTACTGTATGAGGCAGATGCGGACGGATATAATTTCCCGTGGTATGTTGAAAGCTATTACTATGACAGTTCAAAGCGATGGATGATTTATACCTCACACGATTTTACTATTACTTTTGCAGGAGAAAAATTAGTACGTACGGCAAAAGAGATAATTGATCACAAATATTTGATTAAATAATACATACATTCGTGTGCAAGCATGGTGCGAAAGCCCTAAAGACCTCGGATTACTTTCTGCACCCATCATCGCCAAGGGGTACGTCTATCCGCTGACGGAAAAACATGGATCGATTTCGAAAAACTTGCGGTATGGATCGATTTTGTAAGGGTGTGCCAAAAAATCCGCATTCTTTCGAATGCGGATTTTTTTATCCAAGCCGCAGGCTTGGTATATCATTGACGCACGAAGTGCGGCGTATATCATCAGCCCCTTTGGGGCTGTATCTCATCACGCGCCAGCGTCCATCCTCCTGCGGCTTGATGATATACAACACTTCGTGTTGGTGATATACACGCCTTACGGCGTGATTGAGATGCAAAAAAGCGACAGGTTCATACCTGCCGCTTTTT
>JAZSGY010000085.1:0-4183 GCA_045532985.1 Eubacteriales bacterium | reverse complement strand
ACCTACGGTCTGACCGAGAATCTTGACGACAAGAACGATCCCGGCGACACGCAGTAATTTTCCCAAAACAAAAAAATGCTATCGCGACCTGTTCGCGATAGCATTTTTTATTGGAAGCGTTGGCGAAGCGCACGCCAAAGGCGCCGCAGCGGACGCAGGCGCATCCGTCGTTTTGCGTAGCTTACGTGGCGTTTATCGGTTGCGTCAAAATAGGTGTCCGCACGCCAGAAGCCGACCGCCTTTGCAAAGATCTGCTCGTAGCGGATCCCCTGCTCGGGATAAAGCTGGGCGTCGCCGCAAAGGGTAAAGCACCCCTTGTGCCGTCCGATCACGCGGTGCAGGACGTATTCGCCGTTGTCACGCAGATAAAAGACGACGTCGCCCTTTTTGACCTGTCCCGGGGCTGCCAGCTTTACCGAATCGATCCCCTCACGCAAAAGGGGCAGCATACTCACGCCGCGCGGATAGAGGCGGAAGCTACCGCCCTTCTCCACCACCTCGCGGATCAAGGGGGCGAGGTCCTTCATTTCAAGATCGGTTTTCATTGAGATTTTCCCCTTCCTTCAGGAATTGCAGAATCTCGCGAGCCGAGAGATATCGGATCGCGTGCGTCTCTTTTGATCCGCGGTAGGCGATTGCCGCACGGTAGCCCTGCGGCGCGTCAAGTGCATCGACGGTGTAGGAGAGGTCAAGAACCGTAGCGGTACCGCCGCAGACTGAAAAGCTCGGCATTGCGAGCTTGAAGCCTGCGCCGTTTGCCTTCAGAACCGCTTCCTTTTGCGTCCAGAGGGCGAAAAAGGTGTCGCGTGGCGAAGGACTTTTTAAAACGGCTTCCTGCTCGTTTTGCGAGAAAAAACGGCGTGCAAGCGAGGGTGCGTCTATTTCACGGACGCATTCAAGGTCGCACCCGATCGGCGTATCGCCCGATGACGCCATCACGTAATCGCCGCTGTGGGAAAGGCTGAAACAGGGCGCGGCGTCTTCAAACGACGGCTTTCCTTCTGCGGAATAGGTAAGGGGGGCGTCTATATGATGGGTGAAGCGGATGTATTCGAGCAAAATGCCCGCACCAAGTGAGCGGCGGCGGTCCGCCTCAACGCGGCATGCGTCAGCACGCGCACGGCGGGCGGGGCAAAGCACGGAATAGATCGCGGCTTCGACGGAGGTATCAAAATCAAGCGGAAGATAGAATACGTTCATAAGAACCTCTCTTTCCTCTGTTTGCAAGGATTAAGAAAATCCCACAGGAAGGTGTCTTCCTGTGGGGATCTTGCTTATTCAGCGGTTGCTTCCTCTGCGGGGGTCTCCTCAGCTGCGGGAGCTTCCTCAACGGGAGCCTCTTCAACTGCGGGTGCCTCCTCAACGGGAGCTTCCTCTACTGCGGGAGCCTCCTCCACAACGGGAGCAGCCTTCTTCTTCGCAGTCTTCTTCGCGGGCTTCTTCTCCTCAACAACAGGTGCTTCCTCAACAACTGCTACGAGGCGAACGATCGCCATATCAGCACCGTCGCCGCGGCGCGGGCCGAGCTTGAAGATCTGGGTGTAACCGCCGCTGTACTTCTCGTAAGAAGGAGCGATGGTATCAAAGAGCTTCTTTGCAACATCCTCTTTGGTGATGTATGCGAGGGCAGAACGGTAAGCTGCGAGATTTCCCTTCTTGCCGAGGGTGATCATAGAATCAGCAACTGCGCTGACTTCCTTGGCACGGGTGTAAGTGGTCTCGATCTGGCCGTTTTCGAGCAGATAGGTGACCATTCCTCTCAGCATCGACTTTCTGTGAGCCGACTTTCTGCCGAGTTTTCTGTTTGCGGGCATTATCTTTACCTCCTATAGTGATATCATTCTTCCACTTTCTTCAGGTCGAGATCCAAAGAATGCAGCTTCTGAATGACTTCTTCCAGTGATTTTCTACCAAGGTTACGAACCTTGATCATATCCTCTTCGGTACGGCCGGTCAGGTCTTCAACCGTGTCAATTCCCGCGCGCTTCAAGCAGTTAAAGCTACGCACGGACAGGTCAAGCTCCTCAATGGTCATCTCAAGGATTTTTCCCTTTTTCTCCGTTTTAGATTCTACCACAGTGGAGGGCAGAGTCTTAATGTCCTCGGACATATCCACGAACAATTTGAGCTGATCGTTGAGAATCTTGGCAGCCAAGGAAAGGGCTTCCTTTGCCTCAATCGTACCATTGGTCTCTACGTGAATGGTGAGTTTGTCGTAGTCGGTGATGTTTCCGCGACGGGTATTCTCTACCTTGTACTCTACCTTGTACACGGGGGTAAAGATCGAGTCGGTAAAGATCGTGCCGATGGGGGCACTTACACCGCTTGCGGCGTTATCAGCGAGATACTTCTGCTTGTTCTTTTCGCCCGAAACGTAACCGCGACCTGCATCAAAGGTCAGCTCCATATAGAAGCGTGCGTTGCTGCTGACGGTTGCGATGTGATGCTCGGGGTTCAAGATCTCAAGATCGCCGCCGGTAATGATATCACCTGCGGTGACGTTGCAGGGGCCGGTTGCCTTAATGATCACAGTCTTGGGACCATTGGTGTGCAGCTTTGCAACGATTCCCTTTACGTTCAGGACGATCTCGGGAACGTCCTCCTTTACACCCTCGACAGTGGAGATCTCGTGAAGAACACCGTTGATCTTGATGTTCGTGACTGCATAGCCCTCAAGAGAGCTGAGCAGCACGCGGCGCAGGGAGTTACCGAGGGTAATACCGTAACCGCGCTCCAGGGGTTCTACCGTGAATTCACCGATCCTACCGTCGTCGCACAGGCTGACGGGGGTAATACTGGGCTTCTCTATTTCAATCATCTTAAATTCCTCCTGTTCAATTTAATGAGCGTACAAATTGCTAGGACACAAAAGCAACCCGCAGGGCAGTTGCCCTGCCTTCCGTGCTTTTGTGCACGGAGGCGGCATTACTTGGAATAGAGTTCGACGATCAACTGCTCCTCGAACGGGAAGTCGATGTCCTCACGAGCAGGCATCTGTGCCATCTTTGCGCTCATGTTTGCAACATCAAGCTCCATCCACTTCGGAGCGGTATGGCTTGCCATATCCTCTGCAAGTGCCTTGATCTTCTCGGAAGAACGGCTGGACTCCTTCACTGCAACAACGTCACCCGGCTTCAGGAGCATCGAGGGGATGTTTGCCTTCTTACCGTTTACGGTGAAGTGTGCGTGCAGAACGAGCTGACGAGCTTCCTTGCGGCTGGATGCCATACCCATTCTGTAAATGAAGTTGTCGAAACGGCGCTCAAGAAGGATGAGAAGGTTCTCACCGGTCATACCTTCCTTAACCTCAGCCATCTCATAGTACTTTCTGAACTGGCCCTCAAGCACGCCGTAGTAGCGTCTTGCCTTCTGCTTTTCGCGAAGCTGCATACCGTACTCGCTGACCTTCTTACGGGCAGCGCCATGCTGACCGGGAGCGGTGCTTCTGTTCTCAAAGGGGCATTTCGTCGTGCACTTCTCGCCCTTCAGATAAAGCTTCTCGCCTTCTCTGCGGCAAAGCTTGCAACTAGGTCCTGTATATCTTGCCATTATTCTTGTACCTCCCTTTTGATTAAACGCGACGGCGTTTAGGCGGACGGCAACCGTTGTGAGGGATCGGCGTTACGTCCTTAATCATCGTGATCTCGAGGCCTGCGGTCTGGAGTGCGCGGATAGCGGACTCTCTGCCCGATCCGGGACCTCTTACATAAACTTCAACAGTCTTCATGCCCTGATCAACAGCCAGCTTTGCTGCCTGTTCTGCTGCGGTCTGTGCTGCGAAGGGGGTCGACTTTCTCGAGCCCTTGAAGCCCATCTCACCTGCAGATGCCCAGGAAACGGCGTTGCCGTTTACGTCGGTGATCGTAACAATCGTGTTGTTGAAAGTAGAACGGATATGTGCCGCGCCCTTTTCGATGTTCTTGCGTTCGCGGCGCTTTTTAACAACCTTTTTAACTGCTGCTTTAGCCATCGTTCTATCTCCTTATTTCTTCTTGTTTGCAATGGTCTTAACCGGACCTTTGCGGGTTCTTGCGTTGGTTTTGGTGCGCTGACCTCTTACAGGCAGCCCCTTTCTGTGACGAATCCCGCGATAGCAGTTGATCTCAACCATTCTCTTGATGTTCAGGGCAACTTCACGGCGGAGGTCACCTTCAACGTGGTAGTTGTTTTCAATCTCTTCACG
>JAZSGY010000045.1:0-46940 GCA_045532985.1 Eubacteriales bacterium | reverse complement strand
CAGCACGATATGGACACCTCGCCCCTCGGCGACCCCGTCGGAATGGTCTCGGGTGTGAATATGGTCTACTTCCCCGCCGACAAGGGCGCAATTGCAGGGCTCACGGCGGCGCTTGACGCGCTCTCGCTTCCCCACCTCGTCGGTCATATCGCCTCGGGCGACGCCTTCATCGCCGACGGCGCGAGGAAGGCGTACATCCGCGACACCTTCGACGCCGTCGCGTGCGAGATGGAGGGCGCGGCAGTCGCGCAGACCGCCTATGTGAACGGCACGCCCTTTGCCGTGCTGCGCGCGATCTCGGACTCCGCTGACGGCGGTGCCGAGATGCTTTACAGCGAGTTCGTCACCCTCGCGGCGAAGAACAGCATCGCGGTGCTGTGCGAATTTCTTTCCAATCTGTAAACTTTACTTAACAAAAACCGCCATCGGATCACGTTCCGATAGCGGTTTTCTTTTTTATTTCCAAGTAAGCTCGCCCGTCAGAAGGACGGTCTTTTCCTTCCCGACGGTCAGCACGCCGCCCTCGGTGTGGGCGCTTTTTTCCTCGCCGCTCGGCAGCTCGATGCGGCACTCGCAGGGCTTGACGTAGGAGACGAAGGGGATATGCCCCGCCATCACGGCGAGATCGCCGCCCGAGGCACGTAAACTTAACTTTACAACCTCACCCGAAAACAGGTCGCCCTCGGGCGAGGAGATCTTCAGCTCGAAGGTTTTCATTGCGCGAGCCTCTTTGCCTTCTCGACTGCCTCGTCGATCGTGCCGACGAAAAGGAATGCCGATTCGGGGAGCGCGTCGTGCTTGCCCTCAATGATCTCGCGGAAGCCGCGGACGGTCTCGGAGAGCGGCACGTAGGTGCCGGGGATGCCCGTGAATTTTTCCGACACGTCGAAGGGCTGGGAGAGGAAGCGCTGGATCTTTCTCGCACGGCCGACGAGCGCCTTGTCCTCATCGGACAGCTCATCCATACCCATAATTGCGATGATATCCATCAGCTCACGGTAGCGCTGGAGAATGCGCTGGACCTCACGCGCGACGGCGTAATGCTCCTCGCCGAGGATCTCGGGCGAGAGGATGCGGCTGGTCGATTCAAGCGGATCGACGGCAGGATAGATACCCTGCGAGGCGATGCCGCGCGAGAGGACCGTGGTCGCGTCCAGATGCGCGAAGGTGGTCGCGGGCGCGGGGTCGGTCAGGTCGTCCGCAGGGACGTAGACCGCCTGGATCGAGGTGATCGAGCCGCGCTTGGTCGAGGTGATGCGCTCCTGCAGATCGCCCATCTCGGTGGCAAGGGTCGGCTGATAGCCGACGGCACTCGGCATACGGCCGAGCAGGGCGGACACCTCGCTTCCCGCTTGGGTGAAGCGGAAGATGTTGTCGATGAAGAGCAGCACGTCCTGACGCTCCTCGTCGCGGAAGTATTCCGCCATCGTCAGTCCCGACAGGGCGACGCGCATACGCGCCCCCGGCGGCTCGTTCATCTGTCCGTAGACGAGCGCGGTGTTGGGAAGCACGCCCGATTCCTTCATTTCATTATAAAGGACGGTTCCCTCTCGGGTACGCTCACCGACGCCCGTAAAGACCGAAAGTCCGCCGTGCTCCTTCGCGACGTTGTTGATCAGCTCCATAATGAGGACGGTCTTACCGACGCCCGCACCGCCAAAGAGTCCGACCTTACCGCCCTTCGAGTAGGGGCAGATCAGGTCGATGACCTTGATACCCGTCTCCAGCACCTCAGTCGAGGTCGAAAGCTCGCTGTAGCTCGGTGCCGCGCGGTGGATGCCCTGCCGCGGCGTGCTCTCGTCAAAGGGCAGGCGGTCGACCGCCTCCCCCAGCACGTTGAAGATCCTGCCGAGGGTCTGCCGTCCGACGGGCACGCTGATGCCCGCGCCCGTATCGGTGACCGCCGTGCCGCGGGAAAGTCCGTCGGTCGAGGACATCGCGATACAGCGCACCGCGTTGTCGCCGATATGCTGTGCCACCTCGACCGTGAGTCTGCGCTCGCCGATGTTCATCGTCAGCGCGTTGTGTATAGCGGGCAGAAAGCCCTCCTCAAAGGTCACGTCAACGACGGGTCCCATAACCTGCGTGACGCTTCCTTTTGCCGTATTTGACATATTGTTTCTCCCTTCTGCGGTCAGACGCCGCTTCCCGCAACGATCTCGGTGATCTCCTGCGTGATCGCGCCCTGACGCGCACGGTTATAGTCGAGCATCAGCTCTGCGATCATCGTCTCGGCGTTCTTGCCCGCGCTGTCCATCGCGACGCGGCGCGCCGCAACCTCACACGCGAAGCTCTCCTTCACGAGGGAAAGGAGCATCCCCGCCACGTAATCGGGAACCGCCGCGTCAAGCACGGTCAGCTCGTCGGGCTCGAAAATGGCGTTATGGCTCTCGCCGCAGGGCGTCCTCAGGGGCAGAAGCCACTCGACCTCGGCTTTTTGCGACATCATCGACTCGTAGCGCGTGCAAAGCACGCCGACGCGGTCGGTCGCGCCCGCACAAAACTCCGCACAAAGCGCGCGCGCCTGCGCGATCGCATCGGTATAGGAATAGCCCTCGGCAAAGACCGCGGGTGCGCCGAAGCGGTCGCACGCACGCTTGCCGATCGGGATCACCCGCGCGTCGGGATACTCCCGTAAAAGACGAAAGATATTGGCGTTATAGCCACCCGCAAGACCGCGGTCGCCCGCGATCACGAAAAGCGTCGTACGCCCGCCCGCACGCTGCTCGGCGTAGGGGGAGCGGCTGCATTCCTTCGCGCCGCACAAAAGCTCCACCGTCGTGCGGAGTGCCGCGGCGTATTCGCGCCCCTTTAGCATCGCGTCGGTCGCGCGGCGGATCTTCGAGGATGCAACGAGCCCCATCGCCCGCGTTAAATGCAGGGTGGAGTCAACGCTTCGGATCCGCGTGCGCAGCTGCTTGATATCCGCGCCCATCGCTTACCTCTTCATTGCGGCAAGTGCCGCCTTCAGCTCGTCAATTTCCTCGTCGCCCCACGCGCCGCCCTCAATGCGGGAAAGCAGGTCGGCGTGCTTCGCCGAAAGACGCTCGTAGAGCGCCGTCTCGTACGCCGCGATCTCCTTCACGGGGATCTCGTTCAGATAGCCGTTCGTGACGGCGTAGACGATCGCCACCTGACAGCCGACGCGCACGGGGGAATTCTTCCCCTGCTTCAGCACGGCGACGATGCGCTCGCCGAGGGCAAGTCTTGCCTTCGTATCGGCGTCAAGATCGCTGCCGAACTGCGCAAACGCCTGCAGCTCGCGGTACTGCGAATAGAGCAGCTTCAGCTCACCCGATACCTTCTTCATCCCCTTCAGCTGTGCCGAGCCGCCGACGCGGCTGACCGAGATACCGGGGTTGATCGCAGGCATAATGCCCGCGTGGAACAGCTCGGTCTCAAGGAAGATCTGTCCGTCGGTGATCGAGATGACGTTGGTCGGGATGTAGGCGGAAACGTCGCCCGCCTGCGTTTCGATCAGGGGCAACGCCGTGATCGAGCCGCCGCCGAACTCGGGCGCCACGCACGCGGCACGCTCAAGCAGTCTTGAATGCAGATAGAAAACGTCGCCGGGATACGCCTCGCGCCCCGGGGGACGGCGGATAAGCAGGGAGAGCGCGCGGTAGGCGACTGCGTGCTTTGAAAGATCGTCGTAAACGATCAGCACGTCGCGCCCCTGTTCGCGGAAATACTCCGCCATCGCGCACCCCGCGTAGGGTGCAACGTACTGTAAGGGTGCGGACTCCGACGCCGACGCCGAGACGATGACGGTATACTCCATCGCGCCCGCGGCGGAAAGCTCGTTTGCGATCTGCACGACCGAGCTGTTCTTCTGCCCGATCGCGACGTAGATGCAAATAACGCCCTGTCCCTTCTGATTGATGATCGTGTCGATCGCGATCGCGGTCTTACCCGTCTGTCGGTCGCCGATGATCAGCTCACGCTGACCGCGGCCGATCGGGATCATACTGTCGATCGCCTTGATGCCCGTCTGAAGGGGCACCGATACGCTCTTTCGCTCGATGATGCCGGGCGCCTCCGACTCGATCGGTCGGTTCTCCTTCGTTTCGATCGGACCCTTACCGTCGATCGGCTCGCCGAGCGCGTTCACCACGCGGGAGAGCATTGCCTCGCCCACGGGCACCGAAAGGACTCTGCCCGTCCGACGGACCTGCGAGCCCTCCTTGATCTTGTTTTCATTCGAGAGCAGAGCGACCGAAACCGTCTCTGCCTCGAGGTTTTGCGCAAGCCCGACGCTCCCGTCCTCAAACTCCAGAAGCTCGCTTGCCATACAGTCGGAAAGACCGTACACGCGTGCGATGCCGTCGCCCACGAGGATGACGGTACCGACCTCCTTCATTTCAATACGGGATCTGTAATTTTTGATCTGTTCCTTGATCACGTTACTGATCTCTTCGGGTCTGTTCATTGCTTCATCACTTCCTTTGCCTCTTGTAAACGGCGGCGCAGGCTGCCGTCAAGGATCTGTCCGTCGATCTCTACGATCACGCCGCCAAGCAGGGCGGGATCGACCGCATACTCCGATAGGACTCTGCCGCCGTAACGCTCCGAGAGCGTCTCGGTCAGCCGCGCGCGCTCACCGTCGTTCAGTGCGACGGCACTCGTGACCTTTGCCGTAAGAATGCGCGCCGATGCGTCGTAAAGCGAGGAAAACTCCGCCGCCGCCTCAAAAAAGCAGTGGATCCTGCCCCGCTCACACAGAAGCTGTAAAAAAGAGAGCAGATGCTCGGGCACGCGCCCGCCGAAGGCTTCCTCGATCGCCGTAAGCCGCTCCTTTTTGGGGATGGCGGGGCTGGCGAGCATCTCAAGATATTCGGGCATCCCTTTCAGGGTCGCTACGAGCCCGTCGAGTGACGACTTGTATTCCTCCCGCGCGTTTTGCTCCGAGGCGAGCAGAAAGAGCGCGGCGCCGTATTCCTTAGCTACGTCTGCCATCTTCGTCACCAAGCTCCGTCAGGAATGCGTCGATCATCGTGCGGTGATCCTTCTCGTCGATCTCACGCGCAAGCAGCTGCTCGGTCAGTGCGCCCGATACCTCGACGATCTTTTCCTTCAGCTGCTCGTCGGCACGGCGCTCCATCAGCTCGATCTCGCTTTCGGCGGCGCGGATCATACCGTCGGCACGCTCGCCCGCCTCCTTCAGAATCGCGTCGCGTCGCCGCTTCGCGCTCTCGGTCGCGTCGGCAAGGATGGCGTCCGCCTCCTCGCTTGCGTGCGCGAGTCGCTCCTCCCATTCGCTCTTGCTTTCCGCGGCGAGTGCCTCTGCCGCCTCTGCCGCCGCGTACTGCGCGTCAAGCTCGCTCTGCCGCTTTTCCAGCACGCGCGTCACGGGCTTGAACAGGAATTTCTTGAGAATGAGAAAAAGTAAAGTTAGGTTTACAAGAGAGATCAAGATCTGCCACAGATTGACAGAAATGACTTCAAGAGTCTGCATAAACTGCCTCTTATCTGCCGAGTGCGCGCATCAGCACGTTGATGAGCATATTCGGCGCGACGAAGATCAGAAGGATCGCGATTACGAGTGCGTAAAGACCCGTGGTCTCCGCGATCGCACAGCCAAAGAGCATCGTGCTGGTGACGCTGCCCTTGCTTTCGGGCTGACGGCCGATCGCCTCACACGCCTTTGCCACGGCGTTACCCTCACCGATACCGGGTCCGATACCCGCAATCATCGCAACGCCCGCGCCAAGCGCACAGCAGCCGAGAATGATACCGATCGCAAGCTCTAACATGTTAAATTACCTCCGTTTGTTGTGTTTGATTTATTTTTTGTTTTTTCTTTGCTTCTTTTTTTGCGCGGCGTTCAAAGTACTCCTCCATCGCGAAGGCGCCCGAGACGTACGTCATCGTCAGCATCGCGAAGATAAACGCCTGCAAGCATCCGCTGAAGACGTCGAAGTAGACCGACAGCACCGCGGGCAGTCCGATCCGCAGAAGGGGGAACTCGCCGAGCACCCCGGGCAGCCACCCGAGGGCGAGCGAGGATGCCTTGGCAAGTGCTGCCGCGATCATCGTCGAGATGACCGAGCCCGCCAGCACGTTGCCGTAGTGACGGAAGCTCATCGACAGCGGCGTTGCCGCCTCGCTGATGACGTTTATCGGGGTAAGGATGGCAACGGGCCGGGTAAAGCCCTTGAGATACGAGGGCACTCCGCACTTGAGCTTATAGTAGGTGATCAGCACAAACACGAGGATCGCCCACCCCGCCACGATATTGAGATCCGAGGTCGGCGGAAAGATGCCGAGCAGTGAGGAAAGGCTCGAGAATGCGGAGAGTGCAAGCACCGCCGCGATAAAGGGCGCGTAGCCCATAAAATACTCGCCCATATTCTCCCGCACGAGCGCGCGCACCTTGGTCACGATCCACTCGGCGGCGTGCTGTCGCCACGAGGCGGCACGCACCGTTAGCCCGTTGGTGAGAAACAGGCAGAGCCCGAAGATCGAGAAAAGGATCAGCGTCGAATTGACCTGCGCCTCGGTCACGGGAAGATCCTGCAGGGGCATCGGAACGGTAAAGTAGATCTGCGCACCCGTGATGCTGATGCCCTCGGTCGGCGGTGCCGTCAGCACCTTGATCAGGATCGCCGCAAAAAGCGGCAAGAGCGTCATCGACAGATAAAGGACGTCGAGAACGCGCGTGCGGCGGCTTTTTTGCTTCGTCATTCGTTCACCCCCCGTTTTTTACGAACGAGCGGACGGAAAAGGAGCGCAACGCGCGGGAAGAAGACGGGAACGACCGCCGCCACGGTGTGAAAGCAGGGTAAAAGAACGCCGAGCGCAACGACGACCGCAAGCAGAAGATAGCGATAGGTCATCGAGAGCTTCATCATGCGCTTCGCCTCCCCCTCCTCCTTGCCAAGGCTCGCCTGTACGCCAAGCCCCATCAGAAAGAAGTTCAGCACCGCAAAGAAGGCGGTGAAAAGATTACCGAGCAGAACCGTGTAGTCCCACGCACCGATCACGAGAAAGACCGCCTGCATCAGAACGCTGAGGATCAGCACGAAAAGCCCGACGTATCCGCTTTCCTTCCATATAATAGCGTCAATCTTTTTCATATTTTTCTCCAAAAAAGCATAAAGGAACCAAATTCCTCTGCAGACAGCTGGTTCCTTATAGTATTCCTTCAGTATGTTAAAATTATAGCACACTCCATAGGAGAAGTCAATCACTTTTTTTATTTTGTTCCCACTTTTTTCATTCCGTGCAAAAAATGTAAATAGTTGTTTACGTAATCAAAAAAAGAAAAGCGGTCGTTTGACCGCTTTTCTAAAATCAATTGAAGTAGTAGGGCTTTCCCGTCTTTGCCGATTCGTAAATTCCCTCGAGGATCTGCGTCACGACGTACGCCTGCTCGGGAAGGACCGTCGCGTCGGTGCCGTCGATCAGCGAGCGGATCCACTGTGCCGCCTCGATCGCGGCGGGATCTGCGCTCTTGCCGTCGAAGAAGGCAACGCCGCCTGCGCCGAAGGAGGGGTTCTCCACGTACATCACGCCGTTTTTCACGCCGTTGATCTCGAGCTGTCCTGCGTTCGGCATTCTCGCGCCTGCCTTGGTGCCGCAGACCGCAGTGACTGCCTCACGCGTGTCGGTGTGGTTGATCGCCCAGGAGGACTCCAGCACGATCGTCGCGCCGTTTTCCATCACGATGAAGCCGAAGGCAGAGTCCTCGACCGTGAACTTCGCGGGATCCCAGTCGCCCCACGGGTTCGCCGTCTCGGTCTGGTCGTTGAGCGCGTGGTAGGTCGTACCGACGCAGTATTTCGGCTTGTAGTTGTTCATCACCCACAGCGTCAGATCGAGCGCGTGCGTGCCGATGTCGATCAAGGGACCGCCGCCCTGCTCGTACTCGTCAAGGAATACGCCCCAGGTCGGAACGGCGCGGCGGCGCAGTGCCGTCGCCTTTGCGTAATAAATGTCGCCGAATCTGCCGTTCTCGGCTTCCTTCTTCATATACTGTGCGTCGCCGCGCTGACGGCTCTGGTAGCCGATGGTCAGCTTCTTGCCCGTTCTCGCCGCCGCGTCGAGCATCTTCTTTGCCTCAACGGAGTTGATCGCCATCGGCTTCTCGCACATAACGTGCTTGCCCGACTCCAGAGCGTCGACCGTGATAAAGCTATGGCTTCTGTTCGGGGTGCAGACGTGTACCACGTCAATGCTCGTATCCTTCAAAAGCTCCTTGTAATCGGTGTAGACCTTCGCGCCCTCGACGCCGAACTTCTTCGCCGCCTCCTCTGCGCGCTCAACGATGATGTCGCAGAATGCGACCATCTCGCACTCCTTCACCTTCTGCAGGGACGGCATATGCTTGCCGTTTGCGATACCGCCGCATCCGATGATGCCGACCTTCAGCTTCTTTTCCATAAGTATATCCCTCGCGTTTTACGTAATTTTGGTATTCCTACCAAAATGAGTATAGCATACCCGCGTCGGGATTGCAAGAAAAAAGCAGAAAAAATACGGCAAAAACGCAAAAAACGCATTTCTCTCGCTTCCTTCGTGCCGACAATGTTTAAAAACCGTCTTGACAGACACCTTTTTTTGTTGTAGAATGAAGGAGATCAAAGGGGACGCTTGCCGTCCTTTATCATATATAGGAAAGAAAGGAAGGGCGTTTTATGAAAACGAAGCCGCGGGAGGTTGCCCGCAAGTCCCGAGAACTGATCCGTGAGCGTTATCGCCGAAAAAAGGGTGTTTTCGTTCTCTATATCGTTTTAAACGCCGTCGTCATCGCAAGTATCGTCAGCGCCGCGATCCAGGCGCGCTGGGAGTCGGTCTTTATCGGCTTCCTTGCTATGGTTCTGCTTTTGATCCCGACCGCGATCGAGCGCAGTCTGAAGGTCAAGCTGCCGACAGCCCTCGAGACCGTCGCCCTGCTTTTCGTCTTCGCCGCGCAGATCCTCGGCGAAATGAACGATTTCTACGTCCACATCCCGTGGTGGGACGATCTTCTACATACCGTCAACGGCTTTATGTTCGCCGCCTTCGGCTTCGCGCTCGTCGATATCCTCAACCGCTCGGAGCGCAGTAAGTTCAAGCTCTCCCCCATCTTCCTCGCGATGGTCGCCTTCTGCTTCTCAATGACCATCGGCGTGCTCTGGGAGTTTTTTGAGTATTTTGCCGACGGCATCCTGCGCGTCGATATGCAGAAGGACGCGATCGTCACCGCCATCCGCTCAATGGAGCTGTCAGACCCCGCACACCCCAGCATCATTAAGCTCACCGATATC
The DNA here is from genome assembly GCA_045532985.1 of Eubacteriales bacterium. Lineage (GTDB taxonomy): Bacteria > Bacillota > Clostridia > Oscillospirales > CAG-272 > UBA1740. Next base: position 37,692 of record JAZSGY010000045.1, on the reverse strand, counting down.
ACAAAGACCGTCGTCGTCCACGGCGACGGACAGCAGTACGTCATCGAGGGCGGCTATCTCGATATCGGTCTGCACGATACCATCCTTGACCTCATCGTCAACTTCATCGGCGCCTTCGTATTCAGCATCTTCGGCTTCATCTACGTCAAGGGCACGGGCCGCCACAGCAAAAGGATCGCGGAGCAATTCATCCCGAAATTCGCCGCAGAGGGTGCCGCGAAGGAAGCCACCGCAAAGGAGCCTGCCCCCGCCGAGGAAGCGCCCACCGAGGACGCCCCCGAGGAGATCCCCGCAGAAATGACGGTAGAGTGACCCGAAAAACGACGCTTTTTTAAAAAAAAGCTTAGCAAAAAACTTTCAGAAAAAAGAAAAGAGACTGTTCACACAACGCAGTCTCTTTTTTGTTTCGGTTTTTGACCGAGATCACGCAAAAGCTCCCTCCCGCATCAAAGTTTTTGCCAAGCTTTTTTCAAAAAGCGGAAGCCTTCCGATCTATCTCACCTAAATGTGACAGCCCCTTTTGTGGTTCTTTTTGTTTATTCCTCCTCATCCTCAAAGGAAAAGGCATTCAGCTCGGGGAAATCAACGAACTCCGCGAGTGTCATGTTGAGGGCGTTCGCGATCTTGTGAAGCGTGCTTGCGCGGGGTGCGTAGGTATGGCTGTGCATGATATTGTCAAGCGTGGATTGCTTCACGCCGCTCATCGTTGCCAGCTTGTTGATCGAGATTCCCCGTGCCTTGCAAAGCGAACGGATCCGCTTGATATACAGATCTGTGTAAGTCATATGTCCCCCTTTGGACTTCGTTACCCATTATCGGGTTAATCCAATCATAACAGAGTACGGGAACAGTTTTACCCGAAAACGGGTTGACTTTTACAAAAATCCGTGCTATTATTTTAAATATACCCGTTATCGGGTAATTTGAGGAGGGAACGGTATGAAAACCTGCACCTTTTTCGGGCACAGAGATACCCCCGAGTCGATCGGTGACGCGCTTTTGCAAGCGATCGAAGAGTTGATCACAAGGGAAAACGTCCTTCGCTTTTACGTCGGCAACCAAGGGCGCTTTGATGCCCTTGTGCTTTCCGCATTGCGGCAACTGAAGAAAGTCTATCCGCAGATCGAATACGCCGTCGTTTTAGCCTACCTTCCGAAGCGTGAGCTGTTCGCAACCCCCGAGGAAACGCTGTTCCCCGAGGAGGTCGCAACCGCCCTGCCGCGCCAATGCCTACGATGCAAGAAACAGATTTTTGGTGGAGCATTGCGATTATGCGATGGTTTACGTAAACGTCTCCTACGGCGGCGCGTTCAAATTCGCATCGCTTGCAAAAAGAAAAGGAAAAACCGTCAGAAACCTTGCAGAAAATGCGATCCTCGAAAAGTAAAAAACAGAAGCCCGCAAATTGCGGGCTTCTGTTTTTTAGATTCGTTTGGCTTCATAAGCCGAGCGCAACGCCCTTACCCCTTTTCCACAGCAGGTTTTTTGCCAAGCTTTTTTTAAAAAAGCTTAGCAAAAAACTTTCAGAAAAAAGAAAGGAGACTGTGATACAGTCTCTTTTCTTTTTGTAAACGCTGTTTTCAGTTATGAGTTATAAGGCTCGCTTTGCTCGCCGTTATGAGTTTGCTTCGCAAACGTTATGATATGATCGCCCTATTACTTAAAGCTGTGCCGAAGGCACATCATCACTTGGCGTAGCCAATCATAACTCTAAACTCGCCGCAGGCGATCATAACTGCGTTGCGTCGGCGACGCAACGCTACCGATACCCGTAGCGGTAGGCAAGAGCACGCAGATCGGCAGGGCTTGGATCGTCGCCGAGCTTTTTTTCGGCGAGGGTGCGGAGCGCGGCGTCAAAATCGATCTCACCGTCCGCGACGGCGTCGTCGATCGCCCGCTCGATATCGGCGCGGGTGTAGCCCTTTGCAAGCAGATGCTCGGTGATCCGCACGCGACCCCAATGCTTATAGCGCACGCACTGCACGGCGGCGCGATACGCCTGTTCCGCCTCACGGATATAGCCGTGCGCGTAAAGATAGCGGACGGCAAGCTCCGCGGACGCACGCGGAACGCCGCGGCGCAAGAGCTTCAAAAGCAGTCCGCGGCGCGTATTGTCGCCCGCGGCGAGAATGCGCTCGGCACGCAAAAGCGCGTCGTAGTGCGCCGCCTGCTCGGAAAGTGCATCGAGCCGTGCGGCATCAAATCGGTCGCCCGCGGCGGGTGACCCGAGCGCCTCGTACCCCGCGCGGGAAACGCGATAGGATTCGACCCCCGACTCACTCCGAAAGCGCAGGACCACGGCACTGCCCGTCTGGGTCAGCGAGAGCAGGGTGGCTTTGCGATCAGAGCTCTCCATCCTCGTCAAGGCCCGCAAGCTCCAGCTCGTCGTCCTCCTCAAGCACGTAATCGTCCTCGAATTCAAGCTCCTCCGCAGCGACGCGGACCTCGTCCTCGATCTTCTTCATCAGCTCGGGCTCGGATTCGAGGTACTGACGCACCTTCTCCTTACCCTGACCGAGTCTTTGTCCGCCGTAGGAGAGCCAGGAGCCGCTCTTTTCCAGCACCTTCGTCAGAACGCCGAGGTCGATGATCTCGTTCGTCTTGCAGATACCCTTTCCGTAAAGGATATCGAACTCCGCGGTGCGGAAGGGGGATGCGACCTTATTCTTCACGACCTTACACTTGACGTGGTTGCCGTAGACCTCGGTGCCGTTTTTCAGCACCTCTGCCTTGCGCACGTCGATACGCACCGACGCGTAGAACTTCAGCGCGCGGCCGCCCGTCGTGACCTCGGGGTTGCCGTAGACGACGCCGACCTTCTCGCGCAGCTGGTTGATAAAGATAATGGTGCAGTTGCACTTCGCCGCAGAGCCCGAGAGCTTACGCATTGCCTGCGACATCAGACGCGCCTGCAAACCGACGTGGTTCGCACCCATATCGCCGTCGATCTCCTGACGCGGAACGAGCGCCGCGACCGAGTCGATGACGATGACGTCGATCGCACCCGAGAGTGCGAGTGCCTCCGCAATTTCAAGCGCCTGCTCACCGCAATCGGGCTGAGAGACGAGCAGATCGTTGATGTTGCGGCCGAGCTTCTTCGCGTAGCTCGGGTCCAGCGCGTGCTCCGCGTCGATGAACGCCGCCTCGCCGCCGTCCTTCTGCACCTCTGCGATCACGTGCAGGGCAACCGTCGTTTTACCCGAGGATTCGGGACCGTAGATCTCAACGATCCTGCCGCGCGGCACGCCGCCGATGCCCAGCGCAATATCAAGCGACAGCGAGCCCGTCGAGATCGCGGTCACGTTCATATCGGTCGATTCGCCAAGACGCATGATCGCGCCCTTTCCGCAGTCGCGCTCAATGCGGGCAATGGTGTTGGCAATGACTGCCTTTTTATCGGTCGGATCGGTAACTGCAACGGCTTTTTTCGGGGTGGTCTTTTTCGTTGCCATATTAAACTCCTCTGTTTTCTTTGGTTTCTATTCCAATTATACGGAAGTTGCTGTCCCAAAAAACGGACAGATCAAAGGATCAGCGCCACGGCGCCGAGCGGACGGACCGAGAGGCACATTGCCGCGCCCTCGCCGAAGACCGAGTCCATCACGCGGACGAACTCCTCGGCAAGCTCACGCTTCACGAAGACCTGTACCGTCCCCGCAAAGCCGCCGCCGTGAACGCGCCACGCGCAGTCCTTGCCCGCAAGCAGCGACTCGCTGATCGCCAGCGCGAGCGAAAGCCCCTGCTCCTCGGGATTCTTCGTAGTATAGACGTTCTGCAAATACTTGTAGCTCGAATTGCCCGATGCGATCACGCCGTCAAGGAAGGCGGGAAGATCGCCCGCACGCAGTGCCGCGGTCTGCGCCGCCACGCGCTCGTTTTCGGCGACGAAGTGGATGGCACGCAGAATCGCGCGGTCGTTCGTGACCGTCCGCAGGATCGGCAGGTTTTCAAGCAGCTGGGAGAAGCTGATCCCGCGCAGCGTCTCCTTGCCGAAGTAGGCGGCGACCGCCTTCATCTCCGCGGGCACCGCCGCGTAGTCGGGGGTCAGATCCGCGTGGTTGCCGCCCGTGTTGACGATGCAAAGCACGTAGCCCGCATCCGTCAGCGAGAAATCGAGGGGCTCGATCACGGGGTTCTTCGGATCGCCAAAGTCGATGGCGACGAAGCCGCCGACGGCACACGCCATCTGGTCCATCAGTCCGCAGGGCTTGCCGAAATAAACGTTCTCGGCGTACTGCGCGACCTTCGCAAGCTCCTCGTTTGCGATCCTGCCACCGTTATAGAAATGGTTGAGAATGTTGCCGACCATCACCTCAAACGCGGCGGAGGAGGAAAGACCCGAGCCCTTCAGCACGCGCGTCGTGGTATAGGCGCAAAAGCCGCCCGTCGCGTACTTGCGCGCGGCAAAGCCGCCGACCGTGCCCGCGATCAGGGATTTTGAGGAATAGTTCGGCACGGCGTCGGGATCGCCGCACTCGGAAAGGGCGACGACGTCCTCGTCGTACCCCTCGCTCTTGATACGGATCACGCCCGTCTCGGGGGACGCCACCGCAATGATGTCGCGGTCGATCGCGCCCGCCAGCACGCGGCCGTGGTTGTGGTCGGTATGGTTGCCCGAGATCTCGCTTCTGCCGGGGACCGAGAACAGATAGATCTCGCGCTCCTCTCCGTACAGCTTGGTAAATTCGCGAATCGCGTTGAGATAGCGCTCGGTCTGCTCGGCAACGTCGGTGTAAATACTCGCGTACGCGCGCAGAGCGCCGTTTTGCAGTCTTGCAATCAGTTCGTTAGCTCTCATCGTTGACTCCTCTGTCGTGATATGATATAAAATAAAATGTAAACTTTTGTTAGCGTTAAAGCGTGACCGTCGGGTTCAGATCGAGCGTGATGCTCAGCGCGGGCAGCTTTTCAAGATGTGCGTCCAGCACCGCGTCCCACAGGAATTTGCGCACGCGGTTCGTCAGATTGCACTTCACCACGATCCGCACGCGGTAGCGGTTGCCGACCTTATAGGTCTGCGCCTCAAACGGGCCGTAGATCTCCCACGGCAGATCGCGCAGTCGGTCCTCTGCCCGCAGACGCAGATTGTCGCAGAAGGTGCGCGCATTCTCGAGGGTCAGATACTCCGTAACCGAGCTGACCGTGTAGACCGCGATATCGCAAAACGGCGGGAAGGAGAGCGAGCGGCGCAGTGCAAGCTCGCGCTGATAGAAGCTGTCGTAATCCTGCGCGGCGGCGAGGCGGATGACCTCGTTTTGCGCGTCGAAGGTCTGGATCACGGCGTGTCCGCCGCCCCCGCGTCGCCCCGCCCTGCCGACCACCTGCGTGATCAGGGCGAAGGTGCGCTCTGCGGCGCGGAAATCGTTCATATGAAGCGATGCGTCCGCCGACACGACGCCAACGACCGACACGTCGGGGAAATCGTGCCCCTTCGTGACCATCTGCGTGCCGAGCAGGATGTCCGCCTCGTGCCGACGAAAGGCATCGAGGATCTGATCGTGCGCGTCCTTCGTGCCCGTTGTGTCGGCGTCCATACGAAGCACGCGTGCCTCGGGCAGAAGCGACTTCAGCTCGCCCTCGATCTTCTGCGTGCCGTAGCCGGAATAGGAGATCTCGTCGCTGCCGCAATACGGGCAGACGCGCGGCGGCATCGCCCTGTGTCCGCAGACGTGGCAGAGCAGGTAGCTCTCCCCCCGTACGCCGCGCGGCGGCAGATGGTGGGTCAGCCCCACGCTGCAGTGCGGGCAGGTCACGGGCGTGCCGCAGGCGCGGCAGGACAGCGCACTGTCGTAGCCGCGGCGGTTGAGAAAGAGGATCGCCTGCTTCCCCTCACCGAGTGCCGTTTGCAGGGCGGTGAGAAGGCGGCGGCTGATCGGCGAGCGGTTGCCCGCGGCAAGCCCCTCTCGCATATCGACGATCTCGGTGCTCGGCAGCTCGATGCCGCCGTAGCGCTCACGTAGCGGAACGAGGGTGTAACGCCCCGTTTCCGCCATACGGAAGCTCTCGATCGACGGGGTCGCCGACGCCAGAAGCATCAGCGCGTTTTTCTGTCCGCAACGGAAGGCGGCAACCTCCCGCGCGTGATATTTCGGATCGCTTTCGGATTTGTAGGTATGCTCGTGCTCCTCGTCGAGAATGACGAGTCCGAGATTCGGCAGCGGTGCAAAGACCGCGGAGCGCGTGCCGATCACGAGGTCGACCTCGTCCTCTCGGATCCTGCGCCACGCGTCGAAGCGCTCGCCCGCCGACAGTCCCGAATGCAGCACCGCGACGCGTTCGCCGTAGCGCTTGCAGAACTTACCGACGGTCTGCGGTGTCAGCGCGATCTCGGGCACCATCAGGATGACGTCCTTGCCATCCTCCAGCACGCGGTCGATCAGCTGCATCATCACGTTGGTCTTGCCGCTGCCCGTCACGCCGTAAAGGAGAGCCGCGCGCGGCGCGTCCTCGCGATAGAGCGAAAGGAGCGTACCGTACGCCGCATTCTGTGCGCGGGAGAGCGTGATCGGCTCACACACGCGCTCACGCGCAAGCTCCGCATAAGGGTTGCGCGTGACCTCGACGGTCTCGACGCCGAGGTAGCCGCCCTTTACGAGCTTCTCAATGCGGCGCGGCTGCGCAAGCGGCTCACACGCCCGCAGCTCCTCTTGGGTCAGCCGCGGCTCGATCTCAAACGCGCGGAGCACGCGTTGGTCGTCGGGATTCAGCGGCTTCATCACCCCCGGCATCGGCGCATCGAGGCGGCGGTAGATCTTCATCGTCTTGATATTCTTCGGTACGATCGGCTGATACTCGCGGTAAAGGTCGCCCGCCGTATAGAGTCGGTGCGACTGATCGATCGCAATGCGACCGAGCTTTTTCACGAGCGCGTCGAGCGTCATCCGCCCGCCGTTTTCCTTCACCACCGCCAGCACGGGCTCAAGCTCCGTCTTACGCTCGCCCTGCTCGGTGAGCGTAAAGATCTCGGTCGCCCGCACGAAAAGCGCAGGCGGCAGGACCGCGTGGCAGGCACCGCCCGCGGTGCAGATCGCTCGCTCCTTTAAAAACAGAACGATCTCGAGCAGCTCCTGCGTCAGCGCGTAGCGTCGGTCGACGTAGGAGATGATCGGCTTGATCCTATGCTCGTCGGTGGCGTCCTCAAGCAGCTCCACCACGAGAGCGAAGCCGCGGCGGTTGCTCATCCCGAAGGGGACCGTCACGATGCTGCCGACGTCCACGTAGGGGCGGAGCGCCAGCGGAATGAAATAGTCGTAGCCTCTGTCAATAAAATAGGGGGCGTCCAAGAGATAGACCTTTGCAAATATCTTCACACCCACGCGTTTTCCCCCCTCATCGCCCAAGCGGGCTTTTTTATTCCTTCTCTGCCAGCTCCTCGAGTGCCTTCTGCTCCTCCTCGGAGTGCATCATCACGAAGCGGCCGTCCATCATTCGGTTGATGGCGATCTTGACCGCCTTCTCGTCTCTGTACTCACTGTCAATGAGTGCGGCGAGGGTGCGGTCGGTCTCGTGATCGGCGATCATCTTCTCTGCCTTCGCACGCTGACCGACGTACTCGTCGGTGACCATGCGCGCGCACTTTGCAGTGCCGACGACCAGCTCGTAGCGGTTGAATTCGTCCTTCGTAAGATCCTGAATTGAGGGTTTGATCATAGCTGTATCTCTCCGTTTTTCTGTATTTTTATAATTAATCGAGCAGTGCTTCCTCAACGCCGTCCGCCGTATCGTCCAGACGGTTTGAGATCGTCTCGGTCTGGATCGCCGAGAGAATGACGTGATCGCTGTCGGTCACGATCACCGCACGCGTGCGGCGGCCGCAGGTCACGTCAATGGCGCGGCCGCTGTCCTTCGCGTCCTGCACCAGTCGCTTGATGGGCGCGGAATCGGGGCTCGCCAGCGCGACCACGCGATCCGCGGATACCATATTTCCAAATCCAACGTTGATAAATTTCATAGCCTTACTCCACGTTCTGAATCTGCTCGCGGATCTTTTCAAGCTCCGCCTTCATTGCAACGACAAGCCTTGCGATCTCGGCGTTGTTCGCCTTCGAGCCGATCGTGTTCGTCTCGCGATTCAGCTCCTGCATCAAAAAGTCGAGCTTGCGTCCGCCCGGCTCGTCGGCGGCAAGGATCTCCTCAAACGCGCCGAAATGACTGCGCAAGCGCACGAGCTCCTCGTCCACCGCGATCCTGTCGGCGAAGATGGCGCACTCGGTCAGAATGCGCGACTCCTCAATTTCAAGCTCGGAGTCCTTTAAGATCTGGCGCAGACGCGCCTCGAGCTTATCGCGGTAGCCGACCGTGTCCGCCTCGGAGATCGCCTCGACGCGCTCCGCATACGCGGCAACGCGCAAAAGCTTCGCACGCACGTCGTCCTCCGCCTTTTTTCCCTCGGCGGCACGCATCGCGTTATAACCCGCGATCGCCTCGTCGAGCACGGGTAAAAGCCGCGCCCACTCGTCGGCGAGATCCTCCTCGACCCGTTTCTCAACGAACAGCTCGCGGTTTTGCGCCACGCGCATCACGCTGACGTCGTCGGGCAGTCCGAACGTATCGCGGAGCTGTCGCAGCACCGCGATATAATTTTCGGCAAGCGCCGTGTCAAGCGCAAGCTCGGTGAGGTCCGAGCCGTGCCGATCGACCGTGATATACACGTCGACCTTTCCGCGGCTCGTCGCGCGCTCCTTGATATACGCCTTGATCTTCTCCTCGAAGGAGGAATAAACGCGCGGGCACTTGACCGTGCAGTCAAAATAGCGGCTGTTGACCGATTTGATCTCAACCGTAATGTCCTTATCCTCGCCCTCCGACCGTCCGCGGCCGAATGCGGTCATACTCTTGAGCATACTTCCTCCCTTTACTTGGAGCGGATGATCTTCTTCACTTCCTCAAGGAAGGTGTCGACGTCCTTAAACTCCCGATACACCGACGCGAAGCGCACGTAGGCGACCTCGTCGATCGCGCGCAGCTTTTCCATCACGATCTCGCCGATCTGCGAGGTCGTGACCTCCGAGACCAGAGAATTCGTCAGCTCCTGCTCGATCTCATGCACGAGCGCCGCCGCATCCACGGGACGCTTGTGGCACGCCTTGAGAAGCCCCGACTCGAGCTTATGCTTATCAAAAAATTCGCGCGTGCCGTCCTTCTTCAGCACCGTGATCGGTACCGAATCAATGACCTCGTAGGTCGTAAAGCGCTTGCCGCACACAGGGCACTCGCGCCGACGGCGGATGCTCGCCCCGTCGTCGATCGGTCTGCTGTCAAGCACGCGGCTGTCCTGTGCCGCACATGCAGGGCATTTCATACCTGCCTCACTTTCCGCGCCCGCGGCGCAATATAATCATACATCGTATATTATACCATAATTTATATAGCTTGTAAAGGGACTGCCGCAAAAAAATCGTGTTTCGCGCGCGTTTTTTTCGGACTTTTCTTGCAAAAGCCCGCCGTTTTGTGCTACAATAAAGAAAAGAGAAAAATGCAAAGGAAGGGCATTATGAAGATCTATTCCTCTATCTCGGAGCTGATCGGCAACACGCCGCTGTTGTCACTCACGGGCTTTTGTCGCGCGCGCGGCATTGACGCTGCGCTTTTCGGCAAGCTTGAATATATGAATCCCGCAGGCTCGGTCAAGGACCGCGTCGGACTTTCGATGATCCTTGACGCGGAGGCGTCGGGTCGCTTAAAGCCCGGCGGCACGATCATTGAGCCGACCTCGGGCAACACGGGCATCGGACTCGCCGCCGTCGCCGTGCCGCGCGGCTACCGCGTGATCATCACGATGCCGAGCAGTATGTCGGAGGAGCGCCGCCGCGTGCTTGCCGCCTACGGTGCGGAGCTGGTCCTCACCGACGCCGCGGAGGGAATGGCGGGCGCGATCCGCCGCGCTGAGGAGCTGGCGGCAGAGATCGAGGGTGCGATCATCGCAGGGCAGTTTGAAAATCCCGCCAACCCCGACGCGCACTATAAGACCACAGGACCCGAGATCTACGGGGATACCGACGGCGCGCTCGATCTTTTCGTCGCGGGCGTCGGCACGGGCGGCACGCTCTCGGGCGTCGGACGCTATCTGAAGGAAAAGGATCCCCGCATCCGCGTGTTCGCCGTTGAGCCGTCACGCTCCGCGGTGCTTTCGGGCGGCACGGCGGGGGCACACGGGCTGCAGGGCATCGGCGCGGGCTTCGTGCCCGACACGCTCGACCGCTCGGTGATCGACGGGGTGCTGACCGTCACGGAAAAGGAGGCGTACGACGCCGCAAAAACCCTCGCCCGCACCGACGGCTTGCTCGTCGGCATCTCCGCGGGCGCGGCACTCGCCGCCGCAGAGCGGCTCGCATTGCAGCCCGAAAACAAGGGGTGCCGCATCGTCGTGCTTCTGCCCGACACGGGTAACCGATATCTTTCCACCGATCTGTTTTCTTAAATCAAAGTGGCAAGCCCTTCATCAAGCAAAGAACGGTTGTAAACTTTCGTTTACAACCGTTCTTTTGTCATACGTCCGTCGGCGCAAGATAGTAAAAGGGAAATGCGGGAATATTGCGAAGGATCCAATACGAAAGGATCAGCACAAGGATCGCGATCCCGACGAAGCGCGCGCGAATGCGCGGCAGGGGGAGCAGATCGCGCGACAGCACGCAGGCGAGATAGTATTTCAAAAGGCAATAGGCGATCAGCGGCAAAAGCGGGATCAGAAGCGGCTGATAGCGGAACGCGGCGTAAAGCTCGCCGTGTAAAAGCGAGAGCAGGGCGCGCCCCGTGCCGCACCCCACGCAGTAAAGCCCCGTCGCCTCGTAAAAGATACAGGGCGGCGTCCTTTCAAAGCGAAGCGCAAAAAGCGCCGTGAGCAAAAGCAGGGCGGGAGCACCGACCCCGACGAGGATGCGCACGGCTCTTTTCTTTGTGAAGGGTCTCACGCGCAGGCGCAGCTCAGGCAGTTGCCATCGCGAAGATGAATACGTAGAAGATGATGTAGCAGAAGTAGAAGACCGCCGCACCGATCGTGCCGATCAGGTTGCAGGTCTTTGCCGTCTTCAGCTTCTTCTCCTCCTCCGCCGCTGACGGCGCATCCTTTGCAAGGATGGTCAGGATCAGCGACGCGATACCGAGCGGCTGACAGCAGACGAGCAGGTTGATGATCGACCACACGAGCGAGGGGGTATCGAGCTTGCCCGACGCGCCCATTGCCGCGGCGTTGTAGTTTTCATTCTGGTTGCCGTTGTTGATCACGATCTGCGGCTCGGCTGCCGCGTCCGCGCTCTGTGCGCTCTGTGCGCTCTGTGCGTTCTGTGCGGCTTCCTCACGCTGCGTGCCGCAGCTCGGACAGAATTTCTCGCCTTCCTCAAGCTTGGTTCCGCAATTTCTGCAAAATGCCATATCAAAAATCTCCTTTGTCGATTGCTTTCGGGGCGCCACCACCCCTGTTTGATCTCATTATAACAATATTATACAAAGCCCGTGCCTGTTTGTCAAGTTTTTGCAAAAAAGTTTATTTGGCAGAGCTTGGGGAAAACGGCAGAAATTTTGCAATGACAATCGCCGCGATCCGTGCTACAATCAAAGAAAAAAGGAGGTCGCCATGAGCCCTTACCGCGGCACGCGCCGAAAAACCCACAGCCTATCCCGCATCCCGCTGCTTTTACTGCTCTTTTCCAGCCTGCTCACCCTGCTTTTTATGCTGGGGACGCTGCTTTTCGCGGATGCGTTTTGGATCGCACGCCACCTACATATCGCGCTGGAGGCGTTTTCGCTCGCCTTCACCCTCGGTCTTGGCGGCGCGCTTCTGCTTGATTTGGAAATTTTACGCAATAAATGGAAATAAATGGGTAGTTTTCCACAAAGTTATACACAGACTGTGGAAAAGGGGCTATCTTGCGAATTTTCGGTATATCATAATTTGACCGTGCTGTCAACCGCTTTTTCGGAGCACTTTACGACGGTTCTTCCAAGTCAGGTTTTTGAGGGGTTTGAAAGGGGGACTTTTTGCAAAAAGTCCCCCTTTTCCGTGCGCCCTGCGGCGCCCTCAGTTTGATATGGGCTCGTCAGATTTTTAGGAAAATTCGTCGTTCTTCGTCCCGAAGGCGTATTTACATACGTCGAGAGGGCGAAAACGGCGAAAGAAAATGGCATTGAATGATTTGGAGAAATTCGTCAGAATTTCAACCTTAATTTCTTCAAACGATTACAAAGCGTAATAGAGCCAATTGCCCTTTACTCTTTTTCGCCATTTTCGGTTTTACAAAAAGGTGACAGCCCTCACTTGTTCGTGTTGATATGCGGCCAATAAGCCTTCAGATAGTCGATGCCCGAGGCGACCGTGGTGATCAGCATTGCCGCCATTGCAAACCAGCTGAGCGGATAGTAGCCCCGCGCGAACCAATCGCCGAACAGATCGAGGATCACGGGCTCGAGGATGATCAGCTCGATTGAGGCGACCTGCGTGACCGTCTTGATCTTGCCAAACCAGCTTGCCGCGACGACGATGCCGCTCTTGCCCGCGACCACGAGGCGGAGCGAGGTCACGCCAAGCTCACGGAGCATCACGACGGCGGCGACCCAGACGAAGATCTCGGAGATATAGGTGTACTGCATCACCATCACGAGAAGTGCGCCGAAGACCATAAACTTATCGGCAAGCGGGTCGATGAACTTGCCGAAATCGGTCACGAGGTTGTACTTACGCGCGATCTTGCCGTCCAGCATATCGGTAAACGCCGTCAGAAAGAAGACGACCGCGGGGATGATACGTCCCCATACGCCGATGCCGTCCGCCCACGCGTAGCTCTCGAGCAGTACGCTGAAGATGAAAAAGGGGACCAGCACCACGCGGATCAGCGAAAGCGTGTTCGGAACGTTCAGCATTTTTGCCTTTTTTTCCTTGTTTTCCATTTCTTTTTCTCCTTTATTTTACGACGCCTACGAGATCGTAGTCCATCGCTTCCTTGATCTTCACGGATACGAAGCTGCCCGTCTCGAGCTTCCTCGTGGATGTAAACCAAACTTTACCGTCGACGTCGGGTGCGTCGGCCTCGCTTCTGCCGTAATAGTATTCGGATACGGGGTCGTAGCCCTCGCACAGCACCGTGAGCGTGCGCCCGATCTTCGATGCGTTTTTCCTCGCGCTGATCTCAAGCTGGATCTCCATCAGCGTATCGTAGCGATCCTGCATCAATTGCCCGTCGATCTGCCCCTGCATCGCGGCGGCGGGGGTACCCTCCTCCGCGGAGTAGGTAAACGCGCCGAAGCGGTCGAACTCGGTGTCCTTGATGAATTGACAAAGCGCCTCGAAGTCCTCCTCGCTCTCGGTCGGGAAGCCGACGATCGCGGTGGTACGCAGGGTGATGTCGGGCACGGCGTCGCGCAGTCGCTTCACCGTGTCGCGGATGAGGGCGCTGTCGCCGTGGCGGTTCATCAAGGACAGAATGCGGTCGCTGATATGCTGAACGGGGATGTCCATATACTTCAAAAGGCGCGGATTCTCGGCAAGCTCGGTGACGAGCTCGTCCGTGATCTTGTCGGGATAGCAGTAGAGCAGACGGATCCACGGGATCGCGGTCGCATCACAGATCGCACGGACAAGCTCGGCAAGCTTATACTCGCCGTACAGATCGAGCCCGTAGCGCGAGGTATCCTGCGCGATCAGGTTCAGCTCCTTGACGCCGAGCGACTCAAGCTCACGCGCCTCGGCAACGATATCCTCGATGCTTCTGCTGCGGAAGCCGCCGCGGATAGCGGGAATGGCACAGTATGTACAGCGGTTGTCACAGCCCTCTGCGATCTTTAAGTACGCGGTATGCTCGGGCGTGGTCAGCACGCGCTCACCGCCGAGCGGAGATTTTTCCTTATCGTCAAACGCGCTGAAGCGCTCGCCGCGCAAAACGGCATCCACCGCCTCGGCAATTCTCGATAAACTGCCGACGCCAAGCACCGCGTTCACCTCGGGCATCTCCTTAAGGATCTCTTCGCGGTAGCGCTCGGCAAGACAGCCCGTTGCGATGATCGCGCGCAGATTTCGGTTCTTTTTGAGCCACGCGAGGTCAAGGATGGTCTCGATCGCCTCCTCCTTCGCGCTTTGGATAAAGCCGCAGGTGTTGACGATCACCACGTCAGCCTCTGTGTCCTCGGGGGTGATCTCGTACCCCGCGTCGATCAGCCTTTTGAGCATCACCTCGGTGTCCACGAGATTCTTGGAGCAGCCGAGGGAAACGAATCCTACTTTTATCATAATTCCTCTATTTCAAAATCGGGAGTATTTTATTCCGCAGACGGCAAAGATACCAGAGCCGCACGCGGGTGAGTGCCAGATCGTAAAGAAAGAGCAAAAGCTCAAGAAAGACGATTCCAAAAACGTAAACTAAGGTTGGCGAAAGCCGTCCGCCGAGGCTGTACTGCGAGGGGTCGAGCCCAAAGAGCCAGAAAAGCAGTGCGAGAGCCGCGAAAAGAAGCAGATGATAGACGGCGAGCTTAACGAAAAACGCAAGCCGCCGCGGCAGTCGCTCCGCGTAGCCCTTCAGGATCGGGTACGCGCCGCCGAAAAGCAGATACAACAGCGCGACGCTCTTATCGGGCAAAAGCAGGAAGGCAAGCGTTGCCGTCGCCGCGGCGACGAGGAGCTGGTAGGGCGTTTTCAGCTCGGTCGCGGCAAACAGAACGAGCAGTGCCGCAAGGGCGATCGCCGTGAGGTCCAGCACCGCCGAGAGCGTGCCGAGCGCCAGAAGCAGTACGCCGAGTGCCGAAAGGATCGCCGAGAGCGTCAGCTTTTTCGTGCGGCGCATCAACCGCAGCCCGCGCCCGCGCAGTCACAGCACGCGTCGGCGCACATAAGCCCAAGGCAGAGGTCGCAGGTCGAGCAGCCCCCCTGCATCGCGGGGCGCTGTCCGTCGCCGTAATAGGTACTGCCGTAGCCGTTTGCCTGGCGGTTGAACATTTCCTTCGCCTGTTGGTATTCCTGATTGCCGGGATCCATTCCGCAGGCGGTCTCAAGCTCACGCATCGCGTCGTTGGCAAAGCCGCGGCGCATCAAGACGATGCTCTTGAGGAAGTGCCACTCCGCGTCGCGGTCAACGGGTGCCACGCGCGAAAGGATGCCGTCCGCATCGGCAAAGCGGCCTGCGTTGATCAGCCGCCGTACGTCGTTATAGATCGGATTGAAGGTGCGGTCGGTGTAGGTGGTATGCGCCCCCGCGGCACCGCCGCCCGCCTGTCCCCGCTGCTCACGCTCGAGCTGGATCTTGTCGTACGCCTCGTTGATCTGTTGCATTTTTTCGTTCGCCATCTCACGCATCGCGTCGTCGGCGGCGTAGTTGTCGGGGTGATATTTGCGCACCATCTTGCGATAGGCGGCCTTGATCTCGTCATCGGTGGCATCGGGCGTGATGCCAAGCAGCTTGTAGGGGTCTGTCATTTTGATCCTTTCTTTTCGTCGGGCGGCGTCGCCTGTAAGAAGGAGAGCCGATTCGGAAGCCCGACGTATACGGTATTTTTCAGAATATGCTCGACGGCGTCCGCACCGTCAAGCGGCAGATATTCCAGAGCGGACGAAAGACGCTGTAAGGTCAGCAGAAGCGAGGTGTGGATCGTGCTTCGCCGCTCATCCGTCAGCGGCGCGCCGCCGTAGGCTAAAACGTAGGGGTTGTACGCACCGCGTCGGCGGTCGTCCTCGTAATCCTCCGCCGCGTCGGCGGCGTAGATGTAACAGCCGAGGGCGTGACCGATATCGTAGAGGGTCTCGCGATCCTCCTCGCGGATCTCTGCGCAAAAAACTCTGCCGAGCAGCTCGCCGAAGGCGGACGCCACCGTGTCGACCGAGCTTTCCCCGCGTCGCTCCATTTCGTAAATGCGCGACAGAATCTCTCGGAGCTCTGCCCGCAGTGCGGGCATCCGTGCGCGGCGTGCCGCGTGCGCCGCGTAGGGGTAAAGCAAAAGGGCGCGCAACCGCTTGAAGAATCCGCGGTCGTGCAGATCGTCGCGGATGTTCTCGGCGATCAGGATCGCCGAGACGCGTGCGGTGTATTCGAGCGCCGCGTTCTCCCGTAGCGACTTCCGCCGACGGAAGGGGTGCGCGATACAGCGTCGGTCCTCCACCTCGGTTTTTCGGTCGCCGTAGAGCATCCGCACGAGCGCGAGAAAAACGCTGTCGTAGCTGAGCGTCAGGGTCGAAAAGAGTCCCGTATGGCGGCGCATGCTCTTACAGACGCCGCAGTAGGTCGCACGGTACAGCTCGTATTCCCGCACGTAAAGATCGGGAGCGTAGGGCTTGACGTAGCCAAACATACCGTGATCCTCCTTCCCTTCACTACATACTGTATATTATAAATGAAAGACGGAAAAAAATCAAGGAGAATTGATAAAAAGAGCAAATCTCTCGCTTTTCTCTTAAATCAAGCCTAAAAATGTAAATCTATCTTTACATTTTCAGGGTCGTTGTATATTTTTTCCCGACTTGGAAAAGACTATATGCAAATTCAAAGATCAAAGAGGAAACAAAATGAAAAAAAGGATCCTGCTTCTTACCGTCTGTCTTTTTCTGCTTTCTGCCGTCACCCTGTGTCCTGCCGCCTTCACGCTCACGCGGGCGACCGTTCATCTTTCCCCCTCCGTTGCGCTCGTGAAAAGCGGCATCGCGGGGGAGCCGATCTGCTTCTCGCTTGCCGATTTCAGGCAGGCGCTCTGCGTCACGCGGATCGACGCCGTCACCGTCACCGCGCTTCCCGACCCGCGGGCGGGCGTCTTGACGCTTGACGGTGCGCGCGTGTCTGCGGGGCAAACGCTCAGCGCCGCAGAGGTTGAGCGACTGCGCTTCACCCCTGCCGACGCGCTCGTGGAGTCTGCCGAATTCAGCGTCACCTGCGGCGGCTACGCGGGTGGCGAGGTCATTCCCTGCACGCTTTATTTCCACACGCGCATCAACTACGCCCCGACGGTGGGGGAGGCGTCCTTTACCGCCGCGGCGACGAAGGACGGCGAGCTTCGCGGTGCGCTCGGCGGTGCCGATCCCGAGGGGGATGCGCTGACCTACCTGATCGTCGCCTACCCGAAAAAGGGGCGGCTTGAGATCACCGACGCCGCGCGCGGCGATTTCGTCTACCGACCGAAGGACGGCTACGAGGGCAAGGACGTCTTCTCCTACGTGGTGCGCGACGCGTACGGCAACTACTCCGAGGTCGCGACGGTAAGGATCACGGTCACGGGCGACGCGGCAAAGTGAGGGAAAAGCCCCTCGCAAAAAATAAAAAAATATTTTTGTTGCATTTTGACGGAAACTGTGATACAATAAGATACCAATCAAAAAAAACGATGTCTTTTCAATTTAAGGAGCATTTATGATACAGGTAGCAATTCTTGGCTTCGGCGTGGTCGGCAACGGCACCGCACGCTTTTTGACGGAAAACGCCGAGCATATTGAAAAAAGCCTCGGCCTTTCGCTGTCGGTCAAATACATTCTCGATATCAGGGAATTTCCCGACAGCCCCTTTGCCGACAGGATCGTACACGATATCGCCCCGATCTTAAAGGATCCCGACGTCTCGATCGTTGCGGAGGTCATCGGCGGCGTGACCCACGCCTACGATTTCACGAAGCGCGCGCTGAAGGCGGGCAAGTCGGTCGTCACCTCGAATAAGGAGCTGGTCGCCACCCACGGGGACGAGCTGCTCGCGCTGGCGAAAAAGCACGGCGTGCATTACTGCTTTGAGGCAAGCGTCGGCGGCGGCATTCCCGTCCTGCGCCCGATCCTCACCGAGCTGCGCCACAACCGCATCAGCGAGATCAGCGGTATCCTCAACGGAACCACCAACTATATTCTCACCCGTATGTTCGACGACGGCGCGGCGTTTGACGACGCGCTGAAGGAGGCGCAGGCGAAGGGGTATGCGGAATCCGACCCCACCGCCGACGTCGAGGGCATCGACGCCTGCCGCAAGATCGCCATTTTAGCGGCGCTGGCAACCGGCGTGCTGATCCCCGCGGAGCGCATCCATACCGAGGGCATCACGGGCATCCGCTGTGAGGACGTTGCGGCGGCGGCATCGGTCGGCTGCTCGATCAAGCTGCTCGGCAGAATGCTCGAGCGGCGTGCGGGCGAGGTCTACGTGACGGTCGCGCCCTTCCTCGTTCCCGCCGACTCCCCGCTTTGCTCGATCAACGGCGTTTATAACGGCGTGCTTTTGCGCGGCAACTTCCTCGGCGACGCGATGTTCTACGGCCGCGGCGCGGGTTCGGAGGCGACCGCGAGTGCCGTCGTTGCCGATATCACGAATATCGCCGCAGGGCTCTCGCCGCTTGCCGATATTGCGCCCTTCACCCCTGCCGACAGCCGCACCCCCGTTGACTTCGGCAACTTCGCCTGCCGCAGCTATATCGCGGTAAAGGATGCCGACGTATCCGCCATCCGCGTCATCTTCGGCGACGATACCGAGCTGCTTGACGCGGCATCGGGCGAGACCGCCTTCCTCACGAAGGAAATGACCGAAAACGAGACCAAGAGCAAGCTCGACCGCCTTGCCGCTTGCGGCGCGGTACTGCTCTCGCGGATCCGTATGATGTAAACAAAACCTTACAAAAACGGTCTGTTGCGGTGCAACAGAGCGTTTTTTATTCCGATATTTGTCGCGTCTGTTCTCGGATCTCCCGCCAAAGGGAAAGCAGTACCGCGCAGTTGATCAGCGTCATCAGCGAGACGACGAGGTCGGCAAGCTCCCAGACGAGGGTGGGTGCGGCGACCGCCCCGAGGATGAGCGAGGCGCAAAAGAGCGCCGAAAAGACGCGTCCCGCCGACGGGGAGCGAAAGAGATAAAGACAGCAGCGCTCGCCGTAATACGCCCAGGTGATGACCGTGGCGTAGGCGAAGCAAAGCACCGCGACCGAGAGGATCGGTGCCGCGGCAGAGCCGAACACGCGCGAGAGCGCGTCGGCGGTGATAGAAACGCCCGCGTCGCCCGTCGGCACGCCGACCGAAAGCAGGATCGCAAGTGCCGTCAGCGTGCAGATGACGCCCGTATCGAGAAAGACCTCGAGGATGCCGTAGAGTCCCTGCACCGCAGGGCGCGTCGCCCCCGCTGTGGCGTGTGCCATCGGTGCTGTGCCGCACCCCGCCTCGTTTGAGAAAAGACCGCGTGCCGTGCCGTAGCGCATCGCACGGAGGGCGCCGTAGCCAAGCACCCCCGCGCCGGCGCTCTGCACCGAAAACGCCTCGCGGAAAATGAGGCTGAGCACGCGCGGCACGCCGTCGGCGTACCTGAGGATGACGGCGAGCGTCATCAGGATATAAAGCAAGCTCATCAGGGGGACGAGGCGCACGGTCAGCGCACCGATACGGCGCGCACCGCCAAGGATCGCGGCGGCAGAGAGAAGGGCGAGCACCACCCCCGTCAAAAGCGGCGGGACGCGAAAGCTCGCGGCAAAGCTCTCCGACACGGCGTTCGCCTGCACGAGCGAGCCGAAGGAGAGTGCCGCGAACAGACAAAGCGCACTGAAAAGGAGCGCGAGCCGCCGTCCGCGCGCGCCGCCGATCCCCTCCTCCATATAGTGCATCGCACCGCCGAAGAAGCCCTCTTTTGCGCGGCGGCGGTAGCGGAGCGCCAGCGTGATCTCGCCGAGCTTCAGGATCGCGGCAAAGAGCGCGGACACCCACATCCAGAAGATCGCCCCCGCGCCGCCCGCGGCGAGCGCGAGCGCAACGCCCGAGATATTCCCGACGCCAAGCGTGCCCGCCAGCGCCATACTCATCGCCCGCCACGGCGACCCCTCGCCCCGCGTGCGGCTCTGCCGCCCGAGGGCACGCCACGCACGAACGCGGCAGGGGAAAAAGCCGAGCCGCACCCACAGGATCCCGCCCGCCAGGATCAGAAACAAAGGAAGCGCGACCCCCGACAGCGTGCGGTTGCAATACGCGGGGATCGACCCAAGATATTCTAAAAATCTCATACCGTACTCTATGCAGTGCCCTCGGGCTTTATGCAACCAAAGGAGAGCAAGTGAACGCCGCACGGACGCGACTTTTTGAAAAAAGTCGCACAAAAACCTTTCAAAAGGAAGATGCGCTTCCCTTCCCGCATTCGGTTTTTTGCCAAGCTTTTTTTCAAAAAAGCGAAAAGCCTCCGCCGCGGCGCGAAAAAGCAAATGAGAGTTTACATTCGTAAACTCTCATTTGCTTTTTGGTACAACCGGACTTGTAAGCCGTGTTCTGTGACCGCTTGCGCGGACTGCAGTCATCTATCTTTGCTATGCGTTACCGCATAGCTCGGAGTTGCCTCCTGCCACCCAAGGGATTCCGACGGGCAGCCGTAGCTTGCGCTCTCCCAACGGTGTTGCTTCGGATAGGGTTTACATTTGCACGCAGTTACCTGCAATGCCGGTGAGCTCTTACCTCGCCTTTCCATCCTTACCGTAAAACGGCGGTTTATTTCTGTTGCACTTTCCCTGGGGTCACCCCCGGCGGACGTTATCCGTTACCCTTGCCCTGTGAAGCACGGACTTTCCTCACAATAAGACCTTTCGGCATGATATTGCGCGACTGCACCGTCCGGTTGCCCTCTTATTATAGCCCGAAGATGGCAAAAAGTCAAGCGCCCTTTTCTTCTTTTTTCATACGGCGCAGGGTTTTGGGATCCACGGCGATACACAAAAGCACGATGAGCGCACCCGTAAGGATCGCGTTCGGGAGCATATAGCCGCCGTTGTAGGTCAGCGAGAAGATCCACGCGCCGCCGTCGGTGAAGGCGTCCGCCATCGTGTACCCGACGCCCGCGTAGTAGCTCTCCGACCAGATAATAACGCCCGAAACGAAGGAGCAAAGGAAGCGGATCACACAGACGCAAACCGCCCCGACGCCGTACCCGAGCAGGCGCGAAAAGCGGAAAAAGGGACGCGCGAACAGCGGCGCCAGCCCAAGCAGGGTGAACGCCAGCACGTAGTCGAGCAGAATTTCAAGCAGATAGAAGTAGAACTTCGTCACGGGCGGCGCCCAGAAGCCCATCATCATCTGAATGGCGGAGAAGACGAGCCCCGTGGCAAGCCCCCATTTCACGCCGTGGCGGTACGCGGCGTAGACCACGGGCACCATCGCCACGGTGATACTGCCGCCGTTTGGCCAGGAGGGGAAGAATTTCCCCACGAGATCGAGCGCGAAGGCAAGCGCGACGAAGATCGCGCACTCGGCAAGCGCCCTTAAATGTTTGTTTTTCACAGTCGAAAACCTCCTTTGGGAGTCCCGCCCCCTCCGGATGGGGCAATTCTCCCGCAAAAATAAAAATTACCGCACAAAAAGACCGTGCGGTACTTCGATTTTACGACCGTAAAACGATTCTCCCTACGACGGCATTATCCGTATCAGGTTAAAGGGTTTGGGAATTCCCATCTCAGCTTTCGCACCCCTGATCTATTCTGTTTGGCAATGCTATTGTAGCAGAGTTTTTCGCGTTTGTCAAGAGATTTCGACACCGTTTTCAAAAAAGATCAGCGCACAGCCCGTATGCACCTCGATCTCGGCGTCCCCTGCGAGCGCGTTTGAAACGCCGAGCGGGTATTCGGGCGACAGCACCGCACGCGAAAGCGGATACCTCGCGCCGCGGATGCTCAGCGTCGCGTCCCCGCCGACGGCAAAGACCGAAAAGAGCGCACCCGTGCTGCCCGTAAGCGTCAGCACGCCCGCGGTGCGTGCCGTAACCGACGTTCCGCGCCCGAACAGCACCGCGCGACATCCCTCGCGCGCGAGCGCGGCGAGGAGCTGATAGTTTGCAAACGCGTGGTCGGGGCGCGCGCCGCCGAGCGCGCCGTAGATATAAAAATCCCGATACCCGCGCGCGCGGCCCGCACGGATGGCAAGCCCTACGTCGGTATCGTCCTTTTCTACGGGATGGGTCTCAACGAAGGCTCCGCTCGGCAGATACCCGAGCGAATCGAAATCCCCAAGCAAAAGATCGGGGGTGATGCCAAAGCGCTCCGCCGTCAAAAGACCGCGGTCTGCCGCGATCACGCAGTCGCCGTCCACAGGACGCGGCGCGATCCCGTCGCACTCGGATGCGCCGATGATGTAACAGATGCCCATACGGATGCCCCCTTCCTTTTTCTTTATTGTAGCACGGCAAAGCCGAAAAGTCAATCTTGCTTTTTTCGCGCAGCTGTGGTATGATGGGATCAAAGACTGTAAAGGAGATCTCCCAATGAAAAAAATTGCATTTCTTTTACTTGCCTGCTTCCTTCTTTTTGCCTGCCTTGCCTGCGATACGCCGACAGAGCCGCCGGCGGAGAATGCGACCGTCACCGTCTCTCTTTGCGAGGATGGGGTGACGCTCTATACGCTGTCACTTGAAAAAAACACGGCGCTTGATGAGGGCGCGCTTCCCAAAACCGTCGGCGACCGCCGCATTCTCGCGCTTGACTACGACGGCGCGATCCTCTCCGCCGACACCGCGCTTTCCGTGATCACCGCGCCCGCCGATGCCGACGTCGTTCCCCTCGTCAAGGACGCACCCGTGATGGACGGCGTGCGCGACGCCGCCTACGCCGACGCCCTCACCCTGACGCACGACGGCATGCACGCGGTCTACCCCGCCGCCAACAAACGCGCGGGCGATCAGATCTACCCGGGGGTCGGGGAGATCTTCGCCGATATCTCCTTCCTTTGGGACGGCAGCTATCTTTACTGCCTCGTTGAGGTGCTGGACGAGACCCTCGTCTCGGCAGGCACCGACTATATCAATTCCACCGAAAACCCCTTCAAAAACGACACGGTCGAGCTGTGGTACAGCTTCGGGTCGCGCCGCGACTTTCTGAAGCAGGGGCTGGACGCCTACGGGCACAAGCTCTTTGCGGGGGGCGGCGTCAATCAGTCGGCGTATCTGTCCGCGATCCGCACGTCGGGGCTTTACGGTGCCACGCAGGGCGACGGCTACTACACCGTTGAGTTTGCCATCCGTATGGCAGAGGAGCCGCAGGACGGCGGCGATGCGCTCACCGTCGGCGACCGACTTTACGCGGGGCTTGAGATCCTCGATATCGTCACAAGCGACCCCACCTCTCCCTACTTTGAAAAATACTGCTCCACGGGCGTGCAGTGTCTGACGCTTGACGCCGACGATATGGCGCGCGTCTGGGAGCTTTTCCTCGGCGGCAGCCTCGTTCCGTAAACCAAAGTTTACATTCTTCTCACCAAATACAAAAAATAGCGGAAAAGCATTGCTTTTTCGCTTTTTTGTGCTATAATAATTAGGTTAAAATCTGTAATATAAAAGAGGTATCTAAAGTTGAAACGCACGGATCTGCGAAACATTGCCATCATTGCCCACGTTGACCACGGAAAGACCACGCTGGTTGACGAAATGCTGCGCCAGGGCGGCGTATACCGCGAAAACCAGGTGACCGAGGATCGCGTTATGGACTCCAACGACCTGGAGCGCGAGCGCGGCATCACCATTCTTGCCAAAAACACAGCCGTCCACTACAAGGACGTCAAGAACAACGTCGTCGACACCCCCGGTCACGCCGACTTCGGCGGTGAGGTCGAGCGTATCCTGAAGATGGTCAACGGCGTCATCCTTCTGGTCGACGCGGCGGAGGGGCCGATGCCCCAGACCCGCTTCGTGCTGGAGCGCGCGCTGGCGATGAATCACCGCGTGATCGTCGTCGTCAACAAGATCGACCGCCCCGACGCGCGGCTGGAGGAGGTCGAGGAGGAGGTCCTCGAGCTTCTGCTGGATCTCGACGCGACCGACGAGCAGCTCGACTCCCCGATGCTTTTCTGCTCGGGCAGAGCGGGCACGGCGTCGCTCTCTCCCTACGAAAAGGGCACCGACCTCGTTCCGCTGTTCGAGACCATTCTCAACTACATTCCCGCCCCCGAGGGGGATGAGGAGGCGCCGCTTCAGCTCCTCGTTTCGGCGATCGACTACAACGATTACGTCGGGCGCATCGGCATCGGCCGCATTGAGCGCGGCGTCATTAAGCAGAATCAGGAGGTTGCGATCTCCAACTACCACAGCGAGGGTGTCAAGCGTGCAAAGATCGTTTCGATCTACCAGTTCGACGGGCTTGCGCGTGCCGCAGTCACCGAGGCGAAAATGGGCGACATCGTCTGCTTCTCGGGTGCGGAGGACATCAACATCGGCGACACGGTGACGGCAACGACGGCGGTTGAGCCGCTCGAGTTCGTCAAGGTCAGCGAGCCGACGCTTGAAATGACCTTCTCGGTCAACGATTCTCCCTTCGCGGGCAAGGAGGGCAAGTTCGTCACCTCGCGCCATCTGCGCGACCGCCTGTACCGCGAGCTTTTAAAGGACGTTTCCCTGCGCGTCTCCGACGGCGACACGACCGACTCCTTCAAGGTTGCGGGACGCGGTGAGATGCACCTTTCGATCCTGCTTGAAACCATGCGGCGTGAGGGCTACGAGCTTTGCTGCAGCACCCCGCGCGTTCTCTACAAGGAAATTGACGGCGTGCTTTGCGAGCCGATGGAGAAGGTCACCATCGACGTGCCCGAGGAGGCACTCGGCTCGGTGATGGAAAAGCTCGGTGCGCGTAAGGGCGAGCTGCTCGATATGCAGCTGCGCGGCTCGCGCCAGAAGCTGATCTACTCGATCCCCGCACGCTGTCTGTTCGGCTACCGCAGTGAATTTATGACCGACACGCGCGGCGAGGGCATTATGAACTCGCTGTTCGACGGCTACGCCCCCTTCAAGGGCGAGATCACCAAGCGCTACACGGGCTCGCTCGTCGCGAGTGAGGCGGGTGAGGCAACGAGCTACGGTCTCTTTAACACGCAGGACCGCGGCACGATGTTCATCGGCGTACAGACCCCCGTCTACGAGGGCATGGTGGTCGGCGTTTCCCCGAAGGTCGGCGACATTTCGGTCAACGTCTGCAAGAAAAAGCATCTGACGGCGATCCGCTCCGCGGGCGCTGACGAGGCGTTGACGCTCGTCACCCCGCGCATTATGAGCCTTGAGGAATCGATCGAGTTCATCGGCGACGACGAGCTGATCGAGATCACGCCGAAGAGCCTGCGCATCCGCAAAAAGATCCTTGACACGCCGACGCGTCTGAAGGCGGAGGCGGCGGCACGCCGTATGAAGGCGGAATAAGGAATTTTTCGCTAACCTGTCGCATATACTCCTAATTTGAATATACTGTGCATAGCAAACTGCCTTAAGCTCTTTTTAAAGTGAGGATGCTATGCTACCTACGATTCGCGTTGGGATGTGGAAGGATCGGGAGGTCTCGGTCGTCGGGATCGGGCGGGCAAATCTCCCGCTTGCCGACTATCTGCTCAGCGAGGGCGCACGCGTCACGGTCCACGACCGCACGCCGCGTGCATCGCTCTCTGCCGCCGCCCTGTCGCTCGAGCGGCGCGGCGCGCGCCTTTGCCTTGGCGAGGGCTATCTTGACGCCCTCTCGGATGAGGTGATCTTCCGTACCCCCGGCATTCCGTCGACCCACCCCGCACTCGTTGCCGCACAGCGGCGCGGTGCGCTCCTTTCGGATGAGGCGGAGCTTTTTATGGCGCTCTGCCCTGCCAAGATCCTCGGGATCACGGGCAGTGACGGCAAGACGACGACGGCGACCCTTACCCACCGCATTCTGAAGGAGGAATACGGCGGCGCGGGCGTCTCGGTCTACCTCGGCGGTAACATCGGGGTCTCGCTTTTTCCCGTTTTGCCGCGCATCCGCCCCTCGGACCTCGTCGTGATGGAGCTTTCGAGCTTTCAGCTGGAGGGCATCACGCCGCGCGTCGCGCGTGCCTGCATCACGAATCTTACCGAGAATCATCTCGACCACCACGGCGATCTTGACACCTACCTGCGTGCGAAAAGTGCGATCCTTTCGGGCGCCGTCCCGATCCTGTCGGGCGACTGTGCCCGCACGCGCGCGCTGGCGCGCACGCTTCCCCGCCCGCTCCTTTTTTCATCGGAGCGCACGCCGTCGGCACTGTTTTCCGAGATCCCCGATGCACACCGCTGCTTCTGCGTCGTTGACGGCGCACTCTCCTCGGTCTCGCCCGACGGTGTGACCCGCCGTCTTTTACCGCTTGACGCCGTCCGCCTCTGCGGACGCTTCAACCTTGCGAATATCCTTGCCGCGTGCGCCCTCTGTGACGGGCTCGTCGGGGGGGAATCGCTCCTTTCTGCCGTCTCGACCTTCGACGGCGTGCCCCACCGTATGCAAACCGTCCGCACGCTCTCGGGCGTTCGGTATATCAACAGCTCGATCGACACGACCCCCACGCGCACGGCGGCGACCCTCTCTGCAATGGACGTCCCGCCGATCGTCATCTGCGGCGGCCGCGGAAAGGGGCTGTCCTACGCGCCGCTTGCCTCAGCCCTTCTCGGGATGGCACGGGCGGCAGTCTTTACGGGTGAGGATGGGAAGGCGATGCAAGCCGCACTCTCGTCGCTCGACCCCGACTTCCCCGCGATCTACCGCACCGCGTTTTCCGACGCGGTGAACGCCGCACGCGCGATCGCACGCGCGGGCGACACGGTCCTTTTATCCCCCGCGGCAACGGCGTTCGACGCCTTTTTGAATTACGAGCAACGCGGGCGTGCCTTCACCGAGCTGGTGCTGGGCTTCCCTACGCCCGAGGAATAGAAAGACCCCGCCTGCGGGCGGGGAATCCAAACGAAAAGAGGAACCGACGTGAAAAAGCTCCTATCCTTACTTCTGATCCTTGCATCGCTTCTTTGTCTTGTCGCCTGCGGCGGCGGCGGAGACGACGGTGCGCCCGAGGGGATGATGCTGGCAAGCGACCCCGACCGGGACGGCTACCGCTTCTATATCCCGCAGTCCTATCTGTATGCGGAGGTGTTCGGCGGCGTGCTGTCCTACGTCTCAAACGTGGACAAGTCCTCGATCTCCATTATGCGCGTTGCGTACGACGGCTCGATTGAGGAATATTTTGACGCGCACGCGGAGGAATTCCAAACGCTTTACAAAAGCTACGAGCTTAAGGAAAAGACGGACAAGCCCTACCCCGCCTTCCAAAAGCGCTACCGCTACGAGGTGACCTACGCACGCCAAAACAAGGACGGCAGTACCGCCGACGAGCATTACGGCGTCGTCCAGCTTTTCTCACAGCAGGGCGACTACCTTTATATCCTGACCTACGAGGCAAGCCGCGACAAAAACGAGATCATCGGTGCTGTTCCCTACGAGGAGAACTACGAGAGCTTCGTCAGCGTTGCCAAGAGCTTCGTCTTTACCGAAAAGGCAAAGACGGGCGGCACGGCGGCAGTCCCGAACTTCACATTCGACAACGGTGACACCCCCGAGGGGATGCGGCTGGCAAGCGACCCCGTGATCTGCAACTATCGCCTCTATCTGCCGAAGGATTGGAAATTCGACGTGCAGACCAACCTGACGAGCGGCTACGTCGAGCCCGATATGAGCAGCATCAGTATGTACGGCGTGATCTATGAGGAAAGCACCTACGATAAATACCTTGAAAACGTCAAGCGTGAGCTTCAGAGCGTCTACGGCGCGGACTATACGCTGACGGAAACGACTCTGCAGAAGGTTCTTGGCGACGGCGTTAAGGAAATGGGCGGCGACACGAACCCCTACGTTTATCTCATTGAGGGCAAGACCCCCTCGGGACAGCCCGTGCGCGTGCTTCGCATCGATATCGTGAAGGGCTATTTCCTCTTTACCTTCCAGTACACCGCGCTTGAGGGGAATTTTGACGCACATCTTGACGAGGTCGCGTCGGTCGTTTCCGCCTTCCGCTTCAAGGGACAAAAATAAGTATGATCTATTTCGATAACAGCGCCACGACGAGGATGTCGGACGCCGCGCTCTCGGCGTTTACCGACGCCGCACGGGGGCTTTACGGCAACCCGTCCTCGCGCCACAAATACGGCACCGACGCCGCCGCCGCAGTCAAGGCGGCGAAGGCGGAGATCTTGCGCGCCATCGACGCACGCGGGGGACTTCTCGTGCTGACGGGCGGCGGGAGTGAAGCGAACAACCTCGCCCTCTTTGGCCGCGCGTATGCGAAGGAGCGCTACAAAAAAACGCGTGCCCGCATCATCACGAGTGCGGGGGAGCATCCCTCTGTATCCCTTCCGCTTGCGCGCCTTGCCGCGGAGGGCTTTGATATCGTAGAGATCCCGACGCGCGGCGGCGTGCTGGATCTTTCGGCGCTCTCTGACGCGCTGAACGAAAGCACGGTGCTCGTCAGCTTGATGCTCGTGAACAACGAAACGGGCGCACTTTACGATATCGCCGCCGCGTCGCGCCTTCTGCGTGAAAAAGCACCCGCGGCGATCCTTCACTGCGACGCAACGCAGGGCTTTCTTAAGCTGCCGCTGTCGGTTCGTGCCCTCGGCATTGATCTGCTCACGGTCAGCGCACACAAGCTGCACGGGCCGAAGGGCATCGGCGCGCTTTATATCAGCGACGCCGTCCATAAGAGCCGCGGCATTTCGCCGATCATCCTCGGCGGCGGGCAGGAGGACGGCTACCGCTCGGGCACGGTCAACGCACCCGCGCTTTTATCCTTTGCCGCCGCGGTGAAGGAGGGCTACGCTGCGCTCGATCGAAGCACCGCGAAAATGCGCGCTTTGCGTGACGCCCTGCTCACGGCACTCGCGACCGACGAACGCCTCGCAGCCGTCACGCCCGTGCTTCCCGCGCAGTCGGCACCGCATATTTTATCCCTGACGCTTCCCTCGATCAAGAGTGAGACGATGCTCAACTACCTCTCGGGGGAGGGGTTTGCGATCTCCGCGGGCTCTGCCTGCTCAAGCCACGGCAAAAATCAGTCCCCCGCCCTGCTCGCCTTCGGGCTCTCGCCCGCTGAGGCGGACACGACGGTACGCGTCAGCTTCTGTGCCGAGAATACACAGGCGGAGCTTTCCGCCTTCATCGAGGCGCTTGCCGCGGGGGTTTTTCGCCTTTGCCGCATCCGCAAATAAAAACGGTCGGCTCCGAAGAACCGACCGCAAAAGGGGTCATTTACGAAAATTCAACCGCGCTCGTTGCGTCGTAAAGAGACAAAACGATAGCTTCCACGTCCGCTTTTGTTTCGGCGACCAGCGCCCTTTGCAGAACCGCGGTACGGTCCGCCTTGCACATTGCCGCATAGGCCTGCATAGCTCGCTTATCCTGCGCCATGGCCCACAGAAAGCCCCGTACTGCATTCTCCATCAAAAGCACCCCTTTTTTCTACGGGATAAACACCCCGCTCGGAGGCAGATCGCGTCGCCCCCGTCGGGTACTGTCGCCTGCTTCCGTACTTCAAGTATCGCCCGTGTGCGGGCGTCTTATTCAAAAATTTAAAAATTTTTTTCGTGAGGTTTTTATGAAACGGTATCTGTTCCCCGCCAATATCCTTTTGCCGAAGGCGTCGGTCGATTTCGGCCGCTATTCGGTCATCGCCTGCGACCAGTTTACGAGTGAGCCCGCCTATTGGAGCGAGGTCGAGCGCGTGGTCGGCGACGCACCGTCCGCCCTGCGCCTGACGCTCCCCGAGGTCTATCTTGAGGATAACAAGAGCGCGCGCGTTGCCGCGATCAACGAGGCGATGCGTGCCTACGCCGACACCCATCTGTGCGAATACGAAAACGCAATGATCCTCGTGCGCCGTACCGACAGCGTCGGCGGTGAGCGGCTCGGCATCGTTGCCGCGATCGACCTTGAGGAATACAGCTACGAGCGGCGTACCGACGCCGCCATCCGCGCAACCGAGGGGACTGTGCTTGAGCGCATCCCGCCGCGCGTGGAGATCCGCCGCGACGCGCTCCTCGAGCTTCCCCACGTGATGCTCTTGATCGACGACCGCGCACGCACCGTGATCGAGCCGATCGCGGCAAAAATGACAACTCCGCTTTACAATTTTGATCTGATGCTCGGCGGCGGCCATATCACGGGCTACCTGCTTGACAAGGAGCTGCAAAACGAGGTCACGCGCGCGATGGCAGCACTTGCCGAGAGTGCGGCGTTCCCCTTCGCGGTTGGCGACGGCAACCACTCGCTTGCCTCGGCGAAGGCACATTACGAGGCGATCAAACAGAGCCTTGGCGACGCGGCGAAGGATCACCCCGCCCGCTACGCCCTCGTTGAGATCGTGAACCTGCACGACGACTCGCTCGGCTTTGAGCCGATCTATCGCGTGGTATTCGGCGCGGATGCCGAGGAGCTGTTCGCCGCGATCGAGGCGGATATGGCAAACGGCACGGCGGAAAATCCCGCGGCTCTGCTTCACTGCATTTACGGCGGCGGAGAGCGTACGCTGACCTACCCCCACGGCACGCACTCGCTCACGGTCGGCACCCTGCAAAAATTCCTCGACGGCTACTGCGCATCACATCCCGAGGTGCGCATCGACTACATCCACGGTGAGGATTCGCTCGCCGCGATCGTTGCCGAAAATCCGGGGGCTGTCGGCTTCCTCTTTGACGGTATGAAGAAGGAGGAGCTGTTCCCCGCGGTCGCCGCGGACGGCGCACTGCCGCGCAAGACCTTCTCGATGGGACACGCCAAGGACAAGCGCTACTATCTTGAGGCGCGGAGGATCAAGGCGTGAAGCGGCGGCAGCTTTTACCCTACCTTTGGCTGCTTCTGTCAACGGTCGTGATCTTCGGTCTTTATCTCGTCCTCACGCTCGCGATGGAGAGCCTCGTATTCTTCTTCATCTTCTACGGCGTGATGACGGCGGTGCTGCTCTTTTACGTCATCTACAACCGCGGCTTCTCGCGCCACTCGCTGACGCTTGAGAATATGCCGTCGCATCTTTCGCTTGAGGAAAAACAGGCGGTGCTAACAGAGCGCGATCAGCGGAAGGCTCGCTCAAAATGGGCGATCTATATCCTCTTTCCCGGCATTCTCGCACTTCTTTACGACTGCATCACGCTCTTTATTCTGCCGAATCTGCAGAATCTGTTCGGGGTCGGGGGCGGCGTATGATCCGCCTCACCGTCATTTCGGTCGGCTCGTTGAAGGAGAGCTATCTTTCCGCCGCGGTCGCCGAGTACGAAAAACGCCTCTCTGCCTTCTGCCGCATTGAGAATATCGAGCTGAAGGAGGCGCGCATCCGAAACGAGGACGACGAATCTGAGATCGCCGCGGCGCTGGAGGACGAGGGCACGCGTATTCTCGCGCGGATCCCCGAGGGGGCTGTGACCTTCGCGCTCTGCGTGGAGGGACGCGAATACGACTCGATCGAGCTGTCGCGTCTTTTCGGCGACGCCGCCGATCAAAGCGGCAAGCTATGCCTCGTCATCGGCAGCTCCCACGGACTCTCCGAGCGCGTCAAGGCGGCGTGCCGCCACAGACTCTCGCTCTCGCGCCTCACCTTTCCGCACCGGCTCCTTCGCGTGATCCTGCTCGAATCGGTCTACCGCAGCTTTATGATCCGCGCGGGGAAATCCTATCATAAATAACGTAAAAAAGACGGAAAATCCGTCTTTTTTACATTTTATCTTGACTTTGCCGCGACACTTCTTTATAATGAAACTGATAGCGGCAAACACCGCAAACTGACGAATCTACAAGGAGTATTTACTATGAAGACCATTCTCTTTCAGGGCGACTCGATCACCGACGTAGGCCGCGCACGCGACAACGACGCAAACCGCGGCATGGGCTACCCCCACCTCGTTTCGGCAAGACTTGGCTGTGATGACCCCACGGAATTCAATTTCATCAACCGCGGCATCAGCGGCAACCGTATCGTTGACCTTTACGCACGCATCAAGGCGGACATCATCAACCTTCGCCCCGACGTAATGAGCATTCTGATCGGCGTCAACGACGTCTGGCACGAGATCGTTCGTCAAAACGGTGTCGATACGCCGAAATTTGAGAAGATCTACTCGATGCTGATCTCCGAGATCAAAGCGGCACTGCCCGATATCAAGATCATCATTATGGAGCCCTTCGTGCTGGAGGGACCCGCGACGGCAGAGCGCATCGACGACTTCCGCACGGGCGTTGCCGAAAAGGCGGCGGTCGCAAGAAAAATTGCGAAGCGCTTCCATCTGCCCTTCCTCTCGCTGCAGGACAAGCTCGACGCCGCGGCGCAGAAGGCACCCGCAACCTATTGGCTCGGTGACGGCGTGCATCCGACGCCGTTTGGCCACCAGCTCATCGCCGACGAATGGATCAAGACCTACAAGCGTCTGAGAAAATAAGCGAGAAAATAAGATGGAAAAAAAGATCGTATACGTATCACAAAACACGGTGCGCCCCTGGACGCTCCGCTACGAGCACGGCACCCCTGAGGATCCGGGGGAGTTCGGCTTTTTCCGCATCCTCAACCTGATCAACCACGACCTGACGCGCGGCGAGCTTTACGATTACGAGGTAAGGATCGAGGCAGGCACCTACTATATCGGCCCCGTCAACATCCCGCCCGAGCTTTCTTCCCACGTGACCTTCACGAAGTATGGGGAGGGCGACCTGATCCTCTCGGGCGGCCGCAGGATCACGGGCTTTAGCGAAACGACGGTAAACGGCGTGCGCGCCCTCGTTGCCGACCTGCCGCTGGTCAGAATGGGCGAATGGTATTTTGAGGAGCTGTACGTCAACAAGCGCCCCTGCACGCGCCCCGTCTATCCCGCGGGGGGCAAGAAGCTGCGCATCACCGACGTGCCGGGGCATCCGCTCTCGGGCGAAAACGGCAACTCGGCTTGCCGCTTCGCGGTGGAAAAGGGGATCTTCGACAACCTCACGAACGTAGAGGACACGACGGTCGAGGTCATTCACTTCTGGCTTTCTGAGCGCTTCCCCGTCCTCTCCTACGACAGGGAAACGGGCGTCGTCACGTCCGACCGCTTCTCGCGCCAGCCGCTGAAGGACAGCAAATCCGACGATTTCGCGTCCTACCGCATCTTAAACGTCTTTGAGGAGCTGAAGGAGCCGGGTCAGTGGTATCTCAACCGCAAAACGGGTAAGCTCTACTACATCCCGCGCGAGGGGGAGACTGCCGACAACGTTCTCGTTGAGGCACCCGTACACACCCAGCTTTTCCGTCTGCACGGCAAGAAGGACGAGCCGATCGCGGGGATCTCCTTCCGCGATATCATCTTTGAATGCACCAAGAGCGATCCCTGCGACGGCGGGGAATCGCCGAAATTCGCAACCCACGGACAGGCGGCGTCGCGCCGCAACGCGGCGGTCTCGCTCGAATTTGCGACCCTCTGCTCCTTTGAGGACTGCACCTTCCGCAACATCGGAAACTACGCGCTGGAGCTCGGACGGGGCAGTACGCGCAACCGCGTGTGCGGCTGTGAGATCTCGGGCACGGGTGCGGGCGGCATCAAGGTCACGGGCGGCGACTACTACGCGGAGCGCGCTTACCAAACGGGCTACAACCTGATCGAAAGCTGCCATATCCACCACTGCACGCTGATCGACTACGGCGCGATCGGCATCTTCGTCTCCCACGCACACTCCAACCGCATCGCCCACAACCATATCCACGATCTGAAGTATTCGGGCATCTCGGTCGGCTGGGTCTGGGGGATGACCAAGAGCGTTTCCGCCGACAACATCATTGAGTACAACCACATCCATCACTGCGGTGACGGCGATATGAGCGATATGGGCGGCATCTACCTGCTCGGTCCGCAGGGCGGCACGGAGGTGCGCGGCAACTACATCCACCACATCCGTCGCGACAACTACGGCGGCTGGGGCATTTATCTCGACGAGGGGAGCGTCAACGTCCTCGTTGAAGGGAATATCGTCCACGATACCGACTCCAACGCGCTCTTTATCCACTACGGGCGTGAGAATATCGTGCGCTACAACATCCTCAACTACGGCGGCGACGGTGTCATCGGCTTCGGCGCGGCAAGCGAGTGTGTGTTTGCAACCTTCTATAAGAATATCCTCTTTGCGAAGGATCACGCGCTTTTCACCGCCAACTACAACTACGATTACAAAAAGCGCTGGCTTGCAAGCGACGCAAACTTCATCTACCACACGGCGGGCGCACCGATCAGATGCCAAAGCTACCTTTACGGCGACACGCCGTTTGACGAGTGGCGCTCCTTCGGGCAGGATCTGCTTTCGCAGACCTACGCGGTCACCGAGGATACACTTTTCCTCGCCCCCACCCCCGACGCCGTTGCCTACGGCTTCCCGTCCGACGTGACGCCGAGCAAGGCGGGCATTCAATAAAAACAAAAAAGTGAGAAGCCTCGGCTTCTCACTTTTTTAAGTATTCGGTATAGGAACGCTCTGTATCAATTATATGGGCAAGATGCATCACGCGCGCCTCGGGCGGCGGCAGCTGCATATAATCCTCGCCGTAGCGCAGGCGCAGATAGGTCTCCTTGTCCTTCACACAGCGGTAGGGCTTTCCCTCAAAGAGGACCGTATCGTACTCGTCGAACAGCGAGATCGGGAACAAATGCTCCTTGTTGAAGTCGTCGGCAACAGTGTATTCGCCGTGGCTGTGCTTCTGATTGAGTGCCTCGTGCCACGCGTTCGCGCGGTAGCGGCCGACCAGACGGGAAAACGGGAAAACGAAAAGCGAGCGCAGATTCTTCAGCTTCGTCTTATAGGTCATATGCGGCACGTAATCGCGCGAGAGAAGCATATAGAGCTTCGCACGGCGGCGGATCTTTTTTGCCGCCTTTTCCCCCTCAATGCGGTCGATCGGGAAAACGTCGAGCGAGAAGCCGAGGTTCAGCCCCTTATTCTTCACGTCGGATTTCAAGATCCACGCGGTGCTACTGTTACGGATCTTGATATAGTGATCCTGCGTGTAGCGGTCCTTTGAAAAATGCTGTATCTCATACCCCTCGGGCAGATACTCCTGCCCCCTTTCAAGGAAGCGGTCGTAATCCTCACGCGGCATCAGCACGTCAACGTCGTCGTCCCACGGAATAAAGCCGCCGTGGCGCACAGCACCCAGCAGAGAGCCCGAGGACAGCGAGTAGCGAAGCCCCATTGCGTCGCACGCCGCGGCGAATTTATCAAGCAGATCAAGGCCGACGGCATGGATCGCCGCGGTCAGCTCTTCGGTTCTTTCCATGATGAACCCCCCTTTTTCCAACAACGCTATTATATACCAAAGTGCGTCGCTTGTCAAGTGGTGGCGAAATTGCGCGAGGAAGGTTGACGCGCACCCGCCCTTTGTGCTATACTTGAAGCAAAGAGAAAGGCGGAGGAAGCTATGACGGTCGATCTGTTCACCCCCTATGAAAGCAATATACAGGACTGGGCGCGCATCTATCCGCGTCCGCAAATGCGGCGCGACTCCTTTGTGTCGCTTTGCGGCACGTGGCGGCTATCGGTCAGACGGCGGGGCACGGTCACGCCGATCGGTGAAGTAACCGTCCCCTTCGCGCCCGAATCGCGCCTCTCGGGCATCAGACGCACGCTCGCGCGTGGGGAGGAATGGATCTACGAGCGTAGCTTTACCCCGCCGCGTGAAAGCGAGCGCGTTCTGCTCCACTTCGGTGCCGTCGACCAGACCTGTGCGGTTTTTGTAAACCGCAAGTTAGCAGGAAAGCATATCGGCGGCTATCTCCCCTTCTCGCTTGATATTACGCCCTGCCTCACCGACGGGGAAAATCTGCTCACGGTCACGGTGAGCGATCCGCTCGACCTCGAGCTTCCCTACGGCAAGCAACGCAAAAAGCGCGGCGGTATGTGGTACACGCCGATCAGCGGCATCTGGCAGCCCGTTTGGCTGGAGTCGGTGCCGCGCCAACACTTCCGCTCGATGATGATCACCCCGAAGGAGGACAGGATCCGCGTATACGTGGAGGGCGGCGGCGAGCAAAAGACACTCACCCTCGGCGACGAGGTCTACCCCTTCTGCGGAAGCGTCCTTGAATTCACGCCGCGCGTGCGGCATCTCTGGACGCCCGAGGATCCCTATCTTTACGAATTTACGCTCACCGACGGCACCGATACCGTAAGCTCCTACTTTGCGTGGCGCACCGTCGGCACGCTGAAGGTCGGCGCGCGGCAGGTGACGGCGCTCAACGGCAAGCCCTACTTCTTCCACGGTCTGCTCGATCAGGGCTACTTTCCCGACGGCATCTATACCCCCGCCTCGCCCGACGGCTACCTTGACGATATCCGCCACGCGAAGGAGCTTGGCTTCAATATGCTGCGCAAGCATATCAAGCTCGAGCCCGAGATCTTCTACTACTACTGCGACAAATACGGCATTGCGGTCTTTCAGGATCTGGTCAACAGCGGCAAATACAGCTTTCTTCTCGACACCGCCCTGCCGACCCTCGGCATTCGCCGTGGCATCCGCCATAAGGCGAGCGAGCGGCAGTCGACGCAATTCCGCGCCGACGCGCGCGAAACGCTCTACCACCTTTACAACCACCCCTCGGTCATCTCCTACACGATCTTCAACGAGGGCTGGGGTCAGCACGACGCCGACCGCTATTACTGCGTACTGAAGCGGATCGAGAAGGTCCGACCGCTTGACACCGCCTCGGGCTGGTTTGCGGCAAAGCGGAGCGACTTTGAAAGCGAGCATATCTACTTCAAAAAGATCGACCTGCACCCGAAGACCGACCGCGTGCTGTTTTTATCTGAGTTCGGCGGCTATTCGCTGAAGATCGACGGCCACGTCTTTAACCTCGATCGGACCTACGGCTACCGCACCTACCACGACGGCGCCGCGCTCACCGCGGGGCTTCGTTCCCTCTATCTTGACGAGGTTCTGCCACAGATCGAGCGGCACGGTCTTTCCGCCGCGGTGCTGACCCAGCTCTCCGACGTGGAGGACGAGGTCAACGGGCTTCTGACCTACGACCGACAGGTCGTGAAGGTCGATCCCGCAGAAATGCAAAAGGTCGCCGCCGCGCTCCTTTCGGCGTTCGACGCCTATTGCCGGAATCATACGTAACCGTTTGCTGAAAAAGGCTCGGATGGGCACCCCGCTTGGTCGCAGGTTCCCATCCGAGCCTTTTTGTATGTTCTTGCATCAGGGCGAAGGTCGCTCGCCGTCAGCCCGCTTTCCTGTCAAGTGCGCGGTTGCGGAAGTAAAGAACAAGATCCGCACCCACCATAATTAAATTCAGGAAATAAAAGACCAATACGTACCACTTTTCGGAAAACGCCGCCATATACGCCTCGTTCAAAAATTTCGACGCGATGCCCGCGATGTACCCGAAGAAGATCAGGCAAAGAAAGAGCAAGCTCTTTCCCTTCGCCGAGCGCGCGCGGTAGGATTTAACGACGTTAAAGGGCCAGGATGCGCCAAAGCTGACGACCATCACGATCTCAAGAATTTCTGCTAACATTCAAATGTCCTCGCTTTCTGTTTTCCCTACGATTATAGCACACCCCGCCGCACTTGTAAAGAGAAAATGCAAAAAAAGAAAACCCCGACGCGGCGTGCGTCGGGGTTCCCAAAAAGGGATGGAGAAAAAGGAGGTTTCACCGCCCGTACCAAGCCGTGTATTGCGGAACACGGGGGCGGCATTCGTCCCGCGGTGGGGGACCGCAAGACAGGTACGCGAGGAGCGAGGCGTTTGCTCCTCTTGATGCCATTATAGGTCGGTGACCTAAAATGAAATTTAAAGAGAAAAAGTTTTTTCGCTTTTTTGCGAAGAACCCCCGCGCCTTTTGAAAAATGCGCCCGAAAACTTTGAAGGGAAAAAACCCCGGAATACTCTCCCCCTGCTTTTCCCCTTTGGTTTTTTTGCCAAGCTTTTTTTGCAAAAAAAGCGGAAAAAAGCGAAAAACCCACCGGCGGGGGTTTCCGCGCGGGGCGCGCGCTGTTTTTTT
>JAZSGY010000041.1:0-3980 GCA_045532985.1 Eubacteriales bacterium | reverse complement strand
CTTACTACGGTGGAAACTATCAAACGGGTGAGCTTGACGAGGAAAAAGTCAAAGCGGATTTCCTTGCGCGGATTAAGGCGATTAAGGACAAACGCTAAAAAAAACAAGGGGGCGGGGCGGCAGGTGGCGTGCGCGGATGCCTGCGGATCGGAGAGCTTCCGAAAGACGCACGGCATGCTCCGGCGTGTCGGCAAGCAGAAGCGCGGGGGCGGCTTCGCCCTCCGTCAGCTCTCTTAGGAGCCCCGTGGCGAAGGCGGTGAAGGCGCCGTCGGTCAGACCGTTGATCACGGTCGGCAGCGGCTTCGGCGCGGCTACTTGCTCCTTGATACAGACGAGGGCTTGCTTGAATTCACTGTCCTGCCGAATGAGGGATGAGACGTTCATCGGGTTCCTCTTATTTGGAATATTTGGTCATTGCGTCGTCGATCTTACCGTCAAGGATCAGCGTGACGGCAGAGATCACGTTTTGAAAAACGGAGTCCATCGTCTCAAGGTCGGCATCGGAAAGCCTGCCGAGGACGAAGTCTGCCATATCCATCTCGGGATGCGGCTTTCTGCCGACGCCGAGCTTGATGCGCGGGAAGCCGTCGGAGTTGAGCTTTTCGATAATATTGCCCACTCCCTTTTGTCCGCCCGCGGATCCCTTACGGCGGATACGCATCACACCGGGATCGAAGTTGACGTCGTCGCAAAGGACGAGAACGCGCTCGGGCGGGAGCTTGTAAAAGTCGGCGGCGGCGCGTACCGCCTCACCCGACAGGTTCATAAAGGTCTGCGGCTTCAAAAGAAGTGCGCGCACACCGCCGATTTTGACGTCGGCGCAAAGCGCGTTGTACTTCGCCGTCTGAATGCGCACGCCGAGCGAGTCGGCAAGGCGGTCGATAGCAAGAAAGCCTGCGTTGTGGCGGGTGCTTTCATATTTTGCACCGGGATTGCCAAGTCCGACGACCAGCCACTCAACGGGTGAGGGGTCGACGGGCTTCGATTCTATTTTGCGAAACAGGTCAAAGATGTTGCTCATTCGTTTTCAAGCTCCGAGATCCA
Source organism: Eubacteriales bacterium (assembly GCA_045532985.1). Lineage (GTDB taxonomy): Bacteria > Bacillota > Clostridia > Oscillospirales > CAG-272 > UBA1740. Next base: position 2,936 of record JAZSGY010000041.1, on the reverse strand, counting down.
AAGTGCAAAGGACGCATCGCTCGGCATACGGAAATCGCCGCGTGGAGAGAGCGAGACGGTACCGACCTTCGGCCCCTCGGGCAGGCAAGCGCGCTTGAACTGCTGGGTGAAGAAGCGGCGAAGGAAGGTCAGAAGCCAGTGACGAATGACCTCGGGAGAGAATTCGTCCGCAAAGGCGAGCGTCGCAAGACGCAGGATCTTCCTCGGCGAAAAGCCGTTCGATACGAAGTGATAGAGGAAGAAATCGTGCAGGGAATAGGGACCGACCAGCTCCTCGGTGCACTGCGCGATCTTCCCGTCCTCGGGCGGTAAAAGCTCGGGGGAAACGGGGGTGTCGAGAATGTCGGAAAGAACGGCGGCGAGTGCATCCTCACCCGACGCGACAGCACTCCTTGCAGCATGCTCGGTCAGTGCACGCACGAGGGTCTTGGGGATGCCCGCGTTAACGCCGTACATCGACATATGGTCGCCGTTGTAGGTCGCCCATCCGAGCGCAAGCTCGGAGAGGTCGCCCGTGCCGATCACGAGCGCGTTTTCGGCGTTGGCGAGATCCATCAGGATCTGCGTGCGCTCACGCGCCTGCGAATTTTCGTAAACTGCGTTTTTGACCGATGCATCGTGTCCGATGTCGGCAAAATGCTGCGTGACGGCGGCGTGAATATCGACGGTACGCAGGGTCACGCCGAGCGCCTCCGCAAGCTTCTCGGCATTGCCACGCGTGCGTGCGGTCGTGCCGAAGCAGGGCATCGTCACCGCGGTGATCGCGGTGCGGGGAAGCGAAAGAAGATCGGTCGCACGGACGGCGACGAGCAGGGCAAGCGTTGAGTCAAGCCCACCCGAAAGTCCAAGCACACCGCCCGTAGCGCGTGCGCGGCTGATGCGTGCGGCAAGCCCCTGACTCTGGATCGATAGGATCAGCTCACAGCGTTCTTCCATCGCGGCGGGTGAGGGAAGGAAGGGATATTTTTTAACGGGTGCGGTGAGCTGTGTTTCACTCACGGGGAGCGAGAACGCAACCTCGGTATGATCCCCCGTCGGCGCAGGATAGGTATTGCGGCGCGCGCGTGCCGAGAGAAGGTGAGAAACGTCGATCTCGCCGATCAGCATCGGCTCGCTTGCAAACGCCGCCTTCTCACAGATCAGGCTTCCGTTTTCACAAAGCAGGGCGGCACCCGCAAATACGGCGTCCCCCGTGCTTTCACCGAGTCCCGCGTTCGCGTAAAGATAGGCGGCGACCGTGTGTGCCGAGAGCGCCTTGATCAGCGTGCGGCGGCGTTCTGCCTTGCCGACGATCTCGGCATCCGCGGAAAGATTCAAAATCAGCGTAGCACCTGCCGCCGCGTGCGCCGCCGCAGGGGGCTGACAGACCCAAAGATCCTCGCAAAGCTCGGCGGCGACCGAAAGCGCAGGGAGGGTCTTGCACGTAAACAATTGTTTACATCCGAGAAGCACCGACGCGCCCGCGTAGGTGACCGTCAGGTTCTCGGTAGGGGCGGGGGTGAAGTAACGGCATTCATCGGTGCCAAGCCCGTCGGGCAGATTGCACTTCGGCACAAGACCGAGAAGCCGTCCCTCGGCAAGCATTGCGGCACAGTTATAGAGCCGTCCGTGCACGGGCACGGGCACGCCGACGGCAACGAGCATACCGCTGTCCTTCGTTGCCATAGCAAGGTCTGCAAGTGCGTCCTCGGCGGCGGTGAGCAGGGAGGTGCTGAAAAAGAGGTCGCCCGCCGTGTATCCCGTAAGCGAAAGCTCGGGGAAGACCAGCACGCGAACGCCCTGCGTCATAGCGTCAGCGATCGCGAGGCGTATCTGCTCGGCGTTATAATGGGGGTCGCCGATCTTCAGCGCGGGGGCGCAAGCGGCAACCTTTACAAATCCGTCCTTCATTTCGTTTCATCCTCTTCACGTACAAGAATCAGCTCCCGCGCGTAGGGGAGCGACAGGATCGCGTCGCACAGCGTGTGCCATTCGGCAAGCTTATGCCCGCGGCGCGCGTAGTAGATATTGATCAGCGTCTCGTAATTCATCGTGACGGTGCGCAGCTGATTGTAGGAGGAGGGGAGCAGCTGGATCATATTGTGCCAATGCGATCTTTCCTTCGTCTCAACGAAGGCAAGACGCTCCTTTTCCAGATACGAGATCAGCAAGTCAAGCTGTGCCAGTGCATCCTCGCTCAGACGGTCGTGGCTGAAATCGTCACGCGAAAAGGGGCTCGCGTGGATCTTATGCATCGTGCTCGTGGAGTTCGCGACGGTCGCCACCTTGTAGGTGTCGAATTCCTTCCACCAATACAGCGGTGCCGTGATATCCATTGATACGAAGATCTGACGCAGAAATTTGCGGTGGTCACTGCCTGCGGTGGCAAGGCGTCGTGCAAGCGAGAGATCGTTTTCTCCCAGCGTGAAGCTGCCGTCGGCGTTAAAGACGCTATCCGACTTTGCCCAGCTGTTCATCGGATTTCTCGCACCGCGGATGGCGTTTTCAAAATTCATCACCGAAATTCTTTCAACCTTGATCATAGGAAGCTCCTTTTCTCGTACAAGTTAAAATTCTACATTATACATTATAGCACGCGTGCACGCGAAAAGTCAATCTTTGACGCGCATCTTTTCGCTTTTTGCGGCGTTTTTTTCGAAAAAGAAAAAATGTAAAAAAAATTGAAAAAACCTATTGACAAACAAAAACCGCTATGATATAATAACATCCGTCGCTGACAACAGGACATACGGGAGCATAGCTCAGCTGGGAGAGCATCTGCCTTACAAGCAGAGGGTCATAGGTTCGAGCCCTATTGTTCCCACCAAACGTCTTGTCGTCAGAATTTGGCCCGGTAGCTCAGTTGGTTAGAGCGCCAGCCTGTCACGCTGGAGGTCGTGGGTTCGAGCCCCATCCGGGTCGCCAAATTTTTGCCTCTGTAGCTCAGTCGGTAGAGC
>JAZSGY010000054.1:0-43446 GCA_045532985.1 Eubacteriales bacterium | reverse complement strand
CCGTTTTCCGTTTTCGTTCTTTTTACAGGCTAAGTGCCGCGGCTACCTCTGCCAAGGATGCGAGCGCCGCCTTGCGCTTTTCGACGAGTGCCGTCATCTCTGCGATCTCGGTTGCCGTGTACTTGTCAAGGTCGCCGTCCTTCAGCTTGCCCTTGTACATACGGTCGAGGGTGAGGGCGAAGCCGATGTCGCAGGAGATAATGCGGTTGTCGCGCTCACAGATGACGATGTTGCTTCTGCCGTTGAACAGCTCCTCAACGGCGAATTTGCCCATACGGCTCGCCATCAGGCGGTCGCGCTGGGTCGGCTGTCCGCCGCGCACGACGTGCGCCAGACGGGCAAAGCGGGATTCGACCCCCGTTGCCGCCTCAATGCGCTCGGTGAGCGCGGGGCCGAAGTCGTGACCCATCCCCTCGGAGACGAGGACGATGAAGTTGTGCTTGCCAAGCTCACGCGATCTTTTGATCTTTTCGATCAGCGCCGCCTCGTCAAAGGGAAGCTCCTGAATGATCGCCGCGGTCGCACCCGTGGTGATACCGGTTTGCAGGGCGATGTCGCCTGCGTTTCTGCCCATGACCTCAACGATGGCACAGCGGCTGTGCGACTCACAGGTGTCGCGCAGACGGTCAACCATCTCGAGCACCGTGTTCATTGCGGTGTCAAAGCCGATGGTGTTTTCGGTCGAGGAAATGTCGTTGTCGATCGTGCCGGGAATGCCGACGCAGGGAATGCCGCGCAGGGTCAGGTCGGTCGCGCCGCGGAAGGTGCCGTCCCCGCCGATGGCAACGATGCCGTCGATGCCGAATTTCTTGCAGGTGGCGATCGCCTTCTGCATCCCCTCCTCGGTCTTGAATTCGGGGCAACGGTCGGAATAAAGCATGGTTCCGCCGTGGTTGATGATATTCGATACGTCACGCACCGAGAAGGGCTTGATATCCCCGTCGATGAGTCCGCTGTATCCGCGATAGATCCCCAGAACCTCCACACCGCGCAAAAGCGCCTCACGCGTGACGGCGCGGATCGCCGCGTTCATACCGGGCGCGTCGCCGCCCGAGGTCAGTACACCGATTCTTTTAAACTGTTTCATTTTATTATTCATCCTTCCCTAATAAAAGCAATATCTGATCGATGGCGGCGCGTGCCGCCTCCTTACGGATCGCGTTGCGCGTGCCCTCAAAATCGTAGCGCACGGCGTAAAGCTCGCCGCCCTTCGCGGCGATGCCGATATAGACGCGTCCGACGGGTATTCCCTCGCCGTCGGGGCCTGCGAAGCCCGTGGTAGACACGGCGATATCCGCGCCCGTACGCTGTAAAGCGCCGCTTGCCATTTCGATGGCGACCGATTCGCTGACCGCACCGTGGGCAAGCAGATTTTCCCGTGACACGCCAAGCAGCTCACGCTTGATCGCGTCGGTATAAGAGATCACGCCGCCAAGGTACGCGGCGCTCGCACCGGGAACGTCAACGAGCATCGCGCCGAGCATACCGCCCGTGAGAGATTCCGCGGTCGCAACCGTCATGCCCCGTTTCTTCAAGGTTCTGATGAGACGTCTGGAGCCATTCATTTTCAAATTTCTGCCTTTCTGAGCTTGTCCATCATCGCGCTCGCCGCCGCGGACAGCGGCAGACGCTTCAGATAAACGACGTAAAAGCGGCGGGGCGGCAGGGCAAGATCGACGTCGAGCTTGACGACGCGTCCCTCCGCGATCGATTTCGCGGCAAAATCCTCCACCACGGAGGCAACGCCGATGCCGCGCTCGGCAAATTCAAGTAAAAGGTCGCTCGTCGCAAGCTCCACCGCGGGCGCGGGGAAATCCGTGCCGAGGCAGGAGGAAACGTAGCGGCGGGTCGAGGTGTGCCGCTCCAGCATCACCATCGGATAGGCTGCGAGCGTCTCCTTCGAGATCCTTTTTTCCTTCGCGATCGGGAGCGTGGGGGCGGCGACGAAGATATCCTGGATCTTCCGCACGGGGATAAAGATCAGGTCGTCGTTACCCGTCAGGCTGATCGGCTCGGAGACCACGGCAAAGTCGATCGTACCGCCGCGCAGCGACTCGATCGTTTTCGGGGTCGGTGCGTTCGTGATGTTCACGCGGACGTCGGGATATTCCTCACGGTACGCCGCGATGTAGTCGAGAAGAAAGAAGCGGAGCGTCATATCCGAGGCGCCGATGCGTAAAAGCCCTGTTTTGAGACCGCTGATCTCGCGCAGCTTTTCCTCCCCCGCCTCAATGAAGGCGAACGCCTTTTTGATATACTCGTAAAGGACGCGCCCCTCGGGCGTCAGCGTAACGCCGCGGTTGGAGCGGAAAAAGAGCTTGACCTTGAGTGAGTTCTCAAGCGTCGCGATCTCAGCACTCACGGCGGGCTGTGATACGAACAGCTGCTTTGCCGCCTTTGATACGCTGTTGCATTCCGCAGTGGCAAGAAAGGTTGCATATCTTGAAACGTTTTCGCTCATAGGTTCCTCCGTCCAAAAATATTCCAATGATAATTATACTACAATCTTTTTCCTTTTACAAGGGCTGTTTGAAAAAAACTGCCGAATTTTCTTCTGGTTTGGGGTATTTTTTCCAAAAAAATAAAATTCCATTGACAAAATATACTTTTTGGGTGTATAATAATATCATTACCCGACGTACGTCAAACCGAAAGGAGACCGACTCCATATGGAAATCGCTATCATTGCAGACGACACCAAAAAAGAGATCACCACGCATTTCTGTATCGCTTACAGCGGTATCCTCGCACGGCACAACATCTGTGCCACCCACATCACGGGCAAATATATTTCCGAGGCAACGAGCCTTGAGATCGAGCAGCTCTTGCCCGGTGACATCGGCGGCGTTGAGCAGATCGCCTCACGCATCGCCTACAACGAGATCGACCTTCTGCTTTTCTTCCGCAACACCGAGCCGCGTGAGACGCCCGACGAGATCGGCGAGTACATCCTGCGAATGTGCGATCTGCACGACGTTGCGGTCGCGACCAACATCGCCACGGCGGAGGCGCTGATCATGGCGGTGGATAAGGGTGCGCTCGATTGGCGTGAGTTCGTCAATCCCCGCTCGGCGTACAACCGCACGCACAAGAGATGAGAGCACGGATCCTTACCGTTTCACAGATCAAAACCGACGGCTGTGAGCCGGAGGAGATCAGAACCGACGTCCGCGGCATTCTGCGAAGGACGGGCGACGGCTACTCTCTTCGCTACACCGAACAGACCGAAGGGGGCACCGTTTCGTGCGCCCTTTCTTTTTCAAGCGAGCAGGTCACGCTGACGCGCACGGGCGCGCTCGACTCCTCGCTCTGCTTCAGGGTGGGCAATACGCACGCGGGCGTTTACCGCCTGCCGCCGCTCTCCTTTCCCCACCGCGTGACCACGCGCCGTCTTTCGGTACGTGAGCAGAGCGACGGATTTCTGATCAATATCGAATACGAAAGCGAGCTTGGCGGTGCGGCACAGAGCGCCGCGCTGACGCTTCGCATCGTGAAGGAGGCCGAATGACGCAGTCAGAGCTATCAACAGCTATCAGGGCGAAGAAATTCGGCGTTTTCCTTTTTGCGGGGGAGGAGGATTATCTGATCCGCCACTATCTCTCACAGCTGCGGCAGACCATCCTTACCGACGAGACGCTCGCGCCCTTCAATCATATCATTCTCGAGGGCAAGCTCCCCGATACCGAGGCGCTCTACGCCGCCGCGGCAACGCCGCCGATGTTTTCGGACTTCAAGCTCGTGGAGTGGCACGGCGCCGACTTTACGGGAGTGAAGGAGGACAGCCTCACGGCACTTTGCGACCTCGCCGCACGCGCCTCGGAATTCCCCGAATGCTGTATCGTCATTCTGACGACGCCCGAGGGCTTTGACGCGGGCACGCTTCCCCGCCGTCCCTCGCGGCTTTATAAGACGCTCTCGCAGTCGCTTTCGGTCGTACTGTTCGAGCGCTCCGAGGAGCGACAGCTCGCGGGCTGGCTTTCTCGCCATTTCGCGCACGAGGGGATCTCGCTCCCGCCCGCCTTCACTACGGCAATGATCGCGCGGTGCGGTCGGAGCATGACGGCGCTTGCAAACGAGGTCGAGAAGCTATCGGCGTTTGCCAAGGCAAACGGAAAGACCTCGCTCACCGAGGACGACCTCGCACGCGTGACGGTCGCATCCCCCGAATTTGATACCTACGCGCTCTCCGAGGCGCTCTACCGCGGCGACGGACGCGCGGCACTGCTCGCGCTCGCCGATCAGCGGCGGCGGCGCGTGCGCCCCGAGATCGTGATGGGCTCGGTCATTTCGGCGTACGCGACGCTTTTGTCGGTCGCGGAGCTGTCCGAGGCGGGACTGTCCGCCGCGGCGATCGGAGAGACCCTGAAGATCCACGAATACCGCGTCAAGCGTGCCCTCTCGGCGATCGGGAAAAGGAGCGCCGCGACGCTACGCTCCTACCTTGCCGCCGCACGCGACGCCGATCTCGCCTCAAAGTCGGGCGGGGCTGTCGGATACGCCGCCGCAGAGGGGCTGATCGCCTCGCTTCTCGGTGGCAAAAATTGAAGGATCACCGTATAAAAAGTCGGTTTTTCTGCCACTTTATACACCGATTTTCAGGGCGCTGTCAAACGGTGGAAAGTGTGGAAAGCTCGGTTTTTTCCACAGATCTTTGGAAAAATCCTTGATAGATCGGGCTTTTTACCCCCTCATTTATCCACAAATGTCACGTTTTTCCTGTGGATAATCGGGAAAACCATTTTTTTACAAGTGAAAATAATTTTAAGGGAGACTGTTATGAAAATCACGACCTCTGTCAGCTTTCGTCGTATTCTTGCGTTTCTTCTGCTTGCGCTTTGCCTGTTTGCTTTTGCCGCGTGTGACGGCGAGCAGACGCCCACCCCGCCCGCTTCCTCGTCCTCGTCGTCCTCATCGTCCTCGTCCTCTCTGCCCGACGACAGCACGCCGCCGACCTGTGAGCATACGCTGACACCGACCGCGGATGGCTGCTACTGCACGAAGTGTGAGGAGACCTTCGATCACGTGATCGTTGACGACGTTTGCACCGAATGTGGCTACGAGATACCCTGCGAGCATACGCTCACGCCCACCGACGACGGTTGCTACTGCACGAAGTGTGAGGAGACCTTCGATCACGTGATCGTTGACGGCGTTTGCACCGAATGCGGCTACGAGGAGGATAAGACCGTGAATCTTTCAAAGCTCCAGAATCCCTTCATTACGAAATACTATCACAACGCGAAGGCGGCGATCTCGCTGACCTACGACGACGGACAGATCGAGACGGGGTACGGCGCCAACGAGCTGCTCGGCAAGTACGGCCTGCGCGGCACGATCTTCTTTATCCTCGATTACGGCAAGAATCCGCGGATGAGCAATCAGACGGCGTGGAACAAGTGGATCGCAGATTGGAATGCGCTCCTCGCCGAGGGCGTGCTTGACATTGGCAACCACTCCTACCACCACTACGGTCAAAAGCTGTACGCGGGACAGGGCACGAACGCGCAGGGCGAGAATTACGAGACCGAGATCCGTGATGCACACACGCTCTTAACCGAGTGCTTCCCCACCCAGCGCATCATTACCTTCGCAACGCCGGGCTACGGCTACTGCGAGGCAACGCGGCAGGCGCTCCTTCAGTACGGCTACCGCGTCAACCGCGGATCGGGTAATGGCGGTATGAACAACCCCTATTCATCGAGCTTCAATCCGCTGAAGGTCAACTCCGTTCAGCTCGACAAGGGTGCAAGCGCGAGTGCTGCAAACGGGCGCGTGGACACCGCGATCGCAAACGGCTCCTGGTACGTTGAGACCTATCACTACATTGCAACGAAGGACGGCAGTCCTGCCACAGGCTACACCGACAACTGGGCGGTCAACACGGGCACCGTCTCGCGCGAGTTCTGCGAAGACCATTACGCCTATATCGGCGAAAAGGTCGCAAGCGGCGCGCTCTGGTGCGGCACCTTCAACGACGTTGCCGCGTACGTGATGGAGCGCAGATATGCAAGCGTTGCCTACACCGCGTCGACCGAAACCACGATCACCCTCTCGCTCACCTGTGAGGAGCTTCGCGACGTGGCGGGCTACGATCACGCCCTGACCGTCAAGGTTGAGGTGCCGAGCGACTGGTCGAGCGTCAGCGTTTCGCAAAACGGCGGTGACGCGACTGCCTATACCGCGGTCACGGAGTCGGGCAAGAGCTTTATCTACCTTGACGCGATCCCGAACGGCGGCGACATCGTTCTGACAAACGTCACGGAATAAATAAGTAGGATAAAAGACAAAGGGAACCTTTTGAAAAAGGTTCCCTTTTGATCCCTCGAAAACAAAATATTTTTCATTTTTTGGGCTTTTGATAACACAGTGATAACACTTTGTTTGTAGACACGGCAACTCCTTTTATTATATAATACGATTATCACTTTTCAGGAGGCAAAAAATGATAGCAGAAAACGAATTTTTAATCTTTTGCAACAACGTCAAGCACTTAAGAGAGGTACACGGTCTATCCAAGCGTGAAATGGCAAAGCGACTGCACGTCGGTGTCAAAACGCTGGAGAAGCTCGAGTGCGGCATTTTTCCCGATCGGCTCGGTGTCAACATTCTCTTTCGGATCCACAGGGAGTTTGGCATTCCCCCTGCACGACAGCTGCGTCCCTTGAATCGTGCATAAAAAACAAAGGGAACCTTCTCCAAAAGGTTCCCTTTTGATCCCTTAAAACTTTTGAGGAATCTTGATTTGCAAAAAACTTGCATTTGTTGAGTGAATGTGTTATAATATAGTTAAGAAGGGTGGGTGAGAACGGTGAGCACCGATAAACTGATCGACGAGGTAAACGGCAGTATGGCAATTGAAGGGATGCCTTTGACCGAGGAAGACAAAAGCAGGATCCGCCACTGCATTGAGCATCCGGAGCAGATCCGTGAGGTCTTGCAAAAGCTGATCGCCAAGCATAAGGGCATCGCCGTTGCCACAGATGCTTGATCGGTACAGCTATCACTATGAGTGGGATAAAAAGTACTGTTATCCCGACTCGCACGTTCTGAAAAACAAATTAAACATTGTCAATGCAACTGCTTTATCCGTTGCAGAGCGCGAGATCACTTCCTTGAAGATCGCGCTTGCAAAGCAGAACGTCATTCCGGGCAATTTTGATCTTGCACATCTTTGCCGTATTCACAAATTTATTTTTGAGGACCTGTACGTATGGGCGGGTGAGATCCGTACGGTCAATATTTCAAAGGGAAATCAATTCTGTCTTTGCGAGTATATAGAGCCGACTGCAAACGAGCTGTTCATCAAGCTACACCACGAAGATTTTTCAAAGAATACGCAGGAAAGCGCCGCCGAGCGACTTGCCTTTTATCTCAGCGAGATCAACGTGATTCACCCCTTTCGCGAGGGGAACGGCAGGACGCAACGCCTTTTCATTGAGTATCTTGCAGGTACCCTTGGCTACGGATTGAATTTTGCGGCAGTGACACCTCGGGAAATGATCATTGCAAGTGCCGAGGCATTTGCGTTGGATTATGCAAAGATTAACGCTTTATTTGAAAGGATCATTTATCCCTTATCGGAGCAGGACCGCATCCGATACCAAAAACATTTTCATATAGAAACAAAGGGAACCTTTTGAAAAAGGTTCCCTTTTTAACCCCCGAAGGTTAGGGGGTTTTCTTTTTGAAATCCGCGAGGGTCGCGTAGATGCCGCCGAGGGCGAGCAGCTCCTCGTGCGTGCCGATCTCGGCGATTTTTCCGTCCTGCATACAGTAGATGCGGTCGGCATCCTTAACGGTCGAGAGGCGGTGGGCGACCGAGACGAGCGTGCGCGCGTGCGCGACGCGGTCGAGCGACTCGCTGACCGTGCGCTCGGTCTCGCTGTCGACGCCCGAGGTCGCCTCGTCAAGGATCAGAAGCGCGGGGTCTCCGACCGCCGCACGTGCGAAGGCGATGAGCTGTCGCTGACCCGTCGAGAGGTTTTTGCCCTGCTCGGTGATCGGGCGGTCGAGCGCCTCCTTGCTCTCTGCCGTGCGCGGGTCGGCGAGGCGGAGTGCAAAGAGCAGCTCGCCGTCGCTTTTGTTTCGGTACATATCGATATTCTGCCGCACGTCGCCCGTAAAGAGGAAGACCTCCTGCGGTACGCTTGCCATCTGCGCGCGCAGGGCGCGGACGTCCCATTCGGTGGTCGGCACGCCGTCGATCAGCACCTGTCCCTCCCGCGGCAGAATATACCCCGAGAGCAGGGAGAGCACGGTGCTTTTCCCCGCGCCCGTTTTGCCGACGAAGGCGACGTGCTCGCCGCGGCGGATACGGAAGGAGACGTCGTGCAGGACGTCGTTTCCATCCTCGTAGGCGAAGCTGACGTGGGAGAATTCGATCTCACCCGAAAGTTTTGCGCTGTAAGTGCCCCTGTCGCTTTCGACGTCGGGGTCGTCAAGCAGCTCGTAGATACGCGAGACCGAAACGAGTGCCCCCTCGACCGAGGTATACTTCTCGGCGAGGTCGTTGATCGGCTCAAAGAAGCGGCGCACGTAGCGCGTGAAGGCGTAAAGCACGCCGATCTCGGGCAGGCTCACGCCGATGCGCCCTGCGCTGTACGAGAGCAGAAGCGCGATCACGAAATAGTTGATCACGTCCATCGAGGGACGCAGTACGCTGTTGAGCAGGACCTGCGTCATCGCCGACTTGAAGTAGCGGCGGTTATGCCCTGCGAACTCCTCACGCTTCGCCCCCTCGCGGTGGAAGGCGGTGGTGACCGCCATGCCCGAGATATTCTCGGCAATGAAGCCGTTGATCTCGCCCGTGATCTTTTTCATCTTCTTGAAGTTGCGCTTGAGGATGCGGCGGATCGGGAAGACGATGGCAAAGAGGAGCGGCACGGCGATCAGGGCGATCAGTGCCAAGCGGACGCTCAGCACGAAAAGCATCACGAGGATGCCGACCAGCAGTAAAATATCGCGGAAAAGGTTCACGACGACGTCGGAGTAAAACTCGCTGACCGTCTCGATATCGTTCGTCGCGCGCGTGATGAGTCTGCCACTGCCGTAGCGGTCAGCCCCGCGCATCGACAGGCGCGTGATCTTTTCGTAGACTGCCACGCGCAAACGGGAGAGGATGCCCTGCGACATCCGCGCGATCATTCGCTCCTGAAGGATCGAGGCGAGCGCCGAGATCAGCTCGGCGGCAAGGTAAAGGAGCGAGAGCCCCAGCACCGAATAAAGTCCTGCTTCGATCGCGTTGCCGTAGACGAAATCGTCGATGACGCGTGCCGAGATGATCGGGGACAAAAGCCCCGCAATATTTGCGATCAGCACCGCGAGAAGGATCAGAAACAGCGTTTTCTTATAGGGCAAGGTCAGCGCCAGAAGGCGAAGCACCGAGCCCTTTTTTTGCGGAAGATCGGGGGTGGTTTGCTTCGTTTGCTTCACGCCTCATCACCCCCGTTCTGCATACGGTAAACGCGGGCGTAGGCGGTATCGCCCGCCAGAAGCTCGCCGTGCGTGCCGTTTGCCGCGAGGCGTCCGTCCTCGATCCAGAGGATGCGGTCGGCGTGCGCGACCGAGGCGAGGCGGTGGCTGACGATGAGGACCGTGCGGCCGTCAAACGCCGCCTCGAGGTTTTTCGTCATTCTGCGTGCCGTCGCGCCGTCAAGGGCTGAGAGCGTATCGTCGAGCAAAAGGCAGGTGGGTGCCTTCGCAAGCGCACGCGCCGCGGCGGCGCGTTGTCGCTGACCGCCCGAGAGGTGCGAGCCGCGCTCACCGACCTCGCTCTCGAGTCCGTCGGGGAATGCCGCGATCTCGCCGTCAAGGCAGGCGATCTCTGCCGCGCGTGCAAGCTCGCGATCCGACGCGCCCGCATAAAAATCAATGTTTTCGCGGATGCTCCCCTTGAAAAGGAAGGCGTCCTGCGGTACGTAGCCGATTTTCGCGCGCAGGGCGGCGGCAGGGATATCGGCGATATCCACGCCGTCAAGGTAGATCTGTCCGCGCCCGACCTCGTAGAGCTTCAAAAGTAAGGAGAGCAGGGTCGACTTGCCGCCGCCCGTCGGTCCGCAGATGCCGACCGTCTCGCCCTTACGGATATGAAAGCTGACGTTTTGGAGGGCAGGCTCGTCCGCGTCGGGGTAGGTGAAGGTGAGGTTTTTTACCTCGATATCAAAATCGGGGCAGGCGATATCCTCGCGGTATTCAAACGCGGGGATCTCCTCGGTATCGTAGATCGACTTCAGTCGGCGGTAGGAGGCGATGCCGCGCCCCATCATATTGATGATGCGCCCGATCGAGGCGATCGGCTGGCGCACAAGCTCAAGATAGCCGAGGTAAGCGACAAGCTCGCCGATGCTCATCTGTCCGCTTTGCAAAAGGCGGATGCCAAGCACGAGCGCGACGGTATAGCTGATGCCGAAAAAGACCGTGGTGGCAGGGCCGATCAGCGAGGATGCGTCACTAAGCCTGACGTGCGAATCGCGGCACTCGTTTGAGAGCTTTGCAAACTCGTCGGTGAATTCGCTCTCCTTTGCAAACGCCTTCATCACGCGTAAACCGTTGATCGATTCGTTGACGTGCCCTGCGGTCTTTGAGCCAAGCTCCTGCACGCGCGTAAAGCGTGCCCGCACGAGCCGACCGAGCAGAATCAGCGCGGCGGCGGCAAAGGGCATCGGCAAAAGCGAGAAGAAGGTGATCTCAAAGCTACCAAGGCGGATCATACGGTAGATAGCGACCCCGCCCGTCACGATGCCCGAAAGCCCCATTGCAACGACAGGGCCCATCGCCATACGCAAGGCGTTGACGTCGGCGATCGCGTAGGTGATCAGATCACCCGAGCGCACCGTGCGGAAGTAGGACAGCGGCAGACGCAGCAGCTTATGGAAATAGACGGCGCGCAAATGCCCCTCTAAAAGGCGTGCCGCGCCGATGATGAACAGACGCCACAAAAAGATCGTAAGAAAGACGAGCAGTGCGACCAAGACCATACGCACGGCGGAGCGCGTGACCTCCCCTGCGGCGGCGCCGAGATCGAGCAGATCCATCGTTTCGCCAAGCACCGTCGGCAGGGCGGTCTTTAAGTAGGATGCGAGCGCAAGGAAAAGAAGCCCCGGTAAATAGAGCCAGCCGTAGCGCTTGAAGAATCCCTTGAACATACGTCCTCCTATCTGACGCGCAGACCGCGCGGGTAGTGATTTTTCGCAACGCCGTCGACGATCTTCACACCGCCGAGCGGTGCGCCGTCGATCAGCACGGCGGCGTAGCCGTTTGAAAGTCCCTCGACGGCGACCGTCTCACCCGCAAGGTATTTCGGAACGCGCGGATCGTCTTTTGTCAAGTTTAGTTTACGTTTGAAGCAATGCCCGTAGGCGGAAAAGAGCTGGTGATGCGGCTCGATGCGTCCGCGCTCAAAGCTACCGAGGATCACGCCGGGGGAAAAGACGCGGTGGCGCGGCAAAGGAAGCTCCACGCGCGTAAGATAGGGCGTGCCGTCGTAAAGGCGCAGGAAAACGCCCGTGGGCAGATCGAGGTTCTTTTTGATGAACTCGTCGCAAAGGCGGCGCTGTTCCGCGGTGAAGCGGACGGGCTCGGCGGCGCGGCGGCGGGTTTTTCCGCCGCTTTTGGAAAGCAGGGCGAAGAACTGCCCCTCACCCTCCGCAAGATGGGGATAGAAGCGGCGGCAAAGCCGTAGCGCTTCGGGGTGTGCCGCCCCTGTGAAGGCGATGCCGTCGGCGGGTTTTTCGCACACGGCGGCGTCGAAGGGGGAGAGCGAAAACTCGGGATGGCGCGTGAGGAAGGCGTCGATCTGCATCTCGTTTTCCTCAAGTGAGAAGGTGCAGGTCGAATAAAGAATGCGCCCGTCCTCTGCAAGCATTTTTGCGGCGTTCTCCAGTATCTCGGTCTGCCGCGCGGCGCAATGCTTCACGTTTTCCTCGCTCCACTCGGTCTCGGCGATCTCGTATTTACGGAACATCCCCTCGCCCGAGCAGGGCGCGTCAACGAGGATGAAGTCGAAAAAGTCGGGGTACTCACTCGCAAGGCTTTTGCTGTCGCTGTTACAGACCGCGACGTTATCACAGCCCATCCGCTCGATATTCCCCTGCAGGATGCGGCAACGCGGCGGATTGATCTCGTTGGCAAGCAGATAGCCGTCCTTGCCGATCATCTCGGCAAGCTGGGTGGTCTTACCGCCGGGGGCGGCACACAGATCAAGGCATATGCACCCCGAAAGCGCGGGAACACCCGCAAGCGTCGCCATTGCACCGGGATCCTGCACGTAATAGACGCCCGCGGCGTGGTAGGGATGCCGTCCCGGCTTTTCGTCGGGGCAGTAATAGGCAAAGGGGGCGTAGGGCACGGGATGTAGCGGCGCGCCGTAGCCTGCTTCAAAATCGGCGGGGGACATCTTCGCCGCGTTGACGCGCACAGCGCGCAGCGACGGCTCACCGAGCGACGCCGAAAAGGCGGGGTACTCCCCACCGAGCAATTCTTCCATTCGTTTCAAAAACGCCTCGGGTATCATCCTGTTCCCCCCTTCTTTTCTATCAGTATAACACAAAAACTCCTTTTTTCCAAACCTTTCCGAAAATATTTTTAGATTTTTTTCGGAAAAATAAAAGAAAAAAGGAGTTTTCGTTGATGTTGATCGAAGTCAAAGACCGCAAGGACCTTGAAGCAATGCTGGAAAAGCAGGGGCGACAGCTGCTGCTTCTCTCGACCGAGACCTGCCCTGCCTGCCGTATGAGCCGCGCGGCGGCACAGGAATTCGCAGAGGAAAATACGCTTTACAGCGTCGATCTGAACCGTTCGCCCGCGCTCGCGCGGCTGTTGTCGGTACGGAGCGTGCCGACCCTGCTTGCGTTTGAGGGACGGCGCGAGGTCGCACGGCATACGGGCAGATTTACCCTTCAGACGCTGACCGAGCTGTTGACGCGCGTTCCGACAGGTACGCCTTAAGCAGGCGCGTGCGGCAATCGTTGTAGGCGACCGTCACGGCGTGCGCGTTGTCGTAGCCCATACCGTAGCCCTTCGCCCCGTGATAGAGGATGGCGAGCAGCTTTAAAAGACAGCCCGCAACCGTTGCAAGGCTTGGCGCGGCGATGACCTCAAAGACGGCGGAGACCGTGAAAAACGAGCCGACGATACCGGGTAGCACGGAAAGCAGACCCGTGCGCCAGCGGTGCGCCAGCGGGGTCTCGGTCAGACAGCTCGTGCGGGAGGCTCTGCCGTTATCAAGGAGCATCGAGGGGGTGAGCCGCCGCGCGTGAAGCCGTGCGGCACGCCGTGCCGCGCGCCGTGCCGCGCGGCTGTCCTCCCCATCCCGATAGGGCAAAAGGAGTGCGGCGCGTGCCGCCGCCAGCTCTGCCGAGACCCGCGCACCGCAGAAGGCGTAGAGGGCGGTACCGCCCTCGCTTTCCACGGCGGCACGCGCCGCCTGATACTCAGCCGCCGAGTTTTTGTAAACCTCGGTTTGCATTCCCGCACTGCGCCCGACGTCTGCCATACAGAAGTACATCACGACCGAGCAAAGCAGAAGAATGACGAAGGAGAGCGAAAAGGAGGTGTCCAGCACCGTAGCAAGTCGCACGTCGGTGAAAAAGACGGTCGCCGCCACGGCGAGGGTCATCACGGCAACGATCAGGCTGAGGTTGCCGAACAGGTGCGAGACGGCGCGGCGGTAGCCCCCGCCGAGGGAAAGATCAAGCTCGTTCATTTTTATCCTTCCCTTCAACGCTTTTTGCAAGCTGGAAGAAAAGCATACCGCAAAGGTTGCCGAGCAGTCCGAAGAAGGCGACCGCGATCACGCCGTCAATGATGCGGCGCAAAACCGTGAGGAGCAGCCAGATCCCGCCCCAGAGGAGCGGCATCGAGGGCGATCTCAATCGGCGGCGCAGAATGCGGGTGAGCGGATAGAGCGACAGAAGGAGCAAAACGAACGCGATCCCCGACAGCGCGGCGGTGCCGCCGCGCTCGATCCAGAGCGGAAAGTATTCCGCCGTGGCAAACAGCGGCGGCAAGATCGAGAATACCGCGCCGAGCAGAGAAAAGACGCGGGCGCGCATCACACCGCCCCCGTGCCGAGCAGACCCTTGGTCCGCAGGTACGCCTCACTCAGTGCATCCTTCTGATAGGCGGGCAGGCTTGCCGCCTGCAGAATGCCGTAGAGCAGCTCGATCTGCCCCTCGGTCACCTGCGCGTAGCGCGCACGCTCCGCGCGATTTTCCGCAAGGACGCCGTCAAGGGCGTCCTTTTGTCCTTGCAGCTCGGACAGCGACGCCTCAAGCTCGGCGAGCTTTGTAAAGATAGGTTTACATTCCTCAAGGAAGGCGTTCAGCCGCTGCTCGCTCTGCTCGTTCTGCTCGCGGACGCTGCCGATGCCGCTTTCCACCGTCCGTCCGAGCTTTCCTATGTTGCGCGTCAGCGTGGGCAGAAGCCCGCTTTTATAGGCACGCACCGTAAAAAGCGAGGAGAGGAAGGTCAGAACGCAGAGGATATCCCCCGTATGCGCCGAGAAAAAGGCAAGCACCGCCTCGGTGACGGTCGCCTCCTCGGGTGCGCTCTCGCTCACCGTCGGCGTCGTGGCGTCCGCCTCGGGTGCCTCTGCCGCGACGGGCAGAAGGAAGAGCGCAAGCAAGAGCAGGGCGCAGAGTGTGATCTTCAGAAATTTCATAGAGTTCTCCTTTCAAAACAGGCATCCGCCGTCGATCTTGCTCTTGAAGTAGAGCGCGTCACGCTTCAGCGTATCGATCGCCTGTCGGTTTTTTCGGTTTTCTTCATATAATTTAATAAGCAGGGCGGTGGCGTCGATCCCCATCGGCGTGACCCTTCCGTCACGCACGCGCAGACCCTCGAGCCGCCACTGCGCCGCCGTCGGGCTGTGGCTGTAAAGCGTCGGGCGGTACACGCCGTCGCAAAGCACGCGCGGCAGGGTCACGACCCCCGCCTTGACGGGGAGCGATTCCTTGCCGTCGAGCGTCAGGCGGCCGTCGATCGGCTCGCTGAAGCAGATGCGGCGCACCTGCTCGCAGGGGCGGCTCCCTCGGTCGCACGCGGCGGCAACGCCGTCGGACATCAGAAGATATTTCATTCCGTATCCTCCCTCTCTGCCGTGATCACGCCGTTTTTCACCGTATAGCGGACGCCCTCGGCGGGCGTGCCCTCCATCGGGTAATAGCCGAGCGACGCAAGCGATGCCGCTGTCGGCGGCGCGACGATGCGATCCCCGACCCTTACGAAATTTCCCGTAAAGGGGGTCGGCACGCCGTCCTTTAACTGATAGTAAACTGTTTTCATAGGCTTTCTCCTTCTGCGGCAATTGCCGCCTCGTATTCCGCCTCGGCACGCGCTTGGCTGTCGGTGAGGCTGACCGTCTGCAGTACCGCGCTCCGCACGCGGCTCTGCGCCGCCGTGGGCAGGCGGGAAAACGCATACGTGTTCAGACCGAAGCGGTCGGTGAGCATCGCGAAGCGCTCGCGCACTTCCTCGTTTTCGCTCAGCACGCGCGGATAGAGCGAGAGCGACCAGAGCCGCACGGGTACGTCGAGCGCGAAGCGGAAGAACACGCCGCGTGCCGCGGGGCACGGCATATCCTTCGCGGCATCGTAAAGCACGTCCCCCTTGGGGTCGCGGATCAGGATGCGGACGGTTGCGATCTCCCCCGCGTGTGCGACGCTATACTGATAGGTGCAGGGCTCACTCAGCCGCTCGAAGAAGGGTCGATCCTGGACCGAAATGCGCTGCTCGAACGGCGGGTTTTTCCATTGTCCCGTTTCGTTATAGCAATGATAAAACGCCCTGACGGGTATTTTTTCGTCGCGCGACAGCTCCGACGTCTTACACTTATGCTTGGTGTAGACCGAAAAATTCGGCGTTTGCAAAAGATAGCTCCAGCACTCGCTCTCCTCCTCGTAGCTTCTGATGTAGTGACCGCTGCCCGCGTAGTCCATCCCGAGAAGTGCGGCGGTGAAGGTCAGCGTGAAGTCGCCGTCGGGGAAAAGCGCGGCAGGGAGCGAGAGATACTGCGGCGTATGCAGGTCAGGCTCGTTCTTATCGAAACGCCAGCCGCAGGCGTACTCGATCGGCATCGTGTAGCCGACGCCCCCGTCAAGCGTCCACGCTCCGCTCGGCGGCTCGCCGCCGTAAAGCGGCAGGTCGTACGCGTCGGTCTCGTAAACGCCGTGGGCAAGGCTGACGTTTTGCATCGGCGCGTGAAGGCGAAGGAGCGCCCCCTCGCAAAAGAGCGAGGGCGCGTCCTCCCTTACCGCCGTCTCTAAAAGATAGGCAAGCGCCGCGTTCATATCCTGACCCCCGAGACGAAGCCGCGCACCGCGCGTCCGTTGTAGCGGAAAAGGATATCGTAAAGCGTATTCGCACGCGGGATGAATCTGCCGTCGGCGGTGCAGTCCTGTCCGCTCATCAGGATGCTCGCGTCGTAGGAAAGCGCGGTGCCGAGGCTGTCGCTGCAAAAGGAAAGGAGCGAGATATAGTCCTCGGGAAGCACCGCGGGCAGGGAGAGCGTGAGCATATCGTAGCCGCTGACGCGGTACTCACAGCGATGCGAGAGCGTGAGCGGATAGCCCGAGAGGACCGCATCCGCGTAAAGGGTATGCCCCTCGCCGAAGTCCACGCTCGTGCCCGAGCCTGCGAAATACTCAAGGCGAAGCGTGATCGCGCAGTCCTCTGTGACCGTGAAGGCGACCGCCTGCGCCGTCTCGCTCGGCTGACTCATTCCGTCGTCAGAGACCTCGATCGTCGTGCCGAGGCACGCATTCCCAAGATATACGCCGATGCGCCGGTACCCGCCCGAGGAAAAACCGCTTCCCCACCCGTAGGCGGCGACGCGGTAGGTCTGTCCCGCCTTGCAAAGAAGGGTCGCGAAGGGGAGTGTGAAGCCGTCGTAATCCGCGCTCAGCGTGCCAAAGATCCGTACCTCGGTATCGGTGATCTCGTAGCTTGCGGTGTCGTACAGACCGAGCGTGCCACTACCTATATGCATATCGAGCGACACACGCTCGGCATCCTTTAAGACGATGCCGCCCTCGACCGACAGCTCAAGATCCTCAAGCGCGGCGGCAACCGCGCCCGAGGTGACGAGGCGCTCGGAGCCGTGCAGGACCGTGCGATCGGCGTTTTTAACGCCCTCTGCGGCGTCCTCTGCCGCGCGGATCGCGGCGTCAAGCCGCGAAACGAGTCGCTCAAGCGGCACGCGCAGCTGTGAGCCGTCCGCGAGCGTGAAGATCAGCGCGTCCTCGGTGACGCTGCCACCCACGACCAAGCGCTCAAGAGGTAAATCAAGGTTTACATTTTCGCCGCTTTTTCGGGTGAAGCTCAGCACCCCTGCGGCAGGCTCGTAGGTGATGTCCACGAGCGTGTCGGAAAGCTCGGCGTCGGTGCGTGCGGCGAACTCTGCAACGCTCTCCGCCCCCAGCGAGATACGCT
This sequence comes from Eubacteriales bacterium, assembly GCA_045532985.1. Lineage (GTDB taxonomy): Bacteria > Bacillota > Clostridia > Oscillospirales > CAG-272 > UBA1740. The sequence goes on along the minus strand of JAZSGY010000054.1, from coordinate 26,019 downwards.
CCGCCAAAACGCCGCTTCCGATCTCGCGGAACAGCTCGGCGAGGCTGTGTCCTGCCGCAAGGTCGGTGGCGATCAGGTCGGCGATATTGTCGGTATCCGCCCCCTCTGCGAGCGGAAGCGCGTCGATGAGCGCGTTGAACTTGCGGCAGATGAGCAGGGGCAGGGCGTCGAACGCCGCCTTGAGCGCGTCGGCGCTCATCACGCTGTCGCCGTAGCGTGAATTTTCATTGGGTCGGTCGGCAAGGCGCGTGATCCGCACGCCCGCCAACTCCTCCTCGGTGATTCTTTCTATCATAAGACTCCTTTCAGTTTTCCTTGACCCGCCCCGCGATGCGGTAGCGGTAGGTAAAGGAATACACGCCGAAGGGGCAGGCGTAGTCCTCGTTGTAAAAATAGAATTGCTTCTCTACCCATCGCTTTTTCTTCTCGGGCAGAACGAACAGCCCCTCGCTGTCGCCGTCAAAGGAAAAGAAGGAAAAGTCGATCGCCCCGAAGTCGAAGGCGGCACCCGAGAGTGCGATGACCTCCTCGTACCCCTCACGGTCGGTGCGCACGCGCACGCGGATGCGACTGTGCGTGAATCGCTTCGCGTGAAGGACGGCGGAGCGCTTGACGCTGTTTTTCGTCAGATGCGGGATACCGCAATCGTCACTGCCGATCGCAAAGCCCGAGGGGTAGCGCCGTCCGTTGAAGCTGTACGCGCGGCGCGGGAGCATACCGCGGTGGCGCGGCAGGTCGGTGTTGAAGACGCAAAGACTGCCGTCCTCACACCCGAAATAAAGACGCTCCCCGACCGCGGCGATCGCCGTGGCGGGCGAAAGCTCGCCGCCCGTCATCTCCCCGTCGCTGTCGCAAAGATAGGTGTGTGCCGCTCCCTTTTCATCGGTCACGGTGAGCGTGTAGATCACGCCGCCCGCCCGTACCTCGGAGCGCACCGCACGCGAATCGGGAACGGGCTTCCCCGCATCGGGTGAGAGCGTTACGCCGTCGATCCCCCGCGGGAGCTCGCTTGCAAAGTGAAAGAGCGGATACTGTCCCACATACACGCCGATATCCTCCAAGGGGTAGGCGGCGTACTCACGGTGCCCGTCCTGCGTGTAGGCGTCGCGCTCGTCGATCAGAAAGAGCCGCCCGCCCTCGGCGAGCAGGACGAGGTAGCCCTCCCACTCGCAAAGCCGCATTCCGGAGAGCGGCATTCCCGAAAGCCGCGGCGCGATCGCGTAGGAGCGCGGCGTGATTGAGCGCTCCAGGTTGACGTTGCTCTTTTCGATGGCGTAAAGCCCGCCCTCGGTGAGAAAGATCGGCTCGTCCAGATAATTTGAGACCGCACCGACCGAAAATCCGCCCGCGTGCCCCTCGACCGACGGATAGACGCGCGGCACGAGCGCCTCGCCCGTATCCTCTCCGCGGTGGCGGAAGATGCTGCCGCCGTCGGTCGCACGGTCCTTGAAGACGTAGAGCGCGTCGCCCACGGCGAGCAGTGCCGATATCGGCGCACTCCGCGTGCCGTCGTAGAAGTAGTTGTAGGCACCGAAATAGGTGAAGTCGTTTTTCCCGTCGGCACGGCGCGCCGAATAAAGCACGCCGTTCGGGAAGGCGGGGTTACCCGACAGGAATAGCCGTCCGTCAAACTCACAGCCGAGGCGGCAGCCGTAAACGGGACACCCCGTCGCCGTGTCCTCAGGCGGCAGATCCTCGTCGCCGTACGCGCCGTGCGGCGCACGTGCCGTGACTGTCAGTGCCCTGCCGTCGAGCAGTCCGCGCGTGCTGACCGACAAGGATAAGCGCGTGATCGCATCGCCGTCGCTAATCGGCGCGTAAGAGACGGACGCTGTGGGATCTCTGCCGATCGCCTCGTCGCCGAGGGTGACCGACAAAATCTCCTCACACGGCTCGGGGATCTGATAGTAAAAGATCGCGCCCCCGTCGCGCTTGCTCTCGCTTGACGGTGTGAACGCATCGGGATGCTCCGTAACGTAACGGTCCAGCCTGTTCGCGGTGCCGTAAAAGGTGATGCTTGCAAACTCCTCCGCCGTCCCCGCATAGTAAACGCTGGGCGCGGCGTCAAGAGTGAAGGCACTGGGGTAGACCGTAGCAAGCGAATGACCGATGTGGATCTCGGTCAGGGGGCAGGCGAGGAACGCACCGTTTCTCAGCGTAAGCACGCCGTCGGGCAAGCGCAGGACGGAAAGCGAGGTGCAGTGTGAAAACGCCATCGTCCCGATCTCCTCCAGCGTCGGCGGCAGGATCACGTCGGTCAGCTCGGTGCGCGAAAGGCAGGCGCTATTGCCGACCCGCGTCACGGCGTAGGTCTCGCCGCCGATGCGAACCGCCGACGGGATCACCAGCACGCGCCCCGTGAAGCTCCCCATGCCCGACATCTCGCAGGTTTTCGCCGAGCGGTCGAGGATGCGGAAGGCAAGCCCCTCGCTCTCGCCGCTGTAAACGTCGTCCCCTGGGGTCTGATACAGACAGCGGTAGCTCCGCGTGAGCAGATTTCTCTGCTCGTACGCCACGCCGTCGCGATAGACCGTCGGAATATAGGAATTTCCCTCGCCGACGCGCAAAAGGCTCTCGGTTTTCGCGTCGTATCGGTAATACCCCGCGCCGTCCAGAAAATAGAGCGCGTCGCCGTCGGCGAGGAAGACCCCCGCCCTGCCCGAAAGAGCGTCGGAGAGCAGAATCGGTGCCGCACCCTCGCCGGGCAGTCGGTAAAGCGAGTGACCCGCGTAGACGAACAGCGAAAGGACGCCCTCAACGCTATGCCCGAAGATCGCCTGCACGCGCCCCGAAAGCCCCGCGATGCGGCGGAAGCCGGGGACCGTCTCGATCGCCGTGCCGCCGCTTTTGTAGTCGCGGTACATATTTAAAAGGTAGGGGCCACGGGGCGCACGGGCATCGTCACGCAATCCCCCGAAATTTTCATAGTGGCGGGAGTAAACGCTCCCCTCGTTCAAGCTCTTCTTGGTTGCCATATTACCACCCGTTCAGGTTTTCGACGTGCTGGGGCGGTGCACTTCGGTGCATCTCGCGTAGGGCAAGCCCCGCCTCCTCACGGCAAAGATTCATATAGTACGCCGCGCGCTCGGGCTCGTCGTCAAGCCAGACGTAGGCGGCGGTGTAAAGCGGCAAAACGCCCGCAAGCTCGGGCGCAACGTCGACCTCCCTCTCGGCGTCGTCCGCCGTCAGACGGCGGACACATCGCTGATAGGGAATGCTGACCTCACCCGACACGCGCGACGAAAAGCAGATGCGGTCGGGGGTCGGGTAGAAATAGTCGACGCCGTAGGCGAGTGCCGCACCGTCCTTCGTCGGCGGACGCTTGGAGAGCGCGGAAAAATCCGAGAGCGACGAGAAGCGAAGCATCCGCAGCTCCTCGCTCGGTGTAAAAAGCGCGACCCCCTCGGGCGGCAGAAGACGGGAAAGCGCCAAAAGCGCGAGATTTGCCGCGTTATAAAAATAGCGGTCGTTTTCAAATCCGTCCTCGAACCCGAGGGAAGCGGTCATTGAATAAAGCTCGCTTCCCGTCATTGACTTACAGCGCGGTCGCGCCCTCCACGGCGGTGCCACCGCCAACGCAAAGCAGAATGTGCTTGTAGGTGCCGAAGCCGACGCCGAAGCGGCAGCGGCCGTTCCAGATGTAGTTGCCCGTGTGGTGATCGACCCAGTTGGCGACCGTCAGGGGCACGCGGTTGAAGAAAAGGTTACCGCCGAGGTTCTTGTTTGCCTCGCTCGACATGATCATCACGCGGTCGTCCTCGGTCTGCCAATCGGGCATCACGACGATGTTCCAATTGCCGTACTGCAGGTTGATATCGTTGTAGCCGTTGCCGAGCGCGCCCTCGGTGCCGCAGACCTTCTTCGCGATGATCTCGGCGGCGGGACGGTTGCCGGGCAGGATCAGCGTGTCCGCGGTGTAGCCGAGGATCTCGCCGTTTTCGTCCTTCATATTGCGCAGCTTGACCGACAGCTCGGAGAGCGCCGACTCAAACGCCGCGGACGAGCCGAAGATGTCGCCGTAGAAGTAGTTCGACTGCGTACCGCCGCCGCTTCCCCACTTGTGTGCGGATGCAAAGAGCGGCAGTCCGTCGGGCGCGGTCAGGTCAAGCGTTGCCTTGGCAAAGCTGCCCTCGCTCGCGGTGCCGTTTGCCAGCGCGTACTCGCAGATCTTATGCTGGGTCTTGTAGTAGGCGCGGGTGAAGTTTTCGGCGCGGCGGCGTGCGTCTGCGGCAACACCGTAGTTCGCGTCCTCCATCATCTCTGCCGTGATGACGAACTCCTTCATAAACTGGATATGCTCGATGAACTTGCGGTAGGTCTCCTCGGTCGAGTCGGTCTCGGCGGCGGCTCCCTCTGCGGCGGCGTTGAATACGCCGAACTCGCTCTCACCGATGATGGTCTCGCCGAAGCGGTTCGACTTCTCCACGTTAAAGAGCCAATCGCGGATGCCGCCCTTCTTGGTCAGAAGATCGCTCTCGTGCTCGATGACCATTTTGATCGGGGTCTCCAGCTTGCCGATCGCGGCATCGTGTACCCCTGAGGATTTGCTGTAAATAATAGTTGACATTTTAATTTCCTTTCGTTTGGTTTACTGATGGGTGCGACGCCACAGCGCCTCGATCTCGCGGTCGGAAAGACCGTCAAAGAGGGCGCGTGCCTCGCAAAGCTCCCCGTAGCTCATTCTGCCGACGGGAGCGGCTGCCTGTCTCGGCATACTGCCCGACAGGTGGGTGCGGTTATCGGACGTGCGCCGTCCGAGCCGTCCGTAGTTGGTCGCGAGGAATGCCTCCTCGACCGTAAGACCCGCATCGCGCAGCTCGCCGTATCTGACGGCGTTTTCGATCTCGGACAGATGCGTAAGGTGCTGCATTGCGGGAAAGCGTGCCTTGATCTCGGCAAGGTCGCTTGCCGCGAGTGCCTCGTAATCGACCGCCTCTTTGACGGTCGCCTCTGCCTCGGCGGGGGCGGGCTCGGCGATCCTTTCTGCCTCTGCCGCCTCGGTAAGGGACGCCTCGTCCCTCGTTTCGTTTTCAGACATTGATCCTTCTCCTTTCGACTCAGGCGCGCAGATCGCGCTCACCCTTGATGACGCTTGCCTTCACCTCCTCGTTATCGGGGTGGGGGGCTGTAATCTTGCCGCCGCGGTTGGTGGCGTAGGGGTTCTTCTTTTCCTTTTCCATAGGCTTCTCCTTTCCTGTGTGCTGAAGGGGCAGGCGTGCGGACCGTTTGGCGCCAGCCTGGATTCCGCCACCGCCCTTCGCTAATACTATACAACATTAAGGGCTACAAATGGGTCTATACCTATTTGCACTTTTTCTGTTAAAAAAGGGCTGTCCCAAATTGCTTTGAGACAGCCCCCTTAGTTTGATAAGGGCTCGGCAGATTTAGAGGAAAATTCGTCGTTCTTCGCCCCGAAGGTGTATAATATACTCCGAGAGGGCGAAAACGGCGAAAGAAAATGGCAAGCAAATTGGTTGGAGAAATTCGTAGAATTTCAACCTTACAACCTTTTGAGTACACAATGAACCGTAGTCGTGTCGCTCATTGTCTTAATCCTGCCATTTTCGGTTTTACCTAAATGTGACAGCCCTCCCATTATTTATCTTTTTGCTTAGACTCCTCTACCCCAAGCAGATAGGCGCGGACACAGAGCCATAAGGCTCCGTACTCCGCCTCGCTCGCGGCAAGCTCACGCACCGCCGCAAGCGCACGCAGATATTCACGCGGCTCGATTCTCGGTATGCTCTGCCTTGCTTCCTTCATGACTCCTTCTCCTTTTTCCATTTATTTCCATTTTATGGTAACACATTTTTCGCCGTTTGTCAAGCAAAAAAACGCTTTTTTTACATTTTTATCTTTTTCCGTTGATGATCTCCTGACTGCCCCTGTCCTTCAGAAGGACCATTGCCGCTTCAAAGACCTCGGGGGAAAAGACGTCGCCGTAGCCGTGTCCCTCGGCGTAGATGCGCGCACTCTCGTAATCCTCGATGTGATAATCGTAGATCAGCTCGATCAGCTCCCCGCGCCGATCGGTCTCCTCCTCCTTCTTGACGGCCTCCTCCGCTTCCTTCTTCTCCTCAATTTTTCGGACGTAGGTGGCGTAGGCGCTTTTGTTCTTGATCTCCTGATCGCCCCGCTTTTTATCGATCTCTGCCGCCGTTTCGGAAAGTGCCTCTTTTGCGCGTCGGGTGCGCTCTGCCGCGTAGCCGCTGTCGGCAAGCCCTGCACGGGCGAGGGTCTCGCCCGCGGCACCGTAGGTCGGGGCTCTCCTTGCCTCGGCGCGCAGTGCGGCGCGAAAGCTACCCTCGGCATCCGCCTTGGGGTCAAGCCCCTCGGCAAGCAGAAATTCCGCGTAGGTCTCGGGCGTGTCCGCAATGCGGCGATTCCTCATATACTGCTCAAGAAACTGCCGTAGCTCGGTCTTCTTCGGGTAGGTTGCTTTGTATTCCATCGTTTTTTTCCTCCTTTTCCTTATCGACGAGTCTTTGGAAATATTCCACGTTCTCACGCGCGAAGGGATAATGCGCACGCTCCTGGCACTGCCAATAGTGGAGCAGCGTCGCGCTCGCGCCCGCATCGCCGAGCGTGCCCGCACGCAGATTGTCGAGGTTCTGCTGCCAGAGCATCTCGCGCTGCTGCTCAACGCCGCCGTTTTGGTCGACCGAGAACAGATAGCCGTCGTCGTAGATATAGCGGCAGGTCGTCTCGTCAAAGACCAGAAAATCGTAGCGGTTGAATACGGCGGCGCAGGTCGCCCCGTCGGCGTCGCGGTAGCTGACGTGGCGCACGCGGTCGGCGAAGGCGAGGTAGAACTCGAAGATCAGGCGGTCGATCTCGGCGTACGCCGCGTGCTTGAGCTTGCGCTTCGATTCCAGACGCCCTGCCGACTGCTCGATCTGCATCCGCTTCGCCACGCCCGAGATCGCCGTGCTGTCGGCATAGCCCTGATAGGAGTCGCTGATGCCAAGCACGCGCCGCGCGTGGGTGTAAAGACGCTCCGCCTCGGCAACGTCCTGCGAGATATCGGGGGTCGTGTCGATCACGCCGTAGGACGCGCCGCTCTCGCCGGGGCGCAGACGGATGACCTGACCGAATACGGCGTTATTCACCGAGACCGCCGCATCCTCGGGCACCATCGGCGTGATCCCCGCACGCATCAGCTTTTGCAGAATGCGGCTCTCGACCTTATTGATCGCCTGCTGCTGGGGACGGATGAGTGCGGCGTCGCTCTGTCCGTAAAGCGACTTGACGCGCGCGTTGTTGCGGCGCACCACGACGGGAAAGCGGCGCGGCTTGTAATAGGGCAGCTCGGTCGGCAGCATCCGCCCCGTCAGACGGCCGAGCGCGTCGACCTCGGGGGTGTGGGCGGGGATCACGCGCCCGTCGGACAGACGGATCTCGTGCGTGATCTGCTCGCTTTCTTCCGTACGGGTCTCGATCTTCGGATGCTCGCAGGTGCAGAGCGACACCTCGCACCCGCAAGCCGAGCAGACTTTGCGGCGGCGGCTGTAATAGTCGAGGTCGTCGGCAAGGGTCGCCTCGCCGCTGAAAACGTAGCGGCAGATATTCCCGTCCGCGTCCTTATAAAAGGCAACGATCACGGTCACGCTCTCCTCGTCCTCGGCGTAGCCCTCTGCCGTTGCCCGCGCCGCTACGGCGGGGGTAACGCCGTATCTGCGGCAAAGCTCGTCGCGCGTGGTGGCGAAGCGGAAGAAGCAGTAATCCATATCCTCAAGCCGCCAGACGTCGGGCTGGGGGATGAAATCCTCGGGGCTGACCGAGAGGATGCGGACGCCGCCGTCGTTTTCGTCCTCCTCCCATTCAAGCAGCCAGACGCCCGCGCCGTAGATGTAGGTATAGCGCTCGTCAAAATCGTTCATTGCCTCGAAGGGCAGCTCATCGCGCAGTCGGTAGAGCAGTCGCTCGATCGACCTTGCGTTTCGCTCGTTTTGCAGGGTGTAGTGGCAGGGCTCTGCCTTCGGCGCGGGGATCTCGGAGGAGACCTCCGCCTCGATCAGCTCGTAGGTGATGTTGCGTACCGTCGCGGCACGCTCGGGACTGCCGTCGATCTTGTCGGAGCCGTCGTACTGCTCCATATGCGTTGAAAGCTCGGCAAGATGCTCCGCGTGACGCATCTTCGCATGCTCGTAAAGCTCGTAAAGGCGCGTGTGCCGCGCCGATCGGTTTTCTTTCATAGATTTCTCCTTCGGTTGATTTATAGGGGTGTGCCGTATTTGTTCCGCAGATACTCGCGCCCGCGCTCGTCGGCGGCGAAGTAGTCCTCCCACATATCCGCCGTCCACGGCACGCGCGGGGTGCTTTTTTCGGGCTCTGCGGGGCGCGCGTAGCTGATGGCAAAGCCGCGCAGGGCGTCGGGCGCGTGGGTGATCGCGTGCGGCTCGGTGCGGACGTCCGAGGGGCGCGCGGTGTCGGTCTGGAGCAGCGGCAGACAGCGGATGATCTCGGTACAGCTGCGGAAGATCCGCAAGCGCGGCGTGCCCGATGCGCCGACGCGCAAAAGCTCCTTGACCGAGAGCCACCCCGCCTCTCTGTCGTTTGAGGAGGGGGTAAAGACCACACCGTGCTCGGCAAAGATCGCCGCGCGGCTGCGCCCCGACTCCTGACTGCGGGAGAAAAGGTCGGGCGGTGCTAAGGTCGCGTAGATCCGCTCCTGTTTCCCCGTCGCCGCGAGGATGCGCTCCGCCGCCTCGCTGATGATCAGATCGCTCTCGCAGACCTCGCGGTAAAGGTAGATCTCGCCCGTCGGTGCCATTGCGAAAAAGAGGCAGGCAAGCCTGTCAAGCCCGTAGTCGAGCGAGCGGTAGCGGCGGAAGTGCGGCGGGATCTCAAAATCCGCGACGGTATGCACGTCGTAATTGAATTCCCCGAAGAACTGCCCCTCGAAAATGCTCCAATCGCCAAGGAGCAAAGCGCGCCTTTGCATCTCGGGCAGTGCCTGCAGTCGCTCGCGGTAGGCGGGGTCGCCGCGCAAAAGAAAGAGGTTGTCGTCGACGCGTGAGGGGATAAAGACCCGCCGCATTCCGTCCTTCCCCCGAAAGACCTCGTAGGGCGGCGCGGGATCAATGAAGCGTGCCTTCACCCACGCGTGCCCGACACCCCCGGGGTTCGTTGAGGACTTGATCGCCTTCGGGTAGCCGTTGGCTCCGCGCAGACGCGACAGAAGATAGACGTATTGGAACTCGGTAAAGTGCGTCAGCTCGTCGAAGCGGATCACGTCGTACTCCGCCGACTGATATTGGAAAACGTCCTGCTCCCCCGCGCAGTAGCCGAAATCGAGCAACGAGCCGTTTTTGAAGCGTCCGACGTGCGCCGTGCTGTTATAGGAATAGATCGCGCGCGGAAAGACGGCGAGCGCGACGCGGATCAGCGATTTTTCAAGCTCCGCGTAGCTGCGCCGCAGGATCAGCTGCTTGCTCCCGCGGTAGCGCAGGGCGTAGAGGAAGGCGTCGATCAGCTGTCCGTAGGACTTGCCGCCGCCCGCCGCGCCGCCGAACAGCACCTCGTCGGCGTCCGCCTCAATGAATTTTTTCTGCTTTTCGGTGATCGAGATCTCCATTACTCCTCCGTTGCCATCGTGATTCTGACCTCGAAGGGTCGGTCGTCGGTCAGCTCTTCCTCACCGAAGCCAAAGAGCGGTGAGGCAAGATAGAATTTGGCGAAGGAAGGATCGAATCGGCGCAAAAGCGCCCCGTCGGCAATGCGGTCGCACAAAATGCGGCGGCACTCCTCGTACGCCCGACGGAAGTGGGGCGACGGATCGAGCAGCAGTGACTCGGTATCGCACCCGACGCTTGCGGCAAATTTCGTGAAGGTCGGCACGCCGTCCCCCTCGTATTCGCGGAAATAACGGAGCATTGCCGCCGCCCGCCTTTTTCCCGTTTGATAACTGAGCATAGCCCCTCCTTTCGCCAAAAGTATAGCACGCGAAACCTGCAAAAGGGTACGACCCTTTCTGCAAAGACGCCGCCCAAAACCGACCGAACCCACGCATTTTAAAAAAAATAATTTTTTTTCAAGAACCTCTTGACGAACGAGAAGAAGTGTGCTATTATAGTAGTACCAAAGTATTTTGTACTTGAATATCCACAGTTAAAGGAGATCTACATAATGAAAAAGTACGTTTCCCCTGTCGCAGAAGTCATTGAGGTTGAGACCGCGGACATCGTTACCGCATCCAAGAACAGCCCCGTAACCGGTCAGGATAACTCCGTCTCCCTGGACCAAATCCTCGGCGGTCTGTAATCCAAACCAACCCAAACCGCATTAAAAAGCCCCCCAATGCGAGGGGCTTTTTGTGCTGTCAGAATTAATTTTGCAAAAAATCAAAAAGAATGGCTTCGGGAACACCCGAAGCCATTCTTTTTTAATTTGCAAGATACTGCTCGAGCAGATCCAGCTGATGCCTGACCGATTCGGGACCCGTGCCGCCGTAGGACGTGCGACGTGCCACGCACACGGCGAGGTCGATCTCGTGATAGACGTCCGCCTCAAAGAGGTCGGAGTATTCGCGGTAGACGTCAAGCGAAAGGCTTGAAAGGTCGGTGCGGTCAGCGATACAACGTGCGACAAGCTCGCCTGTGATCTTGTACGCCGAGCGGAAGGGCATGCCCTTCTTCGTCAGATAGTCGGCAACGTCGGTGGCGTTGATGAAGCCGCCCTTCGCCGCCGCAAGCATATTCTCGGGATGCACCGTCATCGTCTCGATCATCGGTGCGAAGACGGTCAGGCAGTCCTTCACGGTATCGACCGTGTCGAAGATGCCCTCCTTGTCCTCCTGCATATCCTTATTATAGGCAAGCGGAAGCCCCTTTAAGGTCGTGTAGAGTGCCAGCATATTGCCGTAGACTCTGCCCGTTTTGCCGCGGACGAGCTCTGCCATATCCGAGTTCTTCTTCTGCGGCATGATGCTTGAACCCGTGGTGAACGCGTCGGACAGCTCCACGAAGCGGAACTCCCAGCTCGACCAGAGAATGATCTCCTCGGACAGACGCGACAGATGCATCATCAGCGTCGAGAACGCGCCCGCAAGCTCCAGAACGAAGTCGCGGTCGGATACGCCGTCAAGGCTGTTCTCACACGCGCCGTCAAAGCCGAGCAGCTCTGCGGCGTACGCGCGGTCGGTGGGGTAGGTCGTGCCCGCCAGGGCGCAGGAGCCGAGCGGCGAGTAGTTCATACGCAGAACCGCGTCCTCGATGCGCGAGATATCGCGCATAAGCATCGCGGCGTAGGCAAGTAGATGATGCCCGAAGGTGATCGGCTGTGCGCGTTGCAGATGCGTGTAGCCCGGCATAATGGTATCGGCGTGCGCCGCCGCCTGCTTCGCGAGCGACGCAAGGAGTGCCTTCAAAAGCTCGATGATCGCAAGCGACTCACGGCGCAGATAGAGGCGCAGGTCAACGGCGACCTGGTCGTTTCTCGAGCGCGCGGTGTGCAGTCGCTTGCCGACCTCACCGATGCGTGCGGTCAGCTCCGCCTCCACGAACATATGAATGTCCTCACCCACGTCGGCTGTGAGCTTTCCCTCTCTCATATCGGCGAGGATGCCCGTCAACCCCTCCATAATGAGGTCAACGTCGGATTTCTGAAGGATGCCGCATTTTGCAAGCATTGCGGCGTGCGCCATCGAGCCCTCGATATCGTCCTCAAACATTCGTCGGTCAAAGGGCAGCGACGAGTTGAACTTATCCGCTACGGCGTCAAGCGACTCTTGGAATCGCCCCGCCCACATTTTTTCATTTGCCATTATTTCTTCAGGTTCGCTTTCATTCTTGCTTCAACCGTGATCGGCAGACCGAACAGGTTGATAAAGCCCGCGGAATCCTTCTGGTCGTAGACGTTGTCCTCGCCGAAGGTTGCAAGCTCCTCAGAGTAGAGCGCGTAGTCGCTCCATACGCCCGCCTTGATGATGTTGCCCTTGTAGAGCTTGAGGCGGACCTTACCCGTCACGTTCTCCTGGGTCTTGTCGACGAACGCCGACAGCGCCTCACGCAGGGGGGTGAACCACTGACCGTTGTAAACGAGGTCGGCGAAGGTGAGCGACAGCTCCTGCTTCTTGTGTGCCGTCATCTTGTCGAGCGTCAGGGTCTCAAGGTAGTTGTGCGCGAAGTAAAGGATCGCTCCGCCGGGGGTCTCGTACACGCCGCGGCACTTCATACCGACCAGACGGTTCTCAATGATATCGAGAAGCCCGATGCCGTTTGCACCGCCCACCTCGTTCAGCGCAAGGATGATCTCCTTCGCGCTCATCTTCTTGTCGTTATACGCAACGGGAACGCCCTTTTCAAAGTCAAGGGTGATGTAAGTCGGTGCGTCGGGTGCCTCGATCGGCGATACGCCCATCTCGAGGAAGCCCTTCTTTTCGTACATCGGCTCGTTGCCCGCGTCCTCAAGATCCAGTCCCTCGTGCGACAGATGCCAGAGATTCTTGTCCTTCGAATAGTTGGTCTCGCGGTTGATCTTCAGGGGAACGTTGTGCGCCTCCGCGTACTCGATCTCCTCCTCACGCGATTTGATGTCCCACTCACGCCAGGGGGCGATGATCGGCATATCGGGAGCGAACGCCTTGATGGTCAGCTCGAAGCGGACCTGGTCGTTGCCCTTACCCGTACAGCCGTGGCAGATCGCATCGGCACCCTCGGCGATCGCGATCTCAACGAGACGCTTTGCGATCGCAGGACGTGCAAACGACGTGCCCAGCATATATTCCTCGTACAGTGCCCCTGCCTTCACGGTGGGGATGATGAAATCGTTTACGAATTCCTCGGTCAGATCCTCAACGTAGAGCTTGGATGCGCCGGTCTTCAGCGCCTTCTCCTCAAGTCCCTCCAGCTCGTCCGCCTGTCCGACGTTGCCCGATACCGCGATGACCTCGCAGTTGTTGTAGTTCTCCTTCAGCCACGGAATGATGATCGAGGTGTCAAGTCCGCCCGAATACGCAAGCACTACCTTTTTGATGTCTTCTTTTTTCATAATACAGTTCCTCTCTGTGATTCATTTATGTTCGTGAATAATTATGCAACAAAAATCCGAAAATGTCAAGCCCTTTTGCAAATATTTTTCTCTTTATTTCCAAAAAGATTTTTCCAAGGCTTCTCGCCCCTTCTCTTTTTCACCGCTTTTTGAATATTTTTGCATAAACTGCATTAATATTCAGTATTTATGCATCGAGTGAGCCGTCGAGGTAACAAAGCAGGGTGTCCTCGATCCAGTAGCGATAGGTAACGCCCGCGCGCTCCTTTTTCCGCAGAGCGAGGTAGGGGGCGCGACCGCCGACGGCGTGACCGTATCGGCATCGGCAAAGTGCATATAGCGGCTGATGCATTCAAGCATCCGCCAATTCTCTGCCCGCTGCTCTGCCGCACACGGCACCTTATAGGGAAAGCGGAACGGCTCCATCTTTTTCTCCTTAACGTTCGGTGTCCTTATTTTACCACAAATGCGCCGAAAAAGCAAGCCGAATTAGACGAAATAGGGCGCGCCGATCTTCGCCGACGCGCCCTCTCGCCCGCCACGGGCGGTCGCTTCTTAATGCTTGCTGAAAACGATGATCTTGTCCTTTTTCTCCAGGCGGACGCGCTCGGCGGATTGGTCGCCTGCAAAGAGCACCATCTCGCCACCGTGCTTGACGTAGCCCAAAAGGACAGAGGGGTTTTGCTTTTCTGCGGGCAAGGAATCGTCGACGGAGGCGTGATAGACCGCGCGGATCAGCTCCTCTGCGGTGCATTCCTTCGGGATCTCGTTGAAGAAGCGGGAAACCTTCTTGACGTAGATCTCCTTGCTGTCGTAGCTCTCTGCGCCCGCCTCGTCGTAGGTGAGAATGTCGGAATAAAATTCAAAGAGCGATTCCTTTTCGCTGATCTGCGTGATCATTTTGCTGATATAGCGGTTGCTGATCACGACGTTGTTGACGTTGTAGCTGTTGATGATGTCGTGGTGCTTCGGATCGATGATCTCGACCACCATATCAATGCGGTAAGGATCAAAGCTCGGATCCTGCTCCAGACGGCGATTGATGATATCCTGCACGTATACGAGGTTGGCGAGCGCGTTGGCATCGATATCCTCGTTGAGCGCGGAGTCGTCGGAAAGAATAAGTACACTCGTATCCTCTACGTTCGCGTCCACGAATTCCTCGATCGTCGAGCAGATCAGATCCTTGTCGTAGATCTCGGCGGCAACGGTGCGCTTCACGAAGGGAAACTCCTTGTAATAGTCCATCTTTTCAAGATTTCTCGGGTCGTCGATCACGATCAGATTGACGATGCTCTCGCCCGCGCGTCCCCATTCGTTGACGAAGGAGGCAAATCCCTGCATAATGTCGCGGCACTTGCTGTTATGGCCGAGGATCACGACGTTCTTCCGCTCGATCCAATAATCTCGGTTCAGATCGACCGCGTAGTCAGACGGCGTGACGGCAGACCGCTTGTTGATCGCGCGCTCGGAGTCCGCCGCATAGTAGCAGTGCGTCCCCTGCTTGGTTTCCATAAAGGCAAGCGGAACGGCGTGCTTATGCTCAAAGAGGAATCTCTTGGTATAGGCGACCTCATCCTCCTTCTCCTGCGGGGCGGAATAGAAGGTCGCGCCTTTGTTAGAGAACAGCTCGCGGTACGCCATATTCAGCTCGGGCATCAGGGAGAACTGGGAAAGGATCTGTCCGAGCACCTTGTTGACCTTGACGGGGACGATGTTACACTTTCCGTCCACCTGCTTGGCAGCGATGATACGCTCCACGAGGTCAAGCGTCCAGTCGTCGGTCACCTCGACGATGATCCGCTGATTGTCGGCAGAGGTCTGTGCCGCCGTCATATCCGCGACCTGCATCAGGGTCTTGATGGTCTGAGAATTGCCGCGCTCGTTGGAATCAATGCGCTCTCTGTATTCGAACTTGCAAAGCGTGTTGTTGATGTCGTTTCCGAGGATGATAACCGCCCTCGCCTGATCTACCGAAACGTCGCGCAGCTGCTTCGAGGAGAAAACGTCGCCCTCTCGAACGATCACCGTCAGACGGCGGTGAAACCGCTCCTTACGGATCTTCCGTCTCCTTTGAAAGTGGGAAAGATGCGCGTATTTCCGTACGATCGCCTCGTTTTCGCGCGATACGGTATCAGAGATACGATCCTCGATCTCCTGCTCGATCTCATCGCGGCGGGAGCCGACGAGCACGACCACGCGCTGGGGCTCTGCACTGTACAGAAGGTCGTTGACGATCTCGGAGGCGCGGGAATTCCAGTTCAAAATGAGCGTATGCCCCGAAATACGGAGTCGACGCTTCCCCGCGTTCGAGCTCTCAATGAAATGAGAGATATAGTTGGTAACGTAACCGATCACAGCACCCGTAAAGGATATCATACCGACGATGATGATGACAAGGCAAGTCACGGTGATCGCCACGCCCGTCTCGGTAAAGCCCCTTGTAACGTCCCCGATGCACCCCGCGTCAAGCACCATCGTGATGGTCAGATACAGTGCGCGCGCGTAGCCGATATTCGGCAAATTGGAGTTAAGGGAGAGCAGGCTGATCACTGCCGACGCGAGGAAAAAGAATGCCACGTTGAAAAAGAGGATCGCGGCAAGCACCATTTTCCCGGGATTTTTGACCAGCTGAATGCTGATCCATTCCTGAATTTTACGTTTCATTGTATATCTTCCTTAATTTTCAGTTATTACAATACATCCATATTATTGTAGCACACGTGCAGGTCTTTGTCAACAAGTTTCGCCAAAAAAGCCGTGCGTCGCGCTTTGGCGAAAAGATAAAAAACGGGGCCGTCTCGGCGTGAGACAGCCCCGTTTTCGGGAATGACTTAAATATCTGTCGAGAAAGCCTTGGAAGGCGCGTCCGTGGCGTGCCTCGTCCTTTGCCATCTCGTGAACGGTGTCGTGGATGGCGTCGAGGTTGTTTGCCTTTGCCATCTTCGCGATCTCGAACTTGCCCGCAAAGGCAATCATAGTTTGGCGTGAATGCTCCGCTTGGAGTATTCACGCCAAATGCAACGACACCTTTTTATTTCATTTTGTAACCGCACTTACATTCTTCTTCGTCTGCGGTATGATCTCTTGCACACTCTGGGCACATCCACGCGCCCTCCCTCCGACGCGATGGAATCTTCTCGTCCTCTTCGCCCTTTAAAACTTCAAGTGATTCATCCCACTTTTCACGAATATGGCCGAGGGGGGATTCCTCACCCGTAAGTATTTTGTATATTGTATCGCGCTGCTCCTCACTTATGGAACCGCGCAAGTAATCCTCATAAAGCGAACTTTTGCAGGGAATGCCCAGTTTTTCCTCCACTTGCTGATAGTGCTTATCTATTGCCTTCAGTAAAAACTCTTTTGTATCGTTTTCATTCAATCCGATCGAATAAGTAAAAAAACCGTCTTTCCGTCTGGTTTTGTATGTCACATAAGTAAAACCGTCGGAAAATGTCAAGGTTCTTTTGATTTTTTTCCCATTTTTAAGAAACTCAACCTCGCTTACTGATCGATCCACTATGGTTGCATTAGGATCCGGTGCAGAATTGCGAGCCCATTTTCCATGATCAGACCATGAATAAAGCGTGCCTACAACGCCATACAACAAACCAACCCCCAAAAATATAAACGCTCCTACAGAAACGACATACACCATTAATCCGTTTTTCTCCTTTTTCGTCTGTATTCTCACCTTGCAACACTTAGCATATATTATGTTATCACAAATCCGAGGAAAAGTCAAGCACGCTTTTAATCGTAAAATATTCGAAGCAAAAATCCATTCTATTCTTTAGCAATCCTCTTTACAAAAAAACCAAACTGTGTTATAATGCTTTTGGAGCATAAAGCTCTAAAATGCATTTTCCATTACAAAAAACAGGTTGCATCAATGGGGGTTAAAATGTTAGAAGGATTAGTTGTGGGATTGATTATGGGTTTTTTCAGTGTGATCATAGGATTGATCGGTTCACTGATTTCTCGCGTTAAATTTGAGAAAATGCTAAAGGAATGTTTCGTGGAAGAAAATGCGGAAAATGCAACTTTGTTTACATACAAAGGCAAAACATATGACCGCGAAAAATTTATACAGCTGACGGCACAAGCCCTGCACGGGAGAAACGTAAAGAAAAAAGACTTGGAAAAGCAGCTTGCGGAGCTGGAATCGAATTTGGCAAAAAGTGAATCTCCCGATCTAGATTCGGCAATCATTGACGCATATCGGTCAGTGCTTGAAAAAATGTAAAACAGATCTGTCACACTCGGCATTTTTGCCGAGTGTTTTTCTTTTTGACTTCAAAAGAAGAGCGACCTTGCGGTCGCTCTTTCGTATAAAGCCTTATATGTTTCTGGAATTACTTGAAATATCTGTCGATGTGGCGTGCCCCGTCGTGTGGACGCCGTCGGTCATTTCGTGTTTTTGACCCTTCGGATCATAAGATCCACGTCCTCACACGCCCCTGTGACGTGAATGACGATGTCGGGATTGCTATGCTGCCATACGACGAACAGCTCGTGGCAAAACGCCTGCCCTACCTCTTCCACATCGGTAAAATCCAGCGTGATCTCCTTGAACTCGGCGATGATAGCCCCCAACCGTCTTGCCTCCGAGCGTGAGATCGGATTGCCGTACGCGAACATATGCGCAATGGGAATGTGCGTACGGATAAATCCCTCTTCAACGTCGGCAAAGCGATCAAACACCTCCTTGGTGCTTTTTTTCGTCTGATTGCAAAGCGACATTGACACGACGGTGCTTGACGGTCCGCAGGGACCCGTAACCGTCGCATCGGAAAAGTTATCTCTTGAGAAAACCATATTGTCGGAGGTGATCACGAACTCGTCCATCAGGTGCGACGTGAAGAAGATCCCCTCCCCCGAATGGAATTGCTCCGCGGTGGTAAATTTACCCGCGAACAGCAGTGAAACGCACTCGTCGAGCGGCACGTCCTCGCCACGCGCTTCCTTTAAGAAGGCTTGAATATTTTTGAAGATGCCGATGCCGTTGTCGGCGATCACGATGCTCGTTTTGAGGGCATTTTTAGAAACCAGGACCGCGATCCTCGTCGCCCTTGAATGCTCAATGGCGTTGTTCATCATTTCGGTAAAGGCGTATTGCCAGGCAGAGAATACGTTTTTTTCAAGGTCCTCCAGAAGAGGTCGGATGTCCGCTCGAAAGACCTTATCCTCGCCAAGGGTGCCACCCGTGTCATACTCAAATTCGTGCGTCACGTTGACGAGCGCATAGGCAGGCGCGGTGCCTTCCCGCTTTTCCAAAACGCCGTCCTCGCACATTTTTTTGACGTAGTTGTAGACCGTGGATTTTGAAACGCCAAAGGCTTCCACGGTTTTGACGGCAAAATCCTTATCCTTCGCATCGATCAGCTTCAGGATATATTGCTTCATCTGCTCGTTGTTGCCGAGCGCCATTTCGATCACCCCCTATGCTTTTTCAATATTATTGTATCATATTTTCCAAAAAAGTCAACCTATTTTCCAAAAAACAATCGTTTTCATTCCATTTTTCGAAGCGGACGAGAAAACACGGCAGTCAAAGGGGCAAAAACGGGGCCGTCTCGGCGTGAGACAGCCCCGTTTCGGGAATTCTTCAAATATCTGTCAAGGAAGCCCTGTTGCGTGAAAATTACTGTTTTGCAGCTTCAACCTTTGTGATGACTGCGTTCAGCAGATCGTTGTCAGCGAAGTCACCTGCAACGAGTAGCTTTGCAACATCATAAAGGGATACGCCATCAGCGAAGGATGCGGGAGCATCGGAGTAGGCAACGAATGCGTTGCCCTCCGCGTCGGTCAGCCTCACGTATGCACGGAAGACGAACTTCGCATTGTACTTCTCTACGGTTGCAGTTGCTTCTGCACCGCCGTCATTATATAGGATGGTGTAAGAGAACTCTGCAGATTCACCCGGCACGTAGTCGGTGTAGGTGAAGGATGCGTCCTTATCGCTGTCGGAAGCATATACGAGGACGCTCGCCACGTCGAGTGCTTCAAGCGTCAGGTCAGAGTAGGTGTAATAGTTCTTTCCGTTGTAGGAAGCAACGCCGAGAATTGCACCGATCTCTACGTCGTAGCCGAGGGACTCGAAGTATGCAACGTCCGTCAGGTCGATGGCATACAGCGTACGCAGACCGTTGGAGTCACCCTTGATCTTTGCGGATACGCCCTTGGTGGTCAAAATATCACAACGACCCGTAGCGTCTTCAACGGCAGATGCCAGCTCGTTCGCATTCGTGGTTTCAAAGGTCTTGTTGGCAAACACCTTCGAGAGAATGCCGAACACTGTTGCGCACATTTCCTCATCCGCGTCAAGAAGCCTTGATGCGTCAACGCCATAGTACTCGCAAAGGTCAACGAAGTGGTTCGGTATTCTTTCGGTTTCGTCAGCGGTGTAGGAATCGCCGCAGGTCGTACAGGTATAGGTGGTGTAGCCCTTTCCGACATAGGTGGGGGCGGTAACGGTAGTCTCATACTTATGACCCAGCACCGGGCTTTCCGAATAAGTTGTAAGGTCGCAGAGCTTACAAGCGGTGTACGCATAGTGACCGACGGTATCGCAGGTCGACGGCGTCGCCTCGTAATTTACAAGCTCGTGAGCGGTATGCGCTCCGTCAAGAAGAGTTGCCCCATAAGCGGTCATTTCTGCCGCATACTTAGCAGCCGCCCCCTCAAAGAGAGGAAGCTCGGTAAGATAGCCCTTGAACTTATCCATCTGTGCTTGATAGGCAGCATCGCCGTCCTTCAGCACTGCTATGGAGGCGTACGCCTCAAGCAGCTCGCTTCTGTCAGCGGCTACGGTTCCTGTGGTGCAATAGATCTCGGAAAGCGTAGCGGCAGATGCTCCGTCTCCAACCGAAACCTTAATACCCGTAGCGTAAATTCCGTAAAGCGGAATGCGGACAAACTCGCCCGTCTGCTCTATATCCTTTGCCACGGTATACCACTTTCCTCCGGAAGAGAGTGCAACGGTAATATTCTTGTTCCCTTCTCCGCAAAGACGGATGCTGAGAGTGGAAAGGGTGTACTCGGCATTCAGATTGAACTCCACACTGTAAGAACGGGCGTCCTTTACAGCCTCGAGAACGGTATCCTTGTTACCGTCGGTAACAGAGGAGATCTGATCCGCGCTAAGCTGGGTTGCCGTCGTCCCCGTAAGCGTAGCGGACGTGGAGCTTTCAATGATGTTCGTAGAGGCCTGCTCGCCAACTCTGGTGCCGGAGCAGGTGATCTCCCAAAGGGTTACCGCTGCATCGGAGGTCACGTTGGTGATATATACCCTGACCGCCTCAGCTTTTACACCGCTAAGGGATACGGGCAGATAGTAACGGAATATGCCGTCGATCGTTGTAGTCGATCTTGCATTGGCAATGTTGGTTTTGCCCTCGATGGAGTATGCAAGCGTCCACTCGCCTGCATAGTAGGCATAGATCTCTATTTTATCTCCGATTCGGCAAGCCGCTTCGTAGTCTATCAATCGAAGCTCGGAAAGCTCATATACGCCATCCAGATAGATGGTGCCGTCAAGGTAAGCGCTCGCCCCCTCCTTCGATGAGAATCTGCCCAGCGTGTAATCGCTCACTCCGTTCGCACCGGCTCCGTAAACTCCGTCTGTCAGCTTGGGATAGCCGTAATTCGGTCCATAAGCCTCTGCTCCCGGGGCAGGAACGAAGCTTCCGCCCTCGAAAAGATTGTCAATTTTAGCTTCCGTTTCGGGTAGCGTGTAGCCGCAGAGAAGCAGCTCGTATACGGTAATGCCCAAGGTGGTGGCAGTGTTTTTGACGGTAATTCTGATCTTCTCTGCGGAATCGCCCTCGAGCGAGATGGGCGTATATTTGTTGCCGTTTTCATCCGAAAGTCGCGCTGAAGGAGCAAGCAGCGTCTCTTTGTCCATATACTTTATCCACTGACCGTCGCGGTACAGTTCAACGGTGACCTCGTTTGCTCTGGAAACGGTTTCCGAGGATTCCGTGAAATCGTATATTCTGAGCTCGGTGAGCACTTCTCTGCCCGAAAGGATATATTCCGCCGTAAAGTAGGTGTTATCTCCACCATGAAGGGCGAACCTTCCCTGCGAAACGTGAAGGCTTCCGTCGGTAAGCTTATCGGAATCATAATTATTATTATACACCGGGGTAGATGCAAAGCTTGAGGGCGTTTTTCCTACGAGTAAGCTTTCGGAATATTCGTAATCGTAAACAGGCACACCGGAGCAGGTGATCTCGTGGAGTGTTGTTCCTTTCGTCCCCTCGTTGGTACATACAACGCGGATCGCATCGCAACACACACCTGCAAGATCGACGGGAAGATAGACAAGTCCGCCCACAGTATCGTCGACCAGCTCCGCGTTTGCAATATTACTTCTGCCATCTATGGAATATACAAGCTCCCAGCCCTTCAGGGTTTTGGCGTAGATCTCTATCTTATCGCCCGATCGGATCTTTCCGTCGGTATCCACGTAGTCGTATATCCTCATCTCGGAAAGCAGATAGTACTGAGACAGCGTTACGGTAGCATCCGCAACGGCGTTCGCTACGTCCTTGGTGGCGAAGCGTCCGACGTGAGGTTGGCTCTTGTGATATACTCCGTCGGTCAGCTTGACGTAGCCGAAGTCCGCGCGGTACTCCTCGGTGGCTCCCGCGTTTGGCGTAAACGTATGTCCGATCAGAATATTATCCTGTAACGTGTTTCCGCTCACTCCGCCTGACGCCGCCGCCTTTATCCTGTCGAGAACGATCAGCTCGCTTTCGGCGTTCAGATACTTGCTGACCGCGCTGACGGCGTAGCTGTCGCCCTCGGTGTAGCCGCGTGCAATGATAACGGGATAAATGCTTTCGGTAACGAGCGTATATTCAGCCTCTCCCGCCGCCTTCTTCCAAAGCTTATAGGTGAGAGCGTTTTCCGAGGTCTTCAGAACCACCTGGAGCTCTCCGCCCTCGAATATGTAGGCATCGTATTTTTCAATGACCGCGTCGATATCAAGGGGATTTTGATAGGCGATAGCGCCCTTGCCCTCCACGCCATCGGCGTTCACCGGAACGACCTTGAAGGTCATACGGGCGTTTGCGTGATCCGCTGTTGGAACGTATATAAAGTTATTCGCGGCGGTAAACGCAACGAACGTATAATCGGGCTGACTTTCGATAGCGGTGTAAACACGGTAGCCCGTTGCGCCCTCAACGGGAGTCCAGCTCAGAGTGATATTGCCAAGCTCGATTCTGCTTGCGGTCATGGCGGTGGGTGCGGGCAGCTTTTCGGTGAGCTTGAAGCCGGTGATGATATACGTCTGTCCCACCTCGGTCTCGAAGGTGATCAGATCGGTACCCGAAACGGTGTAATTCACCGCCTTGCCGTCGGAGGCGCGAACCACCTTTGCGGAGGTGATGCCGCCGTAGGAAACCGAAACGTCTCCGCCTGCCTTGGAGGTGATATTGAAGCAGGTGGCTACTCCGTTCTTCCATTCAGCCGCTACCTCAAAGTTACCTCTTGCCACAAGACCGGTATAGGAGCCGTCTGCCCAAGCGGAGGGGATCGCGGCAAGAGGTGCTATGTATCCCTCGTGGCTCTGCAGAAGCATCTCCGCGATACCCGCGGTACCGCCCAGATTTCCGTCTATCTGGAAGGGGGGATGCAGATCCCAGAGGTTGGTGGCGGTACAGTCGATCAGCTGGGCGTTCAGCACCTGATAGGTTCTGTCACCGTCCTTGGTTCTTGCCCAGAGGTTGATACGGTGCGCCAGACCCCATCCCGTCGCCTTGTCTCCGCGATTGGTAAGGGTGACCTTCGCCGCATCCAGCCATGCGGGGGTGGTGGAATTTATGATGTTGGCGGGATAAAGTCCCACAAGCTGGGAGATGTGTCTGTGCTGAGGCTCGTCGGCAAGGGAGGCGTAGTAATCCTCCTCGCGGAACTCCTTCACCTGTCCCGAAAGACCGACGATGATAGGATCGTACTTATCAAGCTGAGCCATTACCTTCTTGAATACGCTGAGCTCGTCGGTACTCAAAAGCTCGCTGTCGGAAAGGTCGATGCCCAGCTCCTTTGCCGCAAGCAGGGCGTTGTAGTTGTTCTGATAGGCAAATGACTGCGCGTAGGTAGTACCCTTCGTGTGGTACCATACTCCGTCAACGTGCATTTCGGGAGAATCGGAATAGGAGATGAGGTAGTTTCCGTTCTCGTCCTCCTCTACCATCTTAACGATAAATCTTGCCGCGGAGACAAGCGTGGGGAACACCACGTCCTCCAGCAACGCCTTATCCTGCGTATGGAGATAATACTCCCAGAAAAGCTGGGTCGTAAAGCCCAGATTACCCGAAGAGCGAGCGCCGCCGTCGACGTTGAACACGTGTGAGGTAAGGCCGAGCGTCCAGCCGTCGCCGCCGTCCTTCCCAAGCTGAGAGGGGTTCTGTGCCCTAACGACTTGGGTAGCCGAAGCCTCCAGGTGGGGCATATAGGCTTGGTGGAACCCAACGTATGCTTCAAAGGTCTCCGCAAGGTTGGTATTGAATGCGGGCCAGTAGTTCATCTGAATGTTTATATTAAACCAGATACCGCTTCCCCAGATCGCGTGGTTGTATCTGTTCCAGACACCCTGCAGGTTTGCGGGGAGCGCGCCGGCGCGAGAGGATGCGATCAAAAGATATCTTCCGTACTGGAAGTACAGCATCTCAAGATAGGTGCTGTACTGACCGTTCTTATAGCTTGCAAGAAGCTCATCGGTCGTAAGAGCGGCATCCGACAGATCGCCAAGATCAAGTGAAACTCTACCGAAAAGCTCGGAATGATCGGCAATATGATTGTTTTTCAGAGTCGCGTAGCCATCCTCATAGCTCTTGCCCGCAAGCTGCTCTTCAACCGCCGCAAGCTCGCCCTCTAATTTTTCCATCGTAAAGGAAAGATCGGTATCGAAGGTCGGCTTTTCATTCGCGGCGGACGTGAATATTTCGGGAGCCAGAACGTAGTCCGTACCCAGCACGACGTAGATATACGCGCTCTTTGCTCCCGTAACGGTGATCGTGCCGTCGGTATTGCCGTACTGATTGACACAGGTGGTAGCCGTTACCTCGCCGCCGTCGGTGACCACGCGGTAAAGCGCCGCAAAGTCAATGTCGTAGTAACCCATCTTACCTGAAAGGGTAATATGTCCCACGCCGTTTTCGACGGAGGAGACAACGTTGCCCGTCTTGGATTCGCCGTCATCCTCGAATACGGAGTACTCCTGCTGCCACGGCACGGTGGGGCGAAGGGTGAAATCCAACTTTCCCTCTTCCGAAGCATCCAGACGGATGACCAGAACCTTATCGGGATAGGAGGTGAACACCTCACGCGTGTACGTAACACCTTCGTAATCATATTGCGTTCCCGCGATTGCCGTATTCAGGTCAAGATATCTCTCGTAATTGGTAACCGAGGCAAACGGGTGACCGAAATCCAAATAGGTCTCGGAGAAGTTGTTCAGTCCTCCGTAGAACTTCCCATTTTTTACCGTATAAGGGTTTGTGAGCGTTTTTTCGGTGATCTGGATACGCTCGGTTTCGGTTCTACCGAAAACGTTTGCGCCAAAATAACCGTTTCCAATTGGAAGCGACCATCTTTCCCAGCCGTCGTTTTCGGTGATTCCGTTCGGAGTGGAAGCTCCCTCGTTTCCAAACGGCGCTTCCTCATCGTAGTGAAGACGGAGCGGAGCCTCAGTCTTCGATATCAGCTTACCGTCGCTGCTTCCACCCTCAGATGCAAGTACGGGAAGCACCGATACGGGTACGGCCGCAAGCATCATCAGAATTGCGAGAAACAGGCTTAAAATCTTCTTTTTCATTTCAAAAACCCCTTTGCTTTTATTTTTTCTGCCGCCGCACGGCAGTATGGTTACGAATTTTTGTTGTGTGACGGATAGAAAACGACTTTTTTCGGATATTACCTTTTTCTCTTGCGAATCTTGTTCTCCCTAACCGATTTGCGTTTTTGCACAATTCGGTATTGAAATTCTGCTGTCGATATGTTAAAATTAAATATGGATATCCTGTCCTTATGCTTCCAGTATACATTGTAAAACGAAATATGTCTATGTTTGCGGTTGTTTATATATTGATAAAAATCGACTTGTTAAAGGATTTATGAAATGGAAAGAAGCTGCGTTATTACTATTTGCGATCGTTGCATCGTGCCAAAGCCGTGGTCAAATAAGGTTTATGACGGAATCAACCGACTGTACTATATAGAGGGCGGAACGGGCGGATATATCGAGGATGGAAAGAAGATCCCCTTCGAGCACGGTAAATTGTATTTTATTCCGTACTACGCTTGCATTTCCACGTATACCGATGAAATCGACAGAATTGATCACTCATACGTTAATTTTACACTATCGCCTCCCATCATGTCAAAAAAGGTTTTTTGCATCGACCCGCATGCCAACAGACAGATCTCCGCCGCGCTTCATGCATTCAGAGAATTTTGTCACCCCTTTTACGGATATCTGCCACCAACACCCGAACGGGAACAAACCGCAGCGCTTCTGAGATCTCTGACGGTTTACCTCACCGAGCAAACGATCAAGGAAACGAACGAAAACCTTCTTACCGATGATACCATAACAACCGCTCTTAACCTGATGCACAACACGCTTTCCGAAAAACTGACGGTGGCGGAGATCGCGGAAAAATGCTATATGTCAACAGACGGATTTATAAGAAAATTCACGCGGATAGTAGGCGAAACGCCCTACGCCTATCTCAAAAAGTTGAAGGTTCGCACGGCGCTCACGCTCCGCTCGGAGGGACTCAGCCTTGAGTACGTTGCCAAGGAATGCGGCTATTCCGATGCCTCTTCACTGATCCACGCGATCAGAGCATCACAAAAAAAATACCCCCCCGCTTTTGAACAAGTCCGTTAAAAACGGACAATAGACAAAAGCCCCCTTGATGTGGTAGAATTAAAGTACCATATCAAGGGGGTAATTGTATGCCAAGAAAGTATCAACACACACAAGAACTATTGCCACAAATCAAAAAGATGTTG
>JAZSGY010000016.1:0-4100 GCA_045532985.1 Eubacteriales bacterium | reverse complement strand
ACCTCAAACGATTACAAAGCGTAATAGAGTCAATTACCCTTTGTTCTTTTCGCCATTTTCGGTTTTACCTAAATGTGACAGCCCCTTTTCTATTGGTTAGTCTCTGTAAAGAACCATCGGTCCTGCCTGCTCGCACTTGGTCGGACTTCGCGGCATCAAAGCATCACACCGTGATGTTTTGATTTGCTCACCCTAAATCTGACAAGCCCTTTATCAAACAAGGGGCTGTCTCAAATTTTGCAATTTGAGACAGCCCCTTTTCTATTGAAACGTAATTTTGCTTTCGATCATATTTCTCGCACGGTGACGGCGGCGGCGGTGCTCCGAGCGCCCAAAGGCGAAGATATCGACTGCCTCCCACATAAATACCCACGCGACAACGTCGAGCATATTGATCGCGATCTCGGAGCTGCCGCGATTTGCCAGCACGATGATCACGGCAAAAACGGCGGCGGACAAAAAAGCCATCAGGACGGTTAAGACCGTATTTTTCGCCATTGCGGCGGCACTGTCGAGAAATTCGTCATGATAATAATTGCGGATCGCACGCTCACACACGTCGGGCTCTGCCGTCGCATCGCCGCTGATCACGAAATGCAGGGGGGCGTTTGACGGCAGGTGCTTCAGGCTGTGATCGAGAAATTCGGCAACGCTGCCGTCGATCACGGGCTCACCGTCCACCGAGTAGGGAGAAAGGATCTCTCCGTTCAGCGCAAGGTCGATCACGAAGCGTCCCTCGGAATCCCTTTTCGGTGCCTTTTCGTTTTTGATCGCACGTGCCAGCGCGCGCATTTCTCTGATCTGACGTATCATAATGACCTCCGCTTGTTTTTTTCACCTTTATTATGACACATTGGCGAGAGGAATGCAAGTCTTCCCGATCATTTTTCCGTCCTGAAGCAAAAGGATCTCTCCCGCATCAAGCGTAAGGTCGGCACCAAAGACCGACGCCGTGCGCGCAGCGCCGAAGTTTGCGATCAGGCGGTATTCCCTGCCGTCAGCCCCCGTGAGCCTTACGGCACGCAATTCGCCGTCGCAATAGCCCTCGCCGCGGGGGCAGTCTGCACCGACGGAAAGCAGCGCGGCGAAGTCGAAGACCGCGCACCCCTTATCGTACCACGCGGGCGTGTCACTGCCGCCGAGGACGGCTTGGTCGACCTTCAGCATCCCGCGGTCACCGTAAAGGACCATATCGCGCAAATGCCCCCCGGGCAGGGCAATGTGTTGCAGATGGATCGTGCGCTTTTCGCCCTTTTCTATATGCAGCGTACCGTCACAGTTCTGATAGACGGCACGCATTGCGAGCTTGCCGTCGACCGTGATACAGCCGTCCGCTTCCCCGTAGGTGCGGGTAAAGCCGTTGAAGATATCGTTCGGAATATTCAGCGCCAGCGGCTTGACCTTCACAAGCCAAGCGCGGCGTAGCGTGCGGCAGAGCTGAAGCGTCACCGCACTCCGTCCGTCGGGCAGGGCGCAGAAGACGATGCGGTTTTCCGCGTTCTCGTTTGAGGTATCGTTTTCCTCAAGGAGTCCCGTCGTCACGTAGGTAAAGACACCGCCCGTGAGGAAGCCGCCCTCGTAGGTCACACCGCTATGCCCCTTCACGGTCACGGTATTCATAAGGCCGCCGCCCTCGACTCTGCTGATGAGGTTACAGCGCGACTCAAAGAGCGAGCTGTCGGTGGACGGCGTAATGCTCGCCTGCGGCGGCTCTGCCGCCGTCCACGTGAAGGAGGCGAGGCGATCCTCGGTGCGGCAAAGGTAGGAGCCGAGTGCAGGCTCCGACCACAGAATATCCTTCGTGGGCTTAACGCCGCCGCGCGTCACGTCTCCGAAGGCAAGATTCCAATAATAGAGCATTGACAGCGTGCAGGCTCTGTCGGATTCAAGGCGCGTATAGTAAAGCGGCGAGCGTTCGCGGAACAGCTCACAGCGGTCGGAGAGGAAGCTGCCGTCGCCGTTGTGCGCGACCTCGCTTTCCACGATCGAGAGCCAGCCCTGCTCCTCGCCCGTCATATCCTCACCGAGCAGGTCGGCGACCAGCGCAAAGACGGGAGTGAGGTAATCCTGACAGTAGCAGTAACGCACGCGCGTGTCGCCGCCGATGCGGTAGAGTCTGCCGTCGTCGAACACGCAGGAGCGCACGAGCCGCCAAAGATCTGCAAAGTGGTGATAAAGCGCCGCAGGTGCCGCCACGCCGTCCTTTTTGCAGGAGAAATGGAACATGGCAATATTTGAAAGACAAATGACCATGTACCCAACGTTCATATAGCTATGGTGGCAGAGCGCGTAGCTTTCATAAAAGTTTGCGCCGACGAACCATTCCGACGCCGGGATGCCGTCGTACAGGGCTTTGCTTTCGGCATCCGAGGGGACCGAGATCGAGTTGACCAGCAGCTGCGTGCCGTGCCGGCGGTATTCCGCAATGCGGGGCGTGTCGGGATAGCGCAGTGCCACGCGGTGCAAAAACGCGCCGCTCCAGAGATTGCTCTCGGGCACGTTTGGCGAGCGCACGTCTGCCTGTACCGAGCGGTGGTCGGTGGTATAATTCGCTTCATCCTCAAAGACGGTGCGGATCCGCACTCTGTCGGCATCCGTGAGGTAGGGCTCAAGCGCGTCGACGCCGTGCATCATACGCTCGATCGCGAGGGTGCAGAGCCAATGGTGTCCCCAGCGCACGCTGTCGCCGTCGGTGCAGTGGTAGCTGCCCGTTTTGTGCGACTCCAGCGTAAAGCGAAGCATTGCGAGTGCGAGCGCGAGCATCTCCTCCCTCGTATACCCTGCCGCGGCGTGATCAAAGTCGGAGTCAGCCGCCGCCACCGCGAAGGCGGAAAAGCCCTTCATATGCGTCTGAATGCCCCAGACGTCGGTGCCCGTGCCGTAGTAGGCGAGGTCGGGGCGGTCGACGGGCGAGGTGACGTAATCCTTTTGCGATCTGACCCAATCGGTCAGCAGTTTACGGTAGCGGTTCAGCATAAGTTTTCTCCTTTTGCTTGACAAAGAATTATTTTTCTATTATAATGATAGCACAAAACGGCATATAAAATATGTGATTTTGGATATTTTAGCCTTGAAAATATGAAATTTTTGAACGATTGGAGAAAAAATGGAATATAGATTGGATGCAATCGAGTATCAAAGGCAGAGCAAGCGGCTAACGCATCTTGCGCTGACCGATGCTCCCCTGCCGTGGCAGGTCTATTTCGGATATATGCACACGCCGCGAGGCTACGGCAACCCGATGCCGCACACGCAGGATTATTATGAGATCATCGTGTATCTGCAAAGCGGCCGCCGCTATTTTGCGGGGGAGAGTCTGTTCACGGCGGAATACGGCGATATCATCCTGTTTCCGCCCGACGTACCGCATAAGGGGATGGATATCAAAAGCGCGCCCTACGAGCGCTACTATTTCTATATTCATCCTGCGCTCTTTGACCGACTGCCCGACGGTGATGCCTTAAAACTGGCCTTTGCAAGCAAGGGCTTACATCTCGTGCATCCATCCACCGCGGTGCGTGAGGAGCTTTTGCGCCGTCTTTCCGCATGCAAGGAGAATCAGACACTTGACGGAGTACAGCGCACCTCCCTGCGCGGCGCGCTTTTGCTTCTTCTTTCCGAGATCGCGACGGCGTCGCACGCGGAGCGCAAAAAGGAGGAGATGCCGCCGCTTCTGACCTCGG
The DNA here is from genome assembly GCA_045532985.1 of Eubacteriales bacterium. Lineage (GTDB taxonomy): Bacteria > Bacillota > Clostridia > Oscillospirales > CAG-272 > UBA1740. Next base: position 417 of record JAZSGY010000016.1, on the reverse strand, counting down.
TCTTACAGTACATCAACGCCGCATATAAGGAGCCGTTGACGGTCGGCTCGATTGCGTCACGCTTCAAGGTCAGCGAGTCCTATCTTTGCCGCCTGTTCCGTGAGCAGCTGCAGATCTCCCCCTATCGCTATCTGCAGGGGATCCGTCTGCAAGCGGCACGCAGACTGCTGATCGCGGGCAAGAGCGTGACCGAGGCGTGCTTTGCCACGGGCTTTACCGACTGCTCACGCTTCATTTCCTATTTCAAGCGGGAGTTTGGAGTAACGCCGTCAAGGATCAAGTGACAAAAAAGAATAACAAGGGGCTGTCACATTTAGGTAAAACCGAAAATGGCGAAAAGAACAAAGGGTAATTGACTCTATTGCGCTTTGTAATCGTTTGAAAAAATTAAGGTTGAAATTCTGACGAATTTCTCCA
>JAZSGY010000003.1:0-19832 GCA_045532985.1 Eubacteriales bacterium | reverse complement strand
GGGGGATTTCAACGTTACACCCGAAGATGCTGTTCTTGATCCTATCAGAGATAAAATGAAAGATACAGCGGAAGCCTTCGATATGCCCAAATTGAGTTTTCCTTCGGATAATCCACAGAAAAAGATTGATTACATTTTCATTTCACACGATATTGAAGTCGAGCACGCTGATATCCCCCCTATCATAGCATCTGACCATCTTCCTCACATCGCCAAACTGAAGATATAACTGCGAAAGCTGCATTTTGCCCCCTTGCCCGTTGAATTTTTTGAAAAAACGTGAAAACGACTTTACAACCTTAAGCATCCGTTGTATAATAAAAAGCACAAAGCAACAGTGTATTTCGTTTTTCGAAAGGGATGGCGAGTCGCCATCTTTTCACCCACGGTTATCTCATTCACTGCATAAGCCCTACAAAAGGCTTTCTCCACGCTTGCGCGTTTCCGAAAGCTTTTGTGAATCGGGCTTCTTCCGCTCAGACGAAATGCTCGCCGTAGTAAAGCAAGGCGTTGCCTTGCCGACCCTACGGCTGCGTCTTTCGCCATGCAAATTCGTGTTGCTTTGTAAAATCGGACGAAGGAGAGCGTTATGATCGTTTACCGTGAGCTTGCTTCCATTGAGCAGGATCTGGGATTTCCCGCAAAGACCCTGTACGCGCTGAGCAATCACATCGAGCGGCATTATCATCAGGTTTCGATCCCGAAGCGTGACGGGGGCAGCCGAACGCTCTCCGTGCCCGATCTGATCTTAAAAAGAGTCCAGCGATCCATTGCGGACAACCTTCTTTCACAGCACCCCGTTTCCCGCTATGCCAAGGCGTACAAGCTGGGCGCCGGCGTTCAGCGAAACGCGCGTCCCCACGTCGGCAAAAAGAAGCTTTTAAAGCTCGATATCGACGGCTTTTTCGATCATATTCTGTATTCACAGGTCAAGGAGCGCGTTTTTTGCGCGGAAAAATATGCAGAGCCCATTCGGATCCTTTTGACGATGCTCTGCTACTGCAAGGACACCCTTCCGCAGGGGGCGCCAACCTCTCCCGCAATCACCAACATCATCCTCTATGATTTTGACGAAGCCGTCGGGGCGTTCTGTGCGGGGAAGGGCGTCACGTATACCAGATACTGTGACGATATGACCTTCTCGGGCGATTTTGACGAGGGCGAGATCGTCGCGTTCGTCAAGGGCGAGCTTGCAAGGCTCGGTCTGTTTTTGAAAAACCGCAAGACCGCCGTGATCCCCCAAACCCGCCGCCAGACCGTTACGGGCATCGTCGTGAATGAAAAGCTGAACCTGACGAAGGAATATAAAAGGAAGCTCCGTCAGGAGATGTATTACGTAGAGAAGTTCGGCATCGACGGACATCTGGAGCGGCTTGGCGTCACGGATCGGCAAGGGTATGTGCGCTCGCTGATGGGACGCGTCGCCCACGTTCTGGCGACCACCCCGAGCGACCCTGAATTTCGGGCGTATAAGGCGCTTCTTTCAAGCTGTATAAAGCGCCTTTGAAAAAAATTGCTCTGTGTTAACGACTGCCGGCTTTCTGTCCCTTAAATTCCCAAAAACCTTGACAACGGTCGGGAGCGATGCTATAATGAACGAGGAGCACCCCCTAAAAAATTTTTGGGGCTCAGGAGGAAATATGGAAAAGATAAAGATTGCCATTGTCGGTACGGGTAACATTGCGAAAAACGCGCATATGCCCGTTTATATGAAGCGCGATGACGTTGAAGTGATCGCTTGCGCCGACATCGATTTTGAAAAGGCGAAGGCGTTCGCCGCACAGTTCGATATCCCCGCCGCGTACGCATCGGTCGAGGATCTGCTTGCAAGCTGCAAGCCCGACTACGTTGACGTATGTACCTGGCCTGCGGCACACGCACCTGTTGCGATCGCCGCGGCAAACGCAGGCTGCCACGTGATGTGCGAAAAGCCGATCTGCCACAATCTCGCAGACGCGCTCGCACTGAAGGAAGCGGTTTTGAAAAACGGCGTCAAGTTTATGCTTGCCGTTCCGCTTCGCTACGGTGACTCCGCGGTGAAGGCAAGAGCGCTCGTGGACGAGGGCGTTCTCGGCGACGTTTATTACGGAAAAACGGCGTACGTCCGTCAAAGGGGTATTCCCGGCGGCTGGTTCTCCTGCTCGAAGTATGCAGGCGGCGGTCCGATCATCGACATCGGCGTACATAGGATCGACCTCGCGTGGTATATGATGGGCTGTCCGAAGCCCGTCTCGGTTCTGGCATCGGCGATCTATAAGATCGGCGACTACCGTGACGAGCCGAAGGTCGATGTCGTCAGCGGTGAGGTATCCGCCAACAACGAATGGGCGGGCGCACAGGTCGCAGACTACAAATTTGACGTAGAGGATTCCGCAAACGGTGTATTCCGTTTTGAAAACGGCGCACAGCTCATTTTTGAGACCGCATGGACCTTCAACGGACCCGACAACAGCTCCACGCAGATCGCGGGCGACAAGGGCGGCATCACGCTCGAGCCCTTCAAGCTCTACAAGGCAGACGGAAAGAATCTCACCGAGGAAGCGCTTGAGGGCGGCTTCGGCGACATCTTCGGAAATGAGATCGCGCACTTCATCGATTGTATTCGCAATGACAAGATCCCCTCATCGAACATCGAGCAGGCAGTACAGCTGCAGAAGATGCTGATGGGCATCTACGAGTCCTCAAAGCTCGGCCGCGAGGTTAGATTCCAAGACTGATCGGATATAATAAAAAAGCCCCTTTGGCATTTTCCACGGAAAATGCCGGGGCCTTCCCTCTAAAAGCATGCCGTGACGGCAACATTTCAGAAAAGAACGGGGCTTATACTATGAAAAAAAGATTGACAGCCTTTTGCTTCACCGATATGCATAACCAGCAATCGATGCTGGATTATCCGACGACGCTTCGGCGGTCGTTGGTTTTGGCAAAGGATCAGGCAACGGCAGAGTTCGGACTTTCGGATCTTGCGATCGTCGGCGGAGACAATCTCTCGGATTATCCGCATTGGAACAAGTCCTGCGCGCTTCCGAAGAAAAATTTCCTCGATATCAAGCAGAAGATACACGCTTGTCTTGCCGAATGCGTCAGGGATCGCCGCGTGCTGTATGTTGCGGGGAACAACGATATGATCCTCGGCGATATCGGAACGGAGGAAAACGCCCCCTACAATACCACGGACTTTTACGATCTGATGGACGACGCGTTCGGCGCGCTTGCCCCCGAGGACGCATTCCCCGTTTTCTCGAAGGAAAAGCCGAAGGAGCGTTACCTTGGCGCCTTCCACTACGTTGTGGGCGGCATCGATTTCATCGGGATCAACATTCACCCCGATACGGCGTTTGACTCCCACGAGGGCTATTACAGCAACGAAACGTTGCTCTGGGTCAAGGAGAAGCTCTGCGAGCTTGACCCGGATGGAACGAAGCCGATCTTTCTTATCGGCCATCTGTCCGCCAACTATTATTATACCGACGGCAGACTCGAAGAAACGATGATCAACGGCGACCGCGCATTCTTTTACGAGATCCTGCGGGGACATAAAAATGCCTTCTACCTCTACGGTCACGTTCACGGTGAAGAAGCCTGCTACCGAGATTTTTCCTCGGGGGCGGTTTTGCACATCGACGGCGCGGGAATGCCGCTTGGCAACAACCTCGGACAAACCGACTCGCGCGGCAAGGAATATGCCTACACCTTCGTCCATATGGGCGGTCTTCGCCCGTTCGGGAAGCAGTATTTTGAAGCCGACGGAACGAGCGGCTACGGCGGTGGGGATGTGTCGGTCTATCATCCCGGCACTGCGACGCCGACCCTCGCGCAATATCTGGTTTTTGAGGTGTATGAGGACAGAGTGGTGTTCCACATCAGAAACGCGGGTAGCTGTGAGCATTACAGCCGCGCGGATCTTTTGAAGCCATACACCGTATATTTCGTAAAATAAGGAGAAGCATCATGGTATTTGAAACCTGTCCGAGCGTGAAGCGCTCGAAAGCCGACGGAGGCTTTTATCGATTTGATTCCTTGAAATTGTTTTGCGTAGGTGACGCGGCGCGCTTTGCGCGTGCACTCGTGATCCTTACCCCCGACCTCTCGGTTTCTTCCGTATCCCGTGAGGAGGCGAACACCGTCCTTTCGGTTGCAAGCGTTTTTGCTGCAAGGGAGGAATATTGCTACATCCGCATCACGGAAAACGGAATCGAGATCCGTGCACGCGACGCAATGGGCGCACGTAACGCCGCGGCGATCATAGCACAGATCATTCGTAAGGAGGGCGATCACTTCGTTCTGCCGACGGGAACGCTTGAGGATTATCCCGATGCACCCTATCGCGCGATGATGCTTGAAAGCTCGGGACGCAGCTGGATCTCGCTTGAAGCCCTTTACCGCTACGTCTACGAGATGGGTCTTTCGCGGATGAACGTTTTGCAGTTTCATTTTATGGAAGACCCCGGATGCACCATCGCGCTCGATTGCTATCCCGAGTGGCACGGCTTCGGCAAGGACAATCTGAAATATACGAAGGATGAGATCCGCGCGCTGATCGCCTACGCCGATGAGCTTGGCATCTCGATCACTCCCTTCGTCGAGGTGATCTCGCATACGACCGATTTCAACAAGGTTGCGGATATTGCCTGCCCCGGCGACAAGGAAGAGAATATGTACGCCGTTTGCGTCGGACAGGAAAAAACCTTCGACGCGATCGAACGGGTTCTCACCGAGGTGGCAGAGCTGTTCCCCGATCCCGTACTGCACATCGGCGGCGATGAGTACGACCTTTCCGCGGTAACGCCCTATAAGGCGCATTGGCTCGAATGCCCGATCTGCCAAAAGATGATGAAGGAGAAGGGCTTTACCACTCTGCGCGAGGTCTTCCACTACGCCGTAATGCGCGTCAACCGCATCGTCAACAAGCTCGGCAAGGTCTCAATGCTTTGGAACGCCGACGTCGAGCCCGGCAAGATCCCCCCCGAAATGGAACGCAATATGGTCTTCCATTTTTACCGCAGTGACTATTCGCTCGGCTCGGAAAATCTCTACTGCCTGCACCCCAACGGCTACGTCGAGGACGGCTTCCCCGTGCTGAACTCGCACTTCCACGACACCTATATGGATTTTGCAAGATACTATAACCCCGATAAGCTCGCGGAGTGGAGCTATCTTGATACCCCCCGCATTCTGCCCGAAAACCGTGCGTCGGTGATCGGCGGCTGCTGCTGTGCGTGGGAGGAACATTCGCACTTCGTGCGTACCATTTCCCCCTCCATTTTTCTCTTTGCAGACCGTCTTTGGAACGCTGATAAGCCCACCCGTTACGACGATGCCTTCGGCAGACTGCTCACGCGGCTTCTCTTTGACGGCAAGCTGCCCGAGGGAATGAACGCCTTTCGCGCGGTCGGTCACGTTCTGCCGCCCTGCGACGACGAGGAATTGCTTTACGCCCGCAGGCTGAACGTTCCGTCGAGTGAGATGGAAGAGATCAGGACGGCAATGCAGGCTCTCGCAAAAGGGGGACATCTGCTCGCAAACGCTTTCCTGCCGATCTGTGACCTCGCCGTTAAGGTAATGAAGGAGAAGGAGGCGACGACCTCGCCGCGAACCGATCGCGTACAGTTCGACGGCTAAACGAACACGGTGTTCTTTGCATAAAACAAAAATATGAAAGGAATCACCCAAATGATCAAGGACCGCTTGGAAAACGCAGGGCAATACCTTGCACTTCACGAAAAATTCAAGGAGAGCTTCGCCTTTATCGAGAGGGCGGTGAGGGAGTCACTTCCCGTCGGCAAATATATTCTTGACGGCGACGCGCTCTACGCCTCGGTGCAGGCGTACGACGCCAAGGAGGACGGAGTATTCGAGGCGCACCGTCGCTATATCGACATTCAGTTTATCGCGGCGGGCAGTGAGAAAATGGAGATCGCCGACCTCACGCGCGTAAAGGCGAGTGCCGCCTACGACGACACGCGCGACCTCGCGCTGTTCGAGGACGGAAAGCACGCAGACGTCCTGACGCTGACGGCGGGCGATTTTGCGATTCTTTTCCCGCAGGACGCGCATAAGCCGGGGCTCCGTGCCGACGGCGAGGACGCCGCCGTATCCAAGATCGTCGTGAAGGTGCGGGTGCAGTAAAAAAAGACGTCTCAAATTTACATTTGAGACGTCTTTTTTTATTTTTCGGGATTCAGAAGCTTGAAGGCAAGCTGCATTTCCGCATTCGGCTTTTCAAAGAAAAGTCCGAGGCGCGGGCGCACCGTTAAGCGGAGAGATCGCTCCTCATTCGGGAGCAGGGTGAAATATCCGTCCTCCGCTAAAACCGCGCATTTACGCGTCGCGTCGTAGGGGGACACGAAATATGCGGGCACGTCCGACATGTTCTTTACCGTCGCCACGTACTCCGACACCTCGCCACACTCTGCCACCTTTTCAAAGGAACAGATGAGCGTTGCGGGCGCGAAGTCGCGTGCCGCCATATAGGGACGGTCGGTCGTCTTGGACAGAAAATAGTCCTTCTCGATGCCGCGGTGCGTCAGGCGCACCATATAAAGGGTGGAATCCTCGGCAAACGGCTCACTGACCGACAGCGGCAGATCCGCTACGTCAAGCGAAAGGCTTCGCAGGCATTCGCCGTTTTCCTTATAGATCCCGACCTGCACGTCACCCGACAGATCCGTAAGATCCCCGGGGCGGCAAACCGTAAAGCGGATCGCATCCCCACCGCAGATCCCGTCGAGCTTCGCCGAAACGCCGCAGTCGGAAAACGCCTTCTTCGCCCAGTAATACGCCATCTTCGGAATGCCGAAATAGCTGACGAGGGAGGAGCAGTCGGCGGTCGGCCAGGGCTCGTTAAGCTGCCAGATGTTACTGCCGCAGGTGCGCGGCGCCTTTCTGCGCTCCGCCTCGATGATATAGCGCAGAGCCTCTGCCTGCGCCCACTGCCCGTAGGGCGTATATTCGTCGGTGCTGTCAAATTCACCGAACAGACCGCGGTCGCGACGGTAGCTGTGCCACCAGAATTCGCCGTGATGGCAGTTTTCGTTATAGGTCTTGGAGTCGCCGACGTTCTCGCTCATGAAAAGATCGGTATTGTCAGCAGGCGAGCAGACACCGAACTCGGCGTGCAGCATGATCTGTATTCTGTCGTAATTCTTGTAGTGCGAGCCGAAGCCGTAATACCACGGACCGTGTGCGTCGTGGTTGGGAACGTCGAAGGATGCGACGTAGGTCGGACCCGAGGAGGTCGTCGGCAAAAACAGACGCATCGGATCCTCTCGGCCCACGATCTCCTTCAGCATCGCAATGTTTTCGTCGGCATAGGTCGCGGGGATCCGGTTCTCGTCGGTGACCTCGTTGCCACCGCACCAATAAGTAAGACAAACGTGGTTGCGCCGTCCCTTGACCGCCTCGGTCGCCGTCGCCCGGAGCTTTTTAAGAAAGCTCGGGATCTTCGACGGAATATGCTCGTAGCCCGAGCTTGACTGAATAAAGTCCTGCCATACGAGAATGCCGTATTCGTCGCACAGCTCGTAAAACTCATCGGTCTCAATGATACCGCCACCCCAGACGCGCACGAGGTTGACGTTCTCGTTTGCCAACGCGCGCACGTACCAATCGTAGGTCGCGTGATCCACGTTGCCGTACAGATGGTCAAACGGCGTCTTGTTGTTGCCGCGGAGGTAGATGCGCTCGCCGTTGATCTCGGCGGCGTAGGGAAGTGCGTCCTCGGGCGCACCCTCGGTTCTCTGATAGCGCAGACGGCGGATACCCGTCTTGCAGGTATAGCACTCCTCACCCGCGGTGATGCTGACGGTATAAAGCGGATGCGCCCCCATTCCGTTCGGGTACCAGAGCTGCGGCGATGCGATCTCAAAATGCTCGCAAAGCTCGTTTGTAAACGAAACGTTACGTTTTTCAACGCATTTTCCGTCGGGCGAGAGGATCTCGACGGCAATTTCTCCGTCAAAGCTCCCTGCGAGCGTTGCGCGTACGTCGATCAGACCGCGCCCATCCTCACAGTCGGTCGTGACGTAAGGATCGAGGATCTCAACCTCCCCGACGTATTCAAGATAAACGGGACGCCAGATGCCGATGTTCACGAGGTGCGTCGCAAAATCCCAGCCGTAGCCGAAACGGCTTTTCTGCGTGAAGGTTTTTGAGGTCGCGCCCCACTGCCCCAGCTCGTCGGGCACACCGCGAAGCACGACCATAAGATCGAAGCGGTCCTTCGCGATATGCGTGACGTCGATGACTTTTTTAGAAAACATATTGGCGTGTGAGCCGACAAGCTCATCGTCAATATAAATATCACATTCGTAATCAAGACCCTCGAAGATCAAGCGGCGGCTCTTGGCGCGCGACGGATCAAAGTATACCGTCGTCTCGTAGATCCACCAACGGTTCTCAACCCACTCGCAGTGCAGACTGTTATAGCCGACGTAGGGGTTTTCAATGATCCCCGCGCGGAACAGATCGAGATGAACGCCGCCGGGAACCGTAGCGGGGATCTGATCGGTGACGTAGTAGCGGTCGTAAAAGCCGCTCGCCGCCTTCGTTGGAATGATATGCGGACGCGTGCCGCGCAAAAGCCACCGGGATTCCAGTCGTTCCTTCATTGTGAATGCTCCTTTGAAGCGTATTGACTCTACTATTATACGAAAGAAAACCGAGGTAAAACTTGCGAAAATTTGTCACTCTACGCTACGAAGTTGTTATTTTTTGCGCGACTCCGCCTCATTCTCCCTTTGTTCGCGCTTATACGCCGTCGGTGACAGCCCAAAGCGGCGGCGAAACTCGGTGATGAAGCCCGAAAGTGAGCCGAACCCCGCCTCGTAGCAGATCTCGGTGACGCTCGCATCGGTATTCTGCAAGCATTTCGCGGCGAAATTCATTCGCAGCTCGGTCAGATACTCCTTGAAGGTGACCCCCATCGTCTTATGAAAAAGACGGCTCAGGTGCGAGGTCGAAAAATGCGAGTATTCCGCAACGGTGGAAAGTGAGATCGGCTTTTTGAAGTTGCGACGCAAATAGACCAAGACCTCATGAATGTCGCTCTCGGATTCCTCTGACTCGGCGTTGCTTGGCAAAATCCGCATTGCAATCTCGGACAGATTCAAAAGCAGACACTCCAGCAGATTTTTGGATATACGGGTGTAGTGTTGTGATCCCTCAAAGGCTTGTGCTTGCCCTTCGCTAACCACAAAAAGGGCTTCAAATTGCGCACGCTCTTTTTCGGTCAGCGTCAGATTCGTCAGGTTGACGTCAAGCTTTAACGTGTCGAACACGGATTGGGAGATGGAGCTTTCGTCAAATACGATCTTGATCATCGTCAGCGGCGTGTCCACGTGCAGCTCGTGAAAATCGGTCGGCACGATAAAGTGCAGATTGCCCGCCCGCATCGGATGGCTTTTTCCGTTGACGGTATGCGTGCCCGACCCTGCGAGAATATATTCCAGCTCGTAATGCTCGTGCCAATGAAAGGGGAAGTCGGTCGTCCGCTCTACCTTTTCAATGATAATATCCCACGGAACGTGATAATCGCTCAGCTTGATGCATGAGATCTCGGAAAGCTTGTTTGCCATATCGCCTCTCCCTTCGTTTTTTTCATATTAACACGCCAAAAAAGGATTGTCAAGAAAAAAATCGTTTACAATTCATGGCAGCCGTGCTATACTGATGGCAAAGGAAGTGATAAAATGAAGCTTTTGAGCTTTGGTGAAATTTTATTTGACGTCTATACGGACGGTGCCGTCATCGGCGGCGCGCCGCTGAATTTTTCGGCACACGCACGCCGTGCGGGAGCTGCGGTCGAGCTGCTTTCCGCCGTCGGGGAAGACCCTCTCGGCAGAGAAGCACTCCGTAAGATCGAGGGCTACGGTGTCGTCACCGATAAAATCGCGATCCTTCCCGATCTGCCGACGGGCGCCTGTAACGTCACCCTTGACGCGCACGGCGTGCCGCGCTACGAGCTTTTGACGGGCGTCGCCTACGATGCGATCCCCTATCCCGCCCTTGACGGTGACTACGATGCTCTTTATTTCGGCACGCTCGCCTTGCGCAGTGTCGCCAATCGTGAAACCGTCTGCCGTTTGCTCGCCTGCGGACGCTTCCGTGAGATCTTCGTGGATATCAACGTCAGACTCCCCTTTTGCGATGCGGACAGCCTCGCGCTCGCTCTCTCGGGTGCGACGGTCCTGAAGATCAGCGACGAGGAGCTGCCCTACGTGATGAAGACCGCGCTCTCAACGGACGCCCCCGATCCGATCGCGGCGCTGAAAACACTCGCCACACGCTTCCCACAGCTCAAAATGATCGTCCTGACCTGCGGGGCGCGCGGTGCCGTCGCCTACGACGTCAAAACGGCAGAGCTCTTTTCCTCTGACGCCGTCAAGGTCAAGGTCGTCTCGACCGTCGGTGCGGGCGACAGCTTTTCCGCAACCTTCCTCGTGCATTGGCTCAGCGGCAAGAATGTAAACGAATGTTTACAAAAGGCGGCAAAGGTCAGCGCCGAGGTCGTCTCGCAAAGGGAAGCGATCCCCGAGCTGTCGCAATAAACGGAATGATATGAAAGAAGTGAATCGCCGCGGGCATTGCGCCCACGGCGAGTTTTCTTAACAACAAGACGGTCTCGCTGCACAGTATGAATGAAGCCTACGTTACGGCAGTACAAAAATGTAAATAAAAATTCACAAAAAGAATAACCAAGCTCGCCTGAATCTCCTTTTGCTTGCCGTACCGTGTATGAAATTTTCCGCGGGGGCTTGTTTTTTGCGAAGCAATGATATATAATAAGCTTGACGATCGAACCGATCGCGTCTTTTAAAAGAGAGCATTGAAGGGTTCGATCAAAGGAGAAAGCATGGAGATCCGAAATCTGATCACCTTCGCGCAGGTCGCTGAGCTGAACAGCTTCACCAAGGCGGCGCGCGCCCTTGATTATTCACAGTCCACGGTATCCTTCCAGATCAAGCAGCTGGAGAGCGAGCTTGACTGTCTGCTCTTTGAGCGCATCAATCATACGATCGCCCTGACCGACAAGGGGCGCGAGCTTTTGGAATACGCAAAAAAGATCCGCCATCTGCACGACGAATTCGGACAAAGCTTCAAGGCGCCGCACGCCACCACGGGCTTTTTGCGCATCGTCGCGCCCGACTCGGTCTGCGAGGATATGATCAACACGAATTACGTCGATTTCCACGAAAAGCATCCGGGCATTTCTCTCAAATTCAGCACCGCCAACACCGACGAGATGTTCCGTATGCTTAACCAGAACGAGGCGGATCTGATGCTCACCCTCGACACCCACGTTTACCACCGCGACTACGTGATTGCAAGGGAGGAGCCCGTCCCGATGCACTTCGTAACGGGCGCGTCCTCTCCCTACGCGACCGACGCCGCGCTATCGCTTTCCGACGTCGTCGCTTACCCCTTCCTGCTCACCGAGCACGGGCACGGCTACCGCCGCGTCTTTGACGAGGCAATGGCAAAGGCGTCACTCGACATCCTGCCGATCCTCGAGCTCGGCCGTACCGATATCATCACCGAAATGCTTGAGAATAACGTCGGCGTCTCCTTTCTTCCCGACTTCGTGACGCGGCGTAGGGTCGCCGAGGGAACGCTCGTCTACCTCAACGTCACCGACGTGCAGGTCAACGTCTGGAAACAGCTGATCTACCATAAAAACAAATGGGTCACCCGCGCGATGCGCGACCTCATCGAATACATCAAGGCAAACGAATTTGGAAGATAAAAAGTAAACAAAACTTTACAAAAGGAGAAGGGCCGTATGAAAAAAACGTTATCCGTGCTTTTATTGCTCACGCTGCTTTGTCTGTCACTTTTCGCCTGCGGGCAGAGCGAGGACAGTAGCGGTGCCGCCACCCCCGAGGCAGGGAAGGGTGAGAGCGTCTTAGCCGACACCGTCAACCGCAAGATCGTCTACACGGTCGAGCTTGCGATCAAGGGAGACGACGTCGGTGCGTTGAAAAAGAGCCTCACCGAGAAAAGCACCGCCCTCGGCGGCTACGTCGAATACACCAACGAAAACTATGACGACGGAGTCTGCACCTACGCATTCGTCACCTATCGCATCCCCACCGAACAGCTTGATGCATTCATCGGCAACGTTGAGGGGGCTGCAAAGCTGACCGACAAAAACGTATCCACAACCGATATCACAGAGATCTACGTCGACGCGCAGTCGGAAAAGGCGTCGCTTGAGTCACGCCGCGCAATGCTCGAGGATATCCTCGACGGCACCGATCTCTCCGCCGCTGACCGCATCAGCGTCATCAACGAGATCGCAGAGGTCAACACCGCCCTCACCAAGATCGAGCTTTTGATCAGGGATTACGATTCGCGGGTCGGCTTTTCCACCGTCACCGTCAGGATCAATGAGACCGTCGGCTTCCTTGACGTCTTTATCCCGCTTCTCGTTGGCTTTTTGATCATCGCCGTTCCAACGGGTACGATCATCACGGTCTTCTGCGTGCGCAAGAGAAAAAAGAATCCCCCGTCCAACACATAAAAAACGACGTATTTTGAAAGGAGCTTTTCTATGAAAAAATTTCTGATCCTGCTTTTATCGCTTTCGCTTCTGCTTTGCTCGTTCTTCGCCTGCAGCGACACGCTCGATGACAGCGACGAAAAAAACGACACGCTTCGCCGGCTTCGACAGGCAATGGAAAAAACAGAGGACTTCGAAAGCGGCCGCATGCGCGAGACACAGCTCATCACGTGTATGATCGAGGGCGAGACCTACGAGATGGTGATGGAAATGGACGGCGCGTTTGATTTCCAGGACGACCTGCCCGTAATGCGCTTCGATCTTACTTACGAGGCAAACGGCGAGACCATCCTTCAGGGCGACGCCTATCTGGAGGGCGATTGGGCATTCTACGATATGCAGGGCGAGCGCTACAAGGTGAATCTTGCAGATGAGGAAGAGGAGATCGTCGACGGCTTCGAAAAGCTGCTGCTCCAAAAGTCCTATAAGGATATTAGCGCTACCGAACAGGACGGCGTGACCGAATTCACGCTCACCGTCACGAGCGGTGTCGCAAAGGAAGCATTTGCCGAACAGATCGAGCTGGCACGGGAAATGATGCTCGGCACCTACGGGGGCGACGGAGAGGTTGAGCGCGCCGTCGTGACCGCAAAGGTCGAGGACGGTAATCTGACCTCGTATCGGGTCGAGATCGACCTTTCGTACGACATTCAGGGCACGCCGGTCGAGATCAGCATCGTCAATACCATCACCTTCTACGATCTTGGTGGGCTCTTCAACGTCGAGCCGATCCCGGGCTGCTACGGCTTCGAGGAGTATGAGGAGGATGCGGGTCCTTCCTTCGGAATGTGATTTCGAAATGTAATATAGGGGGCTACCTCAAGCTTTGTGTTTGAGACAGCCCTTTTTTTCTTTTTTTTCATTGACTTTCCAAAACCCTTGTGTTAGAATGGCATCAAAGAAAATCAAAACGGAGAACGCCTATGCGCTGGATCACAAAAGACGGGAATTTTTATAAAACCGTCCTGATGCTCGCCGTGCCCATCTCGCTTCAGCATCTGGTCACCTTTCTCGTCGGCTTTGCCGATAACGTTATGGTCGGACGGCTCGGTGACGACGCCGTTTCGGGCGTCTATCTCGGCGGACAGGTGCAGTTTCTGCTCCAGCAGCTCGTCGTCGGGCTCGGCAGTGCGCTCCTCATTCTCGCCGCTCAGTACTTCGGCAAGGGAGATACCGCAACGGTGCGCCGTCTGACCTCCCTCGTTCTTCGCATCGGAGTTGTCGCGTCGGTGATCCTCTCATTTGTCACCGCGCTTTTTCCCCGCGCGATCCTCTCGCTCTTTTCAAACGAATCGGGACCGCTGTCCGAGGGCGTGCCCTACGTCCGCATCCTCGCCTTCAGCTTCCTTTTCTATACCGTCTCACAGATCCTTATCTTCTCGATGCGAAGCGTGCAGGTCACGCGCGTCGGCGTGATCGCGGCGGCAACCACCCTCGCCGTCAACGTTTTGCTGAACTATCTTCTGATCTTCGGCAAGCTCGGGCTCCCCGCGCTCGGCGTCAGGGGTGCCGCGATCGCAACGCTTTGCGCGCGCATCGTTGAATGCCTCGTCGTCTGCCTTTACGTCTTCGTGTTTGATCGCCGACTTTCGCTATGCCCCCGCACGCTTTTTGCGCACGCCTCCGACCTTCTCCCGCAGTATCTGCGCTATGGACTTCCCGTGATCGCGGGCGACCTCGTCTGGGCGGTCAATATCCTCGCGCAGGGCGCGATCATCGGTCGCTATACCGCCGACGTCATCGCCGCGGTCAGCGTGACGAACACGCTCAACAACCTCATCTACGTCTGGCTCAACGGTCTTTGGGGCGGCGTTTCGGTCGTCATCGGCAAAACCATCGGAGAGGGACGCATCGACGCCGTCAAGGAATACGCGCGCACCTGCCAGCTCCTCTTTCTTTTCGTCGGACTCCTCTCGGGCACGCTCGTATTCTTCGGCAAGGATCTCTTCCTTTTATTATATACGGGCATCAGCCCCGCGGCAGAAAGGACCGCCGCGCTTCTGATGACGGTGCTATCCGTCACCATCGTCGGCACCTGCTACGAGGCGTGCTGTCTTGGCTCGCTCGTTAAAGCGGGCGGCGACACGTCCTTCGTCTTCAAAAACGATACGATCTTCGTCTTTCTCGTCGTTTTGCCGTCGGCGATCCTTGCTTCTTATCTTGGCGCGCCGATCTCTATCGTCTTTCTCTGCCTTAAGAGTGATCAGATCTTAAAATGCGCCGTCGCGGCGGTCAAGGTCAACCGCTTCCGCTGGATCCGTCGGCTTGCAAATGAAAAGAATTGAGAGGTATTTTTATGTACGGTGAACTCAAACGCGGCATTCATCTCGATTTCCACACCATGCCGGGGATCGAGGATTTCGGACGCGACTTCGATGCCGAGGCATTTGCGGATCGGCTTGAAAAAACGGGCGTCCGCTATATCAACGCCTTTGCCAAGTGCAATCTCGGCTTCTGCTATTACAACACGAAGATCGGCGTGAAATACAAGGGCTACGACGGCGATATGCTCGGCGAGCTGCTCGATGCCTGCCACCGCCGCGACATCGGCGTTACGGCATACCTGAACTTCGGGATCGATCACGAGGCGTGCCGCACGCACCGCGACTATATGAAGGTCGGACCCGACGGCCGCGTGATCGCCGAGCATCGCGTCAGCCACACCTTCCGCACTCCCTGCGTCAATACGGGCTACGGCGACTATATTTACAGTCTCGTTGACGAGGTGCTGACGCTCTACCCCTCGCTTGACGGCATCTTCCTCGACTGCATCAGTCTCACGCCCTGCTACGGCAACGAGTGTCTGGAGGCGATCCGCGCCGTAGGCGGCGATCCGCTCGATCCTGCCGCCGTCGCAAAGCACACCCGCGACACCACGCTGGCATTGCTCCGACGGCTCAAGGAGCGCGTCGGTGACCGTAACCTGATCTGTAACTCCCAGCCCTACTGGCAGATGCGGGAGCTGAACTCCCACATCGAGATCGAATGTCTGCCGGGCGGCTTCTGGGGCTACGACTTTTTTCCCGCCAACGCCGCCTACGCGCGCAAGATATCCAATCGCGTGATGTATATGAGCGGCCGCTTCCACGGCGGCTGGGGCGACTTCGGCGGCCTGCGCACGCAGGCGGCGATCGAAAACGATCTGTTCGACGCCCTTTCGCAGGGCTTCACCTTCTCGGTCGGCGACCATATGCATCCGCGCGGCGCGCTTGAGCCCGCCGTCTACGACCGCATCGGCAGGGTCTTTGACCTCTGCCGCGCCTACGAGCCGTATACCGAGGGCGCGAAATATAAAGCCGAGATCGGCGTTCTTGCTCCGATCGACAGCGGCTTCCTCGGCGGCGAATATGCGAGCGTCTCCCGTCTGCTTGGCGAGCTGAAATATTCCTTCGATATCCTCAACGAGGAAATGGAGCTATCGGACTACCGCCTGCTCATTCTTCCCGACGAAATGCGCGTCACACCGCGCCTTGCCGAAAAGCTCGCGGCGTTCGTCGCATCGGGCAAGCCCGTCCTGTCGACGGGCTACGGCGGCACGCTCCCCGATACGCTTGCTTTCGCCCTGCCCGAATGGGGCTGGTCGATCACGGGTGAGGATCCGAAGGAGGCGACCCCCTACTACCAACCCCGCGGTGAGGATTTCCGCTACGCCGCCTACGTCGGCGGACTCCGCTTTGACGGAGAGAGCGATACCGTCTACGCCGATTACGTTCCCGCCTACTTCGACCGCGTCTACGACGGCTTCCACGGTTTCGTCTACACGCCGCAGAAGGACCCCGTCGCACCGATGGCGGCACGCCGCGGCAATATCGTTCATATCGGCTTCAAGCTCTTCACGGCGTATAACCAATACGCCTACGTCGCGCACAAAGCGCTCGTTTCACGCATCCTGTCCGAGCTTCTGCCCGAACCTTTGATCAAGTGCGACCTGCCAAGCACCGCACGCGTCACCCTCACCGAAAGCGACCGCCACACGCTCTGCCACGTCAAGGTCACGACGCCCGAGACCCGCGGAAAGTTTGCCGTCATCGAGGAGCATACCCGCTATCCCGCAGGTGCCACCGTCGCCGTCCGCGGCAGATACGAGGGGGCGATCGCCGTGCCGGACGGCACACCCCTGCCGTGCCTCGTGCGTGACGGCTACACCGAGATCACCCTCCCCGAGATCAACGGGTATCTCTGTATCAAAATTGTAAAATAAAGTTTACAAAAGAGGGAAAGAATGAGATTTTCGGATTCTTTTATCAAGGCAAACGACGCGCTTTGCGAGTTTGATCATCACGTCCCCGCTCCCTATTTCA
Organism: Eubacteriales bacterium; assembly: GCA_045532985.1. Lineage (GTDB taxonomy): Bacteria > Bacillota > Clostridia > Oscillospirales > CAG-272 > UBA1740. The sequence continues at coordinate 2,972 of JAZSGY010000003.1, read as the reverse complement.
GAAAGAGCTTTACCCTGCCGTTTCTCCCCGAAAAAGCAGAGATCACGGTCACGGGTCTTGGCTTTTACGAGCTGTATATCAACGGCGAAAACGTCACAAAGGGACCGCTTGCTCCCTATATCAGCAACCCCGACGATATCTGCTATTACGACAGCTACGACGTTACGGCGCATCTCACCGAGGGCGAAAACGTCATCGGCATCCTGCTCGGCAACGGTATGCGTAACGCTATCGGCGGCTTCATCTGGGATTTTGAAAAGGCACGCTGCCGCGGCCCCGTCTGCACCGCCTTTTGTCTTGAGGCGAGGAAGGGAGAGGAGAGCTTCTGCCTTGAGGCGGACGAGAGCGTAAAGACCCACCCCTCGCCGATCACCTTCGACGATCTGCGTATGGGCTGTCGCTACGACGCGCGCCTTGAAATTCCCGATTGGTGCAAGGTCGGCTTTGACGATCATGGGTGGGAGAATGCGAAGCGCGAACGAGCGCCGCGCGGCGTTGCCCGCCTTTGTGAGGCGGAGCCGATCGAAGTTCGGCGTGAGATCCTGCCCGTCAAGCGTGAATTTTTTGAAAGCGCCTGCTTCGCGCGCTCGGAATTCTCGATGCAGAACGCGCCCGACAACGAGGACACCCGCCGCGAAAACGTCTACGTCTTTGATTTTGGCGTCAATACCGCGGGCGTCACGCGCTTGAAGATCAACGGAAAAGCGGGACAGACCGTAACGGTCCGCCACGGCGAATGGAATATGGACGGTCGCTTCTCGATCGATACGACCTGCTTCTTCGGTCGGGACGCGCATACAACGAAGCGCTATTGCGACTACGGACAGACCGACGTGTTCGTCTGTAAGGGCGGCGAGGAGGTCTTTACCCCGCGCTTTAAGTACGACGGCTTCCGCTACGCCTGGGTCGAGGGGCTCACCCCCGAGCAGGTACAGGACGACACCCTCGTGTTGCTTGAAATGAGCTCGGCGCTGACACCGCGCGCCGGCTTCGAATGCTCCGATCCGATCCTGAATCAGCTCTACGAATGCACGGTTCGCTCGAACTTCTCAAACTTCTTCTATTTCCCCACCGATTGTCCGCACCGCGAGAAAAACGGCTGGACGGGCGACGCCAGCGTTTCCGCCGAGCAGATGCTGCTTAATATGTCGGCAGAGACGAGCTTGAAGGAATGGCTCCGCAATATCAGCGCCGCGCAAAACGGGGCGGGTGCGCTCCCCGGCATCGTGCCGACGGGCGGTTGGGGCTTTCAGTGGGGCAACGGTCCGTCCTGGGACAGCGTCAGCGTCAACCTGCCTTACTACGTCTATAAATACACAGGCGACGTTGAGACCGTCAGGGAAAACGCCCCGATGATGATGCGCTATCTGCACTACGTAATGGGACGGCGCAACGAGCGTGGCCTGATCGCGATCGGGCTTGGCGACTGGTGCGATCCGAACCAGGCGAAAAACGGCGGTAGGATCGCATCCCCCCTGGAGGTCACCGATAGCTTTATGACCTATCAGTACGCCGTGCGTGCCGCATACCTGTTCAAGCGGATCGGTATGACCTGCGAGGCGCTCTACGCCAACGCCGTCGCAAAGGAGCTGCGCTCTGCCATCCGTGCAAATCTGATCGATTTCGATACGATGACCGTCGCGGGTGACTGCCAGACGTCGCAGGCGTTCGCGCTGGAGGTGGGCATCTTTGAGGAAAACGAGCTTGCGGCGGCACAAAGCCGTCTGCTCGCCATCATTCGCCGTGACGGCAACGTCAACGCCTGCGGTATGGTCGGGCTTCGCTATATCTTCCACGCACTGGGTGCGATGAACGCGCACGATCTCGCCTACGAAATGATTACGGCGGACCACCCCGCCTGCTACGGCTATTGGATGCGTCGGGGCGCGACTACGCTTTGGGAAAGCTTCGTATCCGAGGAGCGGCGCGGCGAATCGCATAATCACCACTTCTACGGCGACGTATCGAGCTTTCTGATCCAGGAGATCGTCGGCATTCAACCGAACCCCACCGTCACCGATCCCGAAAGCTACGCCATCGCACCGCACTTTATCGCGGCGCTCGAGCACGCATCGGCAAGCTACGACGGCAGGGGCGGAAGGATCAGCGTCGCATGGCGCCGCACGGCAGAGGACGTCACCCTGACGCTCAGCGTGCCGAAGTCGGGAACGCTTCTTATGCCCCGCGGCTACACCGTGGACGGAAGTGATCGTCTCGCGCTCACCGCAGGCGAGCATACTCTGCTTTGCAAAAGGGCGTAAGCACACAGCTCGTTACCGTTTTCGTCAAGAATAAACCCCCTTCCTTTTCGAAGGGGAAGCGGGGGAAACCTTTTACAAAAGGTTTCCCCCGCTTCTTATTTTTACGGCTTATCCTTCAATCCCGCAAGATAATCGAGCGACACGTTATAGAAGCGTGCCAAAACGATGAAATGGTGCATTGGCAGCTCGCGCTTGCCGTGCTCATACATAGAGTAATGCTGTTGCGAAATTCCCAACAGGTTCGCGATCTCTTCCTGCGTGCGCTCGGAGTCCTCTCTCAGATCCTTGAGCCGTTTGTATAAATACATATATTTTCTCCGTTTTGATCTGTAAAAACAAATCTTTTTTGTCTGTCGAATAAATTTTAACACAAAAAACAAAAAATATATTGATTTACATACAAACATATGTTGATATAGCCATTGAAGAAGCCCTCCGACCTATCGGAAACGCGCGCGTTCATCAAGGGAGTTCGCTTTGCCGCTTCGTTTCTTGTCGAGGCACTTTGCGTTGATGAATGAAAAAATAACGCCGCCCGTCTACGGCAAAAAAAGCCCCCTTCCTTTTCGATGAACTGCCCCAAATTGTGCGGACAGCACAAAAAGCCCCTTGAGGGTAGGATATTAAATAATTAAGCAACGAACTGACATCGCTTTTCGAGTGGTGTCAGTTTTGTTTTGAGTTGGATACGATCATTGTTGTAGAAGTGGA